>JBIKSZ010000101.1:0-12506 GCA_044348345.1 Roseomonas sp. | reverse complement strand
CTCGCGCCGTAGGCGCTCCGTCTCCGCGCGCTGCGCGGCATCGCCCGTCCGCGGCAGGGCGGCGGCGCGGCGGCGCAAGGTGGCGATCTCGGCCTCCAGCCGGCGCAAACGCGCCTCAGCCGCACCGACGGCCACGCTGCTCGCATTCGCCTCACGCTGCGCGGTATCGAGGCGCGCGCGCATCTCCGCCGCGCGCCGTTCGGCCGTGGCTGCATCCTCCTGCAGGCGGCGGTCGCGGGCGACATCCTCGCCGGTGGCGGCGGCACCGATCGCCTCGAAGAAGCCGCGCTCCTGCGGCGGCAGGTTGGTCGCGCAGCCGGCCGCAGCGAGCAGCGCGAGGATCGGGGGCAACCGGCGGGTAATCATGCGCGCCTCAGCCGGCCGGCACGCGGCGCAGCAGCTCGTCCAGCTGCGCAGCAGAGGATTCCAGGCTGCGCTGCGCCGGGCCGATCCGCGCCTCCGCCGAGGTGATGCCGGGCAGCGCGTCGCGCTGGCCCACCATGCGCTCGCGCATGGACCGCGCATCGCCGGCGGCGCGCTCCATCAACTCCTTGTCCTGCTGGATCGGCGCTGCGGCGCGGCGGTACTGCTCGGCGGTGATCTGCCGCGCGCGGTACTGACGGTCGAGCGCCTCAAGCCGGCGGGAATTCTCATCCGTCACCTGCTTCGCGGTCATCGCCGCCTGCTCGAAACTCGCCGCAGCCTGCTGGGCGGAGGCGATGCGCTCATTGGCCGAGGCTTCGCGGTTCTCGAAGTCCAGCGTGCGGTTGGCCATGGTCGCGCCGGCCATGGTGCCGGCGATGCCACCGATCAGCGCGCCGATCAGCGCCGCCTCGCCACGGTTGTTGCGCCCGCCGAACGCAGCGCCCGCCACCGCACCGAGCGCAGCGCCTGAGACGGCGCCCGTCGCCGTGGTCTGCCACCAGCGCTGGTCCTGGTCCCGCAGCTGGCGCTGCGCCGGCGTCAGGTTCGCCGTGTTGGCCATGGGCCCGCCCGTGGTGGCGCAGCCCTGCACCAGCAGCGCCACGCCCAGCAGCGCGCCGAGCTGCGCTTTGCCTAGCCTGCCGAGGATCATCGCACTGCCCATCGCCGCACCTTCGGTTCAGAAACGGTCCCGCACCATAATGGCCCCGCCCTGCGGCGGAACAATGACCGATCGCGCCCCGGAAGCGCCATCAGGCCCACCGGCAGGCGTTCAACGCCCGCCGGGGCAGCCGAGGTTATAGGCCCAGCGCGTGAGCGGCTCGCCCGGCGCGCCGGTGACTTCGACCGTCACCACATAGTCCTGCGGCGAGCCGCCGGGCGGCGGGTTCCAGTCGAACTCGATGGTGCCACGCCCCGGCACGAAGGTGCCCGTCGTGCCCAGCACACGGCCGCGGTGATAGACCACGATCCGGTCCGGCGCGATCAGGTTGTTGTACTCCAGCCGGACGCGCCCCGGCGCCGGCCCGAGATAGTGGTTGCGCTCCGTCAGGCCGGCGCCACCGCTGCTCTGATTGGCGTCGCAGGGTTCCGTGTTGGGCGGCGGCCGCCGTGCCTCTGGCGCCGGCGGAGGTGGCGGCGGCTGCGGGCGCGGCGGCGGCGGGGGGGGCGGCGGAGGTGGCGGCGGGGGCGGGTCAGGCGCCCGCTGTGGCTCCGGCGCAGCCGGCGGCTCCGGTGCCGGGGGCGGTTCGGGCGCAGGCGGTGGTTCGGGCGCGCGCGGCGGCTCCGGCAGGGGGCAATTGGCCCGCCGGGCACCGAGTTCGCGCGCCGCCTCCGCGATGCGGTGGCGCAAATCCCGCTCGCGCTCCTGCGCACGCTCGAACTCGGCGGCGCGCTCGAGATGCGCAGGCATGATCGCGCAGGCCGAGGCGCCGGGCGAGAACCAGGGCGCAACCAGCGGGATGAGCAGCGCCGCCAGCGCACCCAGCAGCAGCAGCAACGCCGCGGCCGCGCCCAGCAGGCCCCAATGCGCCGAAACCGGCCGTTCCGGCGGCCGCCCATCATCGAGCGGCGCGAGCAGCCCAAGCCCGGCTGGATGTGTCTGCGGCGCCAGGCCCCAGCCAGCGAGGATCGGCCGGCCTTCATGGGCGAAGACGCAATCGAGGCTCGGCACCTCCCGCGCGGCCTGCACCAGCGCCGGCAGGTCGCCCGCGCCGGCCGGGTCGGCCTCGGCAGCCTGCTGCGCCGCACGGCGCAGCGCGCCGAGCAGCCGCCCGATCTCGGCGCCGAGCTTCGCGCGCTCGGCCTCCGCCAGGTCATCGGCGCGCGCGATGGCGCCGGGCGGGGCGAGGAAGATGCGAAGCTCGCCCTCGTCGCGGCTGTCGGCGAAGAGGCCGGCGGTCTCCGGCCCAGTCGTGCGCGCGAGCAACGCGGCCAGCCGCGCACGCGCCGCCGCGGGGTCCATGCCGCCCGGCAGCAGCACGCGATAGCGATCGAGCCGAAGCTCCGTCAGCCGCTGCATGGCGGGCGCGCCGGGGTCAGCGGGCGGGGACATCGACATGTCCGACCTCCAGCGTCTCGCCGCGGCCGACGGTGCCGGTGATCACGCGATCGGGCCGGCCCTCCTGGCGAACCGTCACGCGGAAGGGCGAGCGCGCCGGCCCCGTTTGCTGCGCGCGCGGGAAGTTCGTGACGAAGATGCGGTAGCGGCCGGGCGCGGGCTGGCTGCCGAAGCGCACATTCTCCACCGCCTGGCTGGTGAAGGGCGGCCCGACATTCGCGTCCACGTCGAGCTCACCGCCGCAGGCGCTGCGCTGCTGGAAGCTGATGCGCTGCCCATTCGGGCATTGGACCGCAAGGTCGAGGTCGTTGACGTCGTCCCAGCCCAGAACGATTTGCAGCGCCCCCGCCTGCCCGCCCTGCTGTTCCGCGCGCTGCAGATCGCGCGAGGGTGGCGGCGTGGGCGGCGTCGCGGGTGGCGTCGCAGGCTCGGTGCGCGGGGGCTCGCGCGGCGGCGTGGCGGGCGGCGTGGCGGGCGGCGTGACGGGCGCGGGCAGCGGCGGGCAGGCCGCGCGGCGGTCGCCGAGTTCCAGCGTGCGGCGCGCAATCTCGGCGCGCAGCGCTGTCTCCCGCGCCTCGGCCTCACGCAGCGCCTGCAGGCGCTCGACCTGGCCGGGCACGATCACGCATTGCGCCAGCGGCGCGCGGAACCAGCCGAAGGGATCGCGCAGCAGGATCAGCAGGAACAGCAGCAGCGCCAGGAGCAGCGCCGCCGCCAGCAGCCAGGGCCACCAGGCGCCACGTGCCGCGACGGCCGGCGGCGGCCCGATGATCCGCATGCCGGAGACACGCCGCGCGCCAACACCCGCGACGCCCAGCAGCAATTCAGGCGCCGCGCTTTCACCCGCGCGGTGATGGCCCCAGCCCGCCAGCACCGGCTGCAGCGCGCCATCCGGCCGTTCCACCACATGCACCGCGGCCGCATCGGGGACGACGAGCGCGAGGTCGAGCAACTCGCCCAGCAGGCGCTCATCCTCACGCTTGCCCTGCTTCAGCCGCGCGGCGGCCGCCTGCACCTCCTGCACCAGCGCGGCCAGACGCTCGCGCGCGGCGCCCTGCTGCGGTTCGGCCATCGCCTCGATCGGCGTCGCGCTGCCTTCGCCTTGCGCATACCAGGCGATCGTGCTGTCGGCGGCGTTGAAGCTGGGCTCCGCGAACAGCCGCGCATGGTCGGGCCCGAGCGTCGCGGCGAGATGCGCGGTGATCTGGTCCCAGCAACGCGCCACGCGCTGCCCGCCCGTGCCGAGTGCGATCAGATCCGCATTGCGCGTGGTGCGGAGAAGGGTGGCGTCCATCGTCGGCGCGCGATGCTGCTAGCGCGACCCAGGGGCGGCCGCGGGGGCTGCGGCCGCGGGTGCTGCCGGCGCCGCGGGCGCGGCCGCCTGGGGCGTCGCGGGCAGGCCGGGCGCGAGCGGCTGGCACGCATCCGCCCGGGTCGCGACGGCAATGCCGTTCTGCTGCAACCAGGGCAGGATCGAGTCCACCTTCTGCGCGTATTTCACACTCCCGGCGAAGGCGGTGCCGCGCGTGACGAAGGTGTTGATGCCGACCACGCGGCCGCAATTGTCCACAAGCGGCCCGCCGCTGTTGCCGGCCGAAATCTCCGCGCTGTGCGGGATCACCGTCGGCCCGGTGGGCAGCTGCTGAATCGAGGTTATGGAACCGCGCGTCAGCACCAGTTCCGGCGGGCGCTGCAGGCGGCCGCGCGCGAGCTCATCGATGAAGCCGCGCATCTCCGTCTCCTGCTGGACGACGGCAGAGGGGTAGCCGGCGGCAACCACATCGGTCAGCCGCTCGCCCAGCGCGGTCAGCGCCAGGGGCTGCGCGCCCGGCGCGGGCTCGGCCAGGCGCAGCACGGCGAGGTCGGACATGCCCGGCTGGATGTTGCCGCCGCCGGGCCCGCGCGTCATGGCGCCGATCTGCGCGGGGATGGCCCGGGCGAGCGCGGCGGAGGTGACGAAGACCCGCCCACCCACACCGTTCTCCACCACATGCGCATTGGTCAGCACCGTGTCGGGCGCGATGAAGAAGCCCGAGCCATGGCCGAGCGTGCCGCCCGGGTTGATGGTCACCACCATCACCGTCGCGCGTTCCAGCAACTGACCGAGCGAGTTGATGGGCGCGGCCGGCGGCTGCCCCGGTAGGGTGGGTGCGGCGGGCGGCACGGCAGCGGGCGGCACGGGCCGGCGCTCCGGCGGGGGCGCCAACTCCAGCGGGCCGGCCGCGGTGCAGACATCCGGCACGGCCAGCGCGCGGCGGACACGCTCCAGCTCCTGTTCCAGCGCGGCATTGGTGTCGCGCTGCACCTGCAAGGCACGCTCGGTCGCCGCTTCGTCGATCAGCGGCACCTCGATCCGGCGCGCTGCGATGTCGCGCGCGAAGGCGTTCCAGGCGAGCCAGAAGCCGAGCAGCAAAAAGGCGAGCGCGGCCAACGTCACCAGCGGCAGCACCCAGAGCGGCGGCGCGGTGCGCACCGGTGCTACGGCCTGCGCCGCAGGCAGCGCGGTGGCAGCCGTGGCGGCCGCCGCAGCAGGCGCTGCAAAGGGCACGGCCGGGCGCGGCGCGGCCGCGGCCACCGGCTTGCGGAAGACCGACAGCGGCGCGCCGGCGAAGAAGCGTTCATCCACCCCCGCCAGCAAGGGCGAGAAGGGGCCGAGCACGTCGCGAATCTGCGCAGCCATGGCCGCGGGCGTCGCCGCCGCCCCGGCCCCGAGGCAGCCCCATTCCGACAAGGTCACGCGGTCATCCAGGACCCAGATCGCCCGGCTGCCGGGGACCACCAGCGCCAGCCGCAGCACGGGTCCGAGCGCCGGGTCCTCCAGCAGCGGCTCCAGGTCGCGCAGGGCGCGGGCCAGCCGGAGGCGGCCCGACTCGACGCGGCTCGCCGGCAGGGCAGAGAAGTTCAGCGCCTCCCCCTCACCTTCGCTGTACCAGGTGATGGCCGCGGCGCCGGCCAACGGCTCCGCCAACAGCCCTCCGGCCGCGGTGGAGGCACGGGCGGCCAGCGCGTCGCGCAGCGTGGCAAAGCGCGCATGGACGGGCTGGCCCTCAAAGGTGAGGACCTGCACCTCGGCCAGCGGGGTCTTCAGCAGGGGGCGCGGACTACTCATGGCGGCTCCGGGTCATAGCGGCTCCGGTGAGCGAGGGGATCACGGTGCGGGATCGGTCCGGGCTTGTCCATCACGCTCGATGGCTGGTCTAGCGGCGGATCATGCCCGGACCGCGAAGCCTTCATGGCGCAATCGGGGCAGCCGCCGCCAGGGTGCCCCGCCGCCACGCCGCCTCAGGCCGTTTCCCGGAAAATCTCCCGGCCGATCAGCAGGCGGCGGATCTCGCTGGTGCCGGCGCCAATCTCATACAGCTTGGCGTCCCGCAGCAGGCGGCCGGCCGGGTAGTCGTTGATATAGCCATTGCCGCCCAGGATCTGGATGGTGTCGAGCGCCGCCTTCGTCGCGGCTTCCGCCGCGAACAGGATCGCCCCGGCCGCGTCCTTGCGCGAGGACTTCCCCGCATCGCAGGCGCGCGCCACCGCATAGACATAGGCGCGGCAGGCGTTCAACGCCGTGTACATGTCGGCGACCTTGCCCTGGATGAACTGGAATTCGCCAATCGGCTGCCCGAACTGCCGACGGTCGTGGATATAGGGCACGACCAGGTCGAGGCAGGCCTGGAGGATGCCGATCGGCCCCGCCGCCAGCACCGCGCGTTCGTAGTCGAGGCCCGACATCAGCACCCGCACTCCGCCATCGAGCTGGCCGAGCACATTCTCCGCAGGCACCTCGCAATTCTCGAAGACCAACTCGCTGGTGGGCGAGCCGCGCATGCCGAGCTTGTCGAGCTTCTGCGCGGGGCGGAAGCCGCGGAAACCGCGCTCCACGATGAAGGCGGTGATGCCCTTCGGGCCGGCCTCCGGCGCGGTCTTGGCGTAGACGACCAGCGTCTCGGCATACTGCGCGTTGGTGATCCAGAGCTTGGTGCCGTTCAGCACGAAGCGATCGCCGCGCTTCTCCGCGCGCAGCTTCATGGAGACGACATCGGACCCCGCCCCCGGCTCGCTCATCGCCAGCGCGCCGAGATGCTCGCCGGAGACGAGCTTCGGCAAATAGCGGCGGCGCTGGTCTTCCGTGCCGTTGAGGCGGATCTGGTTGATGCAGAGATTGGAATGCGCGCCATAGGACAGGCCGACGCTGGCCGAGGCGCGGCTGACTTCTTCCATCGCCACGGTATGCGCCAGATAGCCCATGCCGACGCCGCCATACGCCTCCGGCACAGTGATGCCGTGCAGGCCAAGCCGCCCCATCTCCGGCCAGAGATGGCGCGGGAATTCGTCGGTGCGGTCGATCTCGGCTGCGATGGGCGCGATGCGCTGATCGGCGAAGGCGCGGACGCTGTCGCGCAGCGCGTCGATCTCATCGCCGAGCGCGTGGTCGAGCATGGGCAGCTGGTTCGCTGGCATCAGGGCTGCTCCTTCGCCGCATAGAGCTGGCGCAGCGCGCCGCGCATGATCTTGCCGGTGGCGGTCATCGGCAAGGCATCCGTGAACTCCACCTGGCGCGGGTAGAGATGCGCCGCGAGGCGGGAGCGCACGCAATCCTGGATCTCCGCGGCGAGCACGGCCGAGGGCAGGACGCCCGGCTTCGGCACGATCACCGCGGTGACACGCTCGGTGCGCAGCGGATCGGGCAGGCCGATCACCGCGGCCATGGCGACAGCGGGGTGGGACAGAAGGAAATCCTCTACCTCGCCCGGGCCGATGCGATAGCCGGCCGAGGTGATCACGTCGTCATCGCGGCCGAGGAAGGTGAGATATCCCTCCGCATCCATGCTGCCG
The DNA here is from genome assembly GCA_044348345.1 of Roseomonas sp. Taxonomy (GTDB): domain Bacteria; phylum Pseudomonadota; class Alphaproteobacteria; order Acetobacterales; family Acetobacteraceae; genus Falsiroseomonas. Next base: position 5,194 of record JBIKSZ010000101.1, on the reverse strand, counting down.
CAGTCGCCGGTCAGCAGCCATTCACCGCGGAATTTCGCCCGTGTTGCCTCCGGCCGGTTCCAGTAGCCGAGGAACATCACCGGATCAGGCGCGCGCACCGCGATCGCGCCTTCCCGGCCGGGCGGCAGCGTCGCGCCGTCATCGCCGAGGATGGCGACCTCATGCCCCGGCACGGCACGGCCCATGGAGCCGGGCTTCACCGGAAACAGCCCCGCGCAGTTGGAGACGACGAGGTTGCATTCCGTCTGGCCGTAGAACTCGTTGATGGTCAGGCCGAAGGCCTCGCGGCCCCAATCCAGCATCTCCGCCCCCAGCGTCTCGCCGCCGCTGCCGATGCTGCGCAGACGATGGCCGAAGCGGCGAGGATCGGGCACCGCGCGCAGCATCTTGAGCGCGGTCGGCGGAAGGAAGGCGTTGCGCACGCCATGCGCGGCCATCAGCGCGAAGGCGCGCTCCGGGTCGAACTTCGCCATGCGATGCGCCAGCACCGGCACGCCATGAAAGAGGCTCGGCAGCAGCACATCCAGCAGCCCGCCGATCCAGGCCCAATCCGCCGGCGTCCAGAACAGGTCGCCGTGCTGAGGGAATCGCTCCTGCGGAAATTCGACACCCGGCAGGTGGCCGCGCAGCACGCGATGCCCGTGCAGCGCGCCCTTCGGGCTACCAGTGGTGCCGGAGGTGTAGATGATCAGCGCCGGATCATCCGGCCCCGTTGCGACGCAGGCGTGGCTGTCCTTCGCGCGCGCCATTTCCGCCGCCAGGTCGCGCGCGCCCTCCCCGCCGCCTGTGGCCAGCACCAACCGCAGCGCCGGCAGGCGATCGCGCAGCGATGCGATCTTCTCGAGCCCGTCCGCATCGGTGATGAGCGCGGCGGCATCGCAATCGGCCAGGCGATACTCCAGCGCCGCGTCCCCAAACAGCAGGAACAGCGGCACGGCGATGGCGCCGATCCGATAGGCCGCGAGATGCGCCACCGCCGCCTCCGGCGATTGCGGCAGCAGCACGCCGATGCGGTCGCCGCGCGCGATGCCATGCGCCTCCAGCACATTGGCCAGCCGACAGGCGCGGCGGTGCAACTCGTCGAAGCCGATGCGCTCGATGCCGCCATCCTCGCGCAGATGGATCAGCGCCGTCCGGCCGGTGCCACGCCAGCGGTCGCACGCCTCTTCCGCAATGTTGCAGCGCGCCGGGATGTCCCAGCGGAAGCGCGCGGCAAGCGCATCGTAGCTGTCGGCCGCCGGCAGCAGCGCGGTGGTCATCTGGGCCAACGCGCGCAAGGCGCGAGGATCGACGCTGCATCCGCCACCCGGACGGTCCCCCTCGATCTGCCGCAGGCTGGTCGCATGCGAAAGCCTAGCGTTGGCCGCAGCGGCGCCGCAACCGGCATGGCCGCGGCAGGGACGCGCTGCGCTGACGCGATCGCGTTTCGCGCGGGCTCCCGCCGCCTGCCACCCTGCCCTCCCTTCACCGCACAGGCCCAGCCGGGACGGAGCCCCGCATGAGAGAGGACGACACCGCGCCGCGCTGCGCGCCGTTCATGGGCCTCGACCTCGATGTCACGGGCGCCGTGCTCCACCCCCGCGCGGAGACGGAACTGCTCTGCCGGCATGCGCTGATGCGGATCGCGACGACGCCCGATCCGCTGGTGCTCGACATCGGCTGCGGGTCCGGCAACCTCGCCCTGGCCATCGCGGCGCTGCATACCGGCGCACGTGTCTTCGCGACCGACATCACCGGACCTGCCAGCGAAACCGCCCGGCGCAACGCCGCGCGCCTCGGGCTCGACGCGCGGGTGCGGGTGATGCAGGGCGACATGTTCGCGCCCCTCGCGGGGCTCGGCCTCGAAGGCCGCGTCGATCTCGTCGTCTGCAACCCGCCCTACATCTCCACGGGTCGTCTAGAGGGTGATCGGCGCCACCTGCTGGACCACGAACCGCGCGAGGCCTTCGACGGCGGCCCCTATGGCATTGCCATCCACCAGCGCCTGGTCGCGGAGGCACTGCCTTTCCTCCGGCCCGGCGGGTGGCTCGCCTTCGAATTCGGCGAGGGGCAGGACAAGCAGGCCCTGCGGCTTCTGCAGCGCCAGGACGGCTATGAGGCGTTGGAGCTGGTGTGCGACGCAGAGCAGCGCCCACGCGTGGCCATCGCCCGCAAGCCGACGGGCGCGCAGATCCTGGCTTGATCTCGCGGACTCGCGACGGCCACGGCTCCTCGTCTGCACGTCCGCGTGCGGCGTCAGCTCCAGCCCTGACGGGCCAGCGCCTCGGCTGCGGCGCGGTCCGGCATGCTCTTCCAGCCGCTGCCACGCTCGGCCTTCAGCGCCGCGGCCGCGGTGGCAAGCCGCGCCGCATCCTCAACCGCAGCGCCCTCGGCCAGCGCCAGCGCATAGGCGCCGTGAAAGACATCGCCGCAGCCGGTGGTATCGCGCGCCTGGACGCGCGGCGCGCCGAGACCCACTGCCCTGCCCCCGCGCCACCACAGGCTGCCCCGGGCGCCGAGCGTGACCGCGACCTGGCCCGGCAGCAGCGCCGCCGCCTCTGCAAGCCCCGCCGCCGCATCCGGATGGCCGCAAAAGGCAGCAAGGCCGCGTTCGGAGAAGATCACATGCTCCGCCTGCCGCGCGAGGCGATGCAGCACCTCGCGCGGGGCGATGTCGGCGTCGAAGACGCGCGGCAGGCCATGCGCCGCGGCCAGCGCGAACAGCCGCTCGGCGCCGCCGATCCAGCGCGGATCGGCCAGCACGGCGCCGGCGCCCTCCAGCACTTCGGGCGGGATCGGCGCATCCTCGGGCAGGCCGTCGCCGGGGAAGACGGCCAGGATGCGCTCGCCCTCCCCATCCAGCAGCACGGCAGAATTCGGGGAGCGCGCGCCCTCCGCCACGGTGACGCCACGCGTATCCACGCCGTGACGCCGCAGCGAGGCCAGCAAGGTCGCGCCCGCCGCATCCGCGCCGAGCCGCCCGCACCAGGCGGCCTCGCCGCCGAGTGCCGCGACCGCAACCGCCGCATTCGCCGCCATGCCGCCACCGACCGCGCGGAGGCGGGAGGCGATATACTTGCCCGGCGCCTCCGGCAGGGCCGGCAGTTCCCACACCTGGTCCAGCACGGCGATGCCGGTGCAGACCACCCTGGCCATGGCGCCCCGCCCCGGCTGCGCGCCGGCCCTGCTCAGAGCGCGCCCAGGAAGCCGACGACCGCGGCGTTGAAGTCCTTCGGGTTCTCGTAAGGCAGGCCGTGCGTGGCATTCGGGATCACCGCCACCTTCGACCCCGCGATCGCGCCCGAAAGCGCTTCGACATTCGCGACGAAGCCCGGGCGCGTATTGGCGCCATAGAGGAACAGCGTCGGCGTACGGATGGACGTGGCCCCGGCGCGCGAATAGGCGCGGCGGGCCTCATGCCGCTGGCCCAGCAGGGTGCGCGCATTGGCGCGGCTGACGGCCTTGCGCTCCTCCGGCCGCCGCTCCCAGGCGCCGGGGCCGCCAGTGTGCTCGGCCACGACCTTCAGCCCGCCCTCCTCATCGCCCGCCGCGACCAACTCGGCGGCTTGCGCGAAGGCGCTGGCCTGCGCCGCCGCGCCAGGCTTGCCCCCGAGGCTCTCATCCAGCTCGCCGCCCGGCTCGGCCAGGATCAGCGCGCGCAGCAAAGCGGGATGCCGTTCCGCGACGCGGAGCGCGATATGCCCGCCGCGGGAATGACCGAGCAGCGCGACCGGCCCCTTGCCCAGCGCCGCGATGAAGGCCGCGACATCGGCGACATGCGTGTCGATGCGGAAATCTCCGCCCTCCGCCGGCCAGGTGCCGGGCCAGCAATGGCGCAGCGACAGCGCCATGACATGGAAGCCCGCCGCGGCGAGCGGCTTCATTTGCGCGCCGAAGCTCCGCTGATCGCCGAGCGTGCCATGCACCAGCAGCAGCGGCACGCCGCCGGCGCCAGCCTCGGCATAGTGGATCTCGGTCCCGTTCACAGCCAGGCTCGGCATGGCACTCTCCCCCTCACGCCAGTGTCGCGGGCATCCTGGCCGCGCATCGCCGCGCCGCCAAGCGCGGGGGGCGCAGCGCGATTCTGCGGCTCACACGGCGCGGGTCAGCCCGCCATCGACGCGGATGTTCTGGCCCGTGATGTACCCCGCCCCGTCCGAGGCCAGGAAGGCGACAGTCGCCGCAATCTCCCGCACCGTTCCGTAGCGCTGCATCGGCACGCTGCGGCGGCGCTCCTCGGTTGCGGGAAGGCTGTCGATCCAGCCGGGCAGGATGTTGTTCATGCGCAGATTCTCGGCCGCATAGGTATCCGCGAAGACCTTGGTGAAGGCCGCAAGCCCCGCGCGGAAGACGGCAGAGGTCGGGAACATCGCGCTCGGCTCGAAGGCCCAGGCGGTCGAGATGTTGATGATGGCGCCGGATGCCTGCGCCTGCATGATCGGCGTCACCAGCCGCGTCGGCCGGATGACGTTCATCAGGTAGATGTCGAGGCCCGCGTGCCACTGCGCATCGGTGATGTCGAGGATCGGCGCGCGGGGCCCATGCCCGGCGCTGTTGACCAGCACATCCACGCGGCCCCAGCGCGCCATCGCGCCCTCCACCAGGCGCCCCAGATCGTCATTCGACTGATTCGAGCCCGTGACCGCGAAACCGCCGAGCTCGGCGGCCAGCGCCTCCGCCTTCCCGGAGGAGGAGAGCAGGGCGACCTTGAAGCCATCCGCCGCCAGGCGGCGCGCCGCCGCGGCGCCCATGCCGCTGCCCGCCGCGGTGACGAGCGCGACTTTATCCGTCGACATTCAGGCGTCCTCCTTCTGGGCTTGTCCCGGTGCGGCAGAGTGATCCTGCCCCCGGCACGGGTCCAGAGGGGGCGCGACGGGGCGGGTCATCCCGCCCCGGCCGTCATGTTGATCAGAAGCCGATGCTGTAACGCAGCATGGTGGTGATCGAAGGGTCGTTGCCGTAGGGCATCTGCCGCACAGATGCGTCGAAGGCCAGCGCCTGATTCGACGCGATCATGTAGCGCATGCCGGCCGAGCCCACCGCCCGCAACTCATTCTGCTGCTGGCTGGCGTTGATCGAGAAGGTCTCGAGATCCACGATCGCACTGCGGCCCGAATAGCGGTCCACCTTGCTGTTCAGGTCGTATTCCATCCCGGCGCCGAAGGTCAGGCTGAACTCCGGCGTGATGCTGCCCCTCAGCCGCAAGCCAGCCGTC
>JBIKSZ010000301.1:0-3781 GCA_044348345.1 Roseomonas sp. | reverse complement strand
GAGGGCCTCGCAAGTCTCGAATGAGCAAGCCCCGCCTCACGGGACGAGACGCCGCCGGCCCGGACTGGCGCGACATAAGAGATGTCGTGCTACCGGCTCCCGATAGCGAAGAACTTTAGCAAATATTGCGCCATTGTCATGATGACGCTGCTCTGGCGGTTCGCCCCGTCCCGCCCCAATGTGGGGCCGAAGGCGCCGGAGCGAGGGGCGATGCGAGCGATTTTTGTCATGATCAAGTGCGAGATGGGCCAAGCCTATCGCGTGGCGCGGGAAATGGCCGATGGCATCGCCGAATTGTCGGAGATGCATTCCATCAGCGGCCAGTACGACCTGCTCGGCAAGTTCTATCTCGAGGCAGACCAGGATATCGGCCTGTTCGTGGTGGAACGGGTGCAGACGGTTGCCGGCGTCAAGGACACCTACACCTTGCAAACGTTTAATGCGTTTTCCGGCGCACGCGGGTAATTCGGGCACGCCGCCACGGCCTTTGCCCGGCGCGCGGCCATATCCCCGCGCGCCGGCGACCCCGCCTCAATCCATCGTCCGGAAGCCCGGCATGGCCGAAATCGGCGCCGCGGCCTTCAGCGCCGCGATGTTGGGCACCGGCCGGGCGAGCGTCGCATCGCCCTGAACCGCTGCCTCGATCGCCGCCGCCGCGGCCATCACCAGCGCATCGCCCCCGCGGGGCCCGACGACCTGCAGCCCGAAGGGCATCCCCGCCCGGTCGCGGCCGAGCGGGATGCTGATCGCCGGGTGGCCGGCCACCGTCACCGCATAGGCCAGCGCCAGCCAGTGGAAGTAGCTGCGCGTCGGCTGGCCGTCGATCTCGGCCGGGAACAGCTCGCGCCAGGGGCGCGGGCTGATGGTGATGGCCGGCGTCACCAGCAGGTCGTGGTCGCGGAAGAAGCGCTGCCAGACCCGATAGATCCGCGTCTGCTCGCTGGCGGCACGGGCATAATCGGCCAGGCTGTAGCCGAGCCCTTCCTCGACATTCGCGCGTACATTGGGGCCGACCTTGTCGGGGGTCGCCTGCACCTTCGCCAGATGCGCGCCCAGGAAGCCGGCGGCACGCAGCACCTCGAAGACTTCGTCCGTGCCGCGGCAATCGGGCGTGGCCTCGGTCACACGGGCAAAGAGCGGTTGCAGTTTTGCGACGCGATCCGCGAAGACATCCCGGATGTGCCGCTCCGTCGGCGCGAAGCCGAGATCGGGGCTGGCCGCGACCCGCAGCGTCGAGAGGTCGATTTGCATCGGCGGGAACAGCGCCGGATCACCGCCCCGCACGGCCCGCCCGTGCAGCGTATAGGCCAGCGGGTCCATCGCATCGTCGGACGCCATGGCCGAGAGCAACAGGGCGCAATCCTCCGCGGTGCGGGCCATCGGCCCCAGAACCGGCAGGTGTGACCAGCCATGGCCGCGCCGCTCGCTCGGCACCAGCCCCGCCGAGGGGCGGAAGCCGACGATGCCGTTGAAGGCCGCCGGGTTGCGCAAAGACCCGCCGGTGTCGCTGCCGGATGCGATCGGCACCATCCCTGTCGCCAGCGCCACCGCCGAGCCGCCGGAGGAACCGGCCGCCGACTTCGCCGGATCGAAGGGATTGCCCGTCGCGCCATAGACCAGGTTGCGGGTGTTCGCGCCGGCGCCGAATTCCGGCGTGTTCGTCTTGCCCAGCACGATCGCCCCGGCGGCGCGGAGGTTGGCCACCATCCCATCGTCCTTCGCTGGCACATGGTCGGCGAAGAGCTCGCTGCCGAAGGTGCTGCGCAGCCCCTCCGTCTCCTCCAGGTCCTTGATGCCGACGGGCAGGCCGTGCAGCGGCCCGAGCGCGGCACCCGACATCACCTTCGCCTCCGCCGCCTTGGCGGCGGTCCGCGCCCGGTCGGTGTCCATCGCGACCATGGCATTCACGGCCGGGTTCACCGCCGCGATGCGCGCGAGGCAGCTGTCCAGCAATTCCACCGGGCTCAGCTTGCGGGCGCCGATCAGCCGGCGCGCCGCAACGGCGGAAAGATCGCAGGGTTCGGTCATCGTCGTGTTCCCTTTCGTACGCTCAGCCTCAGTAGCCCAGCGCACAACCATCCTTGCGCGGGTCGGAGCCACCGACGAGGCAGCCCCGCGCGCGGTCGATGAAGATCGCCTGGCCGCCACCATGCGGCTTGTCGATCAGCTCGCAGTCATGGCCAAGCCGGTTCAGCCGGTCCACGACAGCGGACGAGATGCCGCGCTCGACCTGGATCTTGCCAAGGCGCGGGAAGAGCCGCGGCGCGTCCAGCGCTTCCTGCACGTTGAAGCCGTAGTCGAACATATTGGACAGCAGCAGCGACTGGCCCATCGGCTGGAAATGCCCGCCCATCACGCCAAACGGCATGATGGCCTGGCCATCCTTCATGGCCATGCCGGGGATGATGGTGTGCATCGGCCGCTTGTCGGGCGCGATGCAGTTCGGGTGGCCTTCCTCCAGCCGGAAGCCGAAGCCGCGATTGTGCAGCAGCACGCCGGACTTCTCCGCCAGGATGCCGCTGCCGAAGCCTTCGAAGAGCGAGTTGATGAAGGAACACGCATTGCCGTCGCGGTCCACGACGCAGAGATAGACCGTGTCCTTGTGCCGCGCCGCATCCGACTGCCCGGCCAGCGGTAGCGTCATCGCCGCCTCGTCGCGGATCAGCGCGGAGAGCTTGCCGAGATATTCGTCGGACAGCAGCTTCTCGACCGGCACATCCACCTGCGCCGGATCGGCGATGAAGGCGTCGCGGTCGCGATAGGCCAGCCGCGCCGCCTCGATGTGGCGGTGGAAGCGCTCGACCGAGAAGGGCCCCTGCTCCGCCGCGCCGAAGCGCTCGATCAGGCCGAGGATCATCAGCGCGATGATGCCCGTGCCGTTCGGCGGGCATTGGAAGATGTCCATGCCCTTGAAGGCGCGGCGGATCGGCGTGACGAATTCCGCGCCCGTCGCGCCGCGCGCGAAATCCTCTTCCGTATGCGTGCCGCCGGCGGCGCGGAGCGTCGCCACCATGTCGGCCGCAACCGCGCCTTCGTAGAAGGCTTTGGCGCCGCCCTTGGCGATGGCGCGCAGCGTGGCGCCCAACTCGGGCTGCAGGAAGCGGTCGCCGATCGCCAGCGCCGCGCCATCCTTCAGGAAGCGCCGCGCCGTGGCGGGGTGGTTCGACAGCTTGCCGACCGCGCCTTCCCAGTCATGCGCAACGCGCGGCGACACATGAAAACCTTCTTCCGCGAAGCGGATCGCCGGCTGCAGCAGCTCATCCAGCCCCTTGCGCCCATGCGCCTTGCTCAGCGCCTCCCAGGCGGAGACGGCGCCGGGGATGGTGACGGAGTGCGCCGACAGCGGCTGCAGGGCGGTCAGCCCCGCCGCCCGCAGCGCCTCCGGCGTCGCGCCACGCGGCGCGCGGCCCGACCCGTTCATGGCGATCACCTGCCCTGTGCCGGCCGGCGCGTAGAGGCAGAAGCAGTCGCCGCCGATGCCGGTGGATTGCGGCTCCACCACGCCCTGCACCGCCACCGCGGCGATCGCGGCATCGAGCGCATTGCCCCCCGCGCGCAGCACATCGAGGGCGGCGAGCGTCGCCTGCGGCATGGAGGTCGCCGCCATCCCATTCGCGGCAAAGACCGCGCTGCGGCCGGGAGCATGGAAATCGCGCTTCATCATGACGTCCTGTGCAAGAGCCCTCCCCCGCATTGAGGGGGAGGGTTGGGTGGGGGTGCGGGTGGGCGAGACGCGATCGGTCACGCACCCCCACCCCGACCCTCCCCCGCTTGGCGGGGG
>JBIKSZ010000300.1:0-3812 GCA_044348345.1 Roseomonas sp. | reverse complement strand
CCAAAGAATGCATTTTATAATCCACAACAACGATACCAGGGGGAAGGGCATGTCCAAGGTGCCGCACCTCGACGCCATGACCGCCGCCTTGCCCCTGCCTGCAGAGGAACGGCCGCTGCTGTCGGTCGAGGGGCTGCAGGTCGAGTTCGCCACCAGCCGCGGTGTCGTGCGCGCGGTGGATGGCGTCTCCTGGTCGGTGCAGGCGGGCGAAACGCTCGCGCTGGTGGGCGAGAGCGGCTGCGGCAAGTCGGTCTCCGCGCTGGCGGTCATGCGCCTTCTGGCCAAGCCGGCGGGGCGGATCACGGGCGGCCGCATCCTGTTCGAGGGGCAGGACCTCCTCAGCCTGTCGGAAGAGCAGATGCGCGAGCGGCGTGGCCGCGACATTGCCATGATCTTCCAGGAACCGATGACGAGCCTGAACCCGGTGCTCACCATCGGGATGCAATTGGCCGAGCCGCTGAAGATCCATCTCGGTATGACCGATGAGCAGGCGCGCGCGCGGTCCATCGAATTGCTGGAGATGGTCGGCATCGCCGACGCCGAACGGCGGCTGAACCAGCACCCGCATCACTTCTCGGGCGGAATGCGCCAGCGCGTGATGATCGCCATCGGCCTGGCCTGCAATCCGCGCCTGATCATCGCGGATGAGCCGACGACGGCGCTGGATGTGACCATCCAGGCGCAGATCCTGGAGTTGATGAAGGATCTCTCGCGCCGGCTCGGCATCACGCTGGTGCTGATCACCCATAATCTGGGCGTTGTCGCGCGCTACGCCGACCGGGTGGCGGTGATGTATGCCGGCCGCCTGGTGGAAGAGGGCGCGGCCGCGCGGGTCTTCGGTGCCCCGCGCCATCCCTATACGGTCGGGCTGCTTCGGTCGGTTCCGCGTCTCGATCGCCCGCGCGGCGGCATGCTGGAGACGATCGAGGGTCTGCCGCCGAATCTGGCGAACCCGCCCACGGGCTGCCGGTTCGCGCCGCGTTGCCGCTGGCGGCAGGATCGCTGCGCCGAGGACCCTGCGTTGCGCGCGGTGGCGCCGGGCCATTCCAGCGCCTGCCACTTCGCCGAGGTCATGCCGCCCGAGGCGCCGCCAGCCGAGGACGCTGCGGCGACCCAGCGCAACGAGGGCGCGACGCTGCTTGAGGTCGAGGGCCTCACCAAACACTTCCCGATCCGGCTCGGCGGCTTTTTCGGCGGCACGGCCACGGTGCGCGCCGTGCAGGATGTCTCCTTCACCCTCCGCCGGGGCGAGACGCTGGGCCTTGTTGGCGAGTCGGGCTGCGGCAAGACCACGATCGGCCGCATGGTGCTGCAACTCGAGCAAGCGACGGCGGGCTCGATCCGGTTCGAGGGCGAGGACCTCACCAAGGCCTCGCGTGCGCGCATGAACGAGCTGCGCAAGCGCATTCAGGTGATCTTCCAGGACCCCTACAGTTCGCTCAACCCGCGCATGACGGTGGGAGGCACGATCGCGGAGCCGCTCCGCAAGCGCCGCGGCTTCGGGGCCGACGACGCCGAGGCGCGGGTGAAGGAGCTGCTGAACCAGGTCGGGCTTCTGCCGGAATTCGCAGAGCGCTACCCGCACCAGCTTTCGGGCGGCCAGCGCCAGCGCGTCGGCATCGCGCGCGCGCTGGCGATGGAGCCCGACTTCATCGTCTGCGACGAGCCGGTCTCCGCGCTCGACGTGTCCATCCAGGGCCAGATCGTCAACCTGCTGGCGGAGCTGCAGGCGCGGCTCGGCATCGCCTATCTGTTCATCGCGCATGACCTGGCCGTGGTGCGGCACCTCTCGCACCGTATCGTCGTCATGTATCTCGGGCGGGTGATGGAGACGGCAGATCGGGACGCGCTCTACGCGGAGCCGCTGCATCCTTATACCCGCGCGCTGCTCGATGCCGCGCCGGTGCCCGACCCGGTCGTGGAGCGGATGCGCGCGCCGCGGGCGCTGCGCGGCGAGCTGCCATCGCCACTGAAGCCGCCCACGGGCTGCGTTTTCCACACACGCTGCCCGATGGCGAGTGCGGAATGCCGCGAGCGGGTACCTGAGCTGCGCGAGGTCCGGCCCGGCCATATGGCCGCTTGCATCAAGCTGTAGGGGAGGGCCATCGGATGCTGCGCTACCTTGGCCGCCGCCTGATGCTGATGATCCCGACGCTACTGGGTGTCGCGCTGCTGACCTTCGTGATGCTGCGCGTCGTGCCTGGTGACGTGGTGGAGGTGAAGCTCCGTGCCGATGGCGGGCATGTGACGCAGGAGTTGATCGAGCGGGAGCGTGCGCGCCTCGGGCTCGACAAGCCGCTGCCAGAGCAGTTCCTGGATTGGATGAAGGGCCTGGTCACGCTCGACCTCGGGAAGTCCATGTGGACTGGCCGGCCCGTGGCCGATGAGATCGGCGCGCGCATCGGGCTGACGCTGCAGGTCGCGATCATGGCGGCGATCGTCGCGGTGCTGATCGCCATCCCGCTCGGCACCATCTCCGCGCTCTTCCGCGACAGTTGGGTGGACTATGCCGTCCGTATCTTCACCATTGCGGGGCTGGCGACGCCGGCCTTCTGGCTCGGGATGCTGATCATCCTGCTGCTGCTGACCGCCTTCAACTGGTCGCCGCCCGTCACCTACACGCCGTTCCATCAGGATCCGCTCAAGAATCTCTCACAGCTGATCTGGCCGGCGCTGGCGGTCGGCTATCGCTACGCGGCGGTCGTGGCGCGGATGGTGCGCTCCTCCATCATCGAGGTGATGCGGGAGGACTACATCCGCACGGCGCGCGCCAAGGGTGTCTATGAGCGGCTGGTGGTCGCCCGGCATGCCATGCGCAACGCGCTGCTGCCGGCGATCACGCTGATCGGCCTTGAATTCGCCTTCCTGATCGGCGGGCTGGTGGTGACGGAGCAGGTGTTCAACCTGAACGGTATCGGGCGGCTCTTTGTCGAGGCGGTGTCGCGCAACGACTTCATGCTGATCCAGGCGCTGGTGATGCTGCTGGCCGTGGTCTTCGTCTCGGTCAACCTGATCATCGACATGCTCTACGGCCTGCTCGATCCGCGCGTGCGGCACGGCTGAGGGGAGACGCGATGCCCGCCACCACCGTACCGATCCGTACCAGCAGCGCAGGGCGCGCCGGCGTTCTAGGCCGCGTCCTGGCCTTCTGCCGCGCGCAGCCGCTCGGCGCCGCCGGCGCCATCGTAATCCTGCTCATGGCGGTTGCCGCGGTTTGCGCGGAGTGGATCGCCCCCCATGAGCCCGAGGTCATCGACTTCGGCTCCATGCTGGCAGCACCCTCGCTCGAGCATCCCTTCGGCACCGATGCCTTTGGGCGCGACATCCTGACGCGCATCATCTATGGCGCGCGCACGGCGCTCACGATCGGGTTCCTGTCGTCCTTCATCGGCTGCTCCCTCGGCTCGCTGCTTGGCATCGCATCCGCCTATTTCGGCGGAAAGGCGGATCTGCTGATCCAGCGCTTCGTGGATATCGTCCTGTCCTTCCCGATCATCGTCCTCGCCCTCGTGGTTGTCGCGGTGCTGGGCAAGACGCCCATCTTCGGGGTGGACCTGAACCTCGTCTTCGCGATCGCGATCCCGATCATCCCGCGCGCCTGCCGCGTAGTGCGCTCCGCGGCGCTGTCGGTGCGCGCGATGCCCTATATCGATGCGGCGCGGGCGGGCGGGTATTCATCCACCCACATCATCCTGCGTCACATGGCGCCGAACGTATTGGCGCCCTACCTGATCTTGCTGACCGCCTATGTCGCGCAGGCCATCCTGCTGGAGGCATCGCTGTCCTTCCTCGGCCTCGGCGTGGCCGAGCCG
>JBIKSZ010000100.1:0-12606 GCA_044348345.1 Roseomonas sp. | reverse complement strand
GCGGCGCTGGCGGGGGAATATGTCCGCGCGCTGATGTGGGGCATGCCCTGTTTCTGCGCCTTCGTCGCGCTCCGCGGCTTCCTGGCGGCGGAACAGCGGCCAGGCACGGCTCTGGTGGTGTCCCTGTTCGGGATCGCGCTGAACATCCCGCTGAACCTGTGGCTGATCCATGGCGGGCTTGGCGTGCCGCCGCTCGGCGTGGCGGGTGCGGGGATCGCATCTTCGCTCTGCAACCTGGCGATGCTGGCGGGGCTTGTCCTGCTGATCGCACGCGACCGGCATCTGCGGCGCTTCCACGTGCTCGGGCGCTTCTGGCGCTTCGATGGGCGACGGCTGCGGGAAGTGCTGGTGATCGGGCTGCCCATCGCGGGCGCGATGCTGCTGGAGATCGGGGTCTTCGCCTTCGCCGCCATCGTCATGGGCTGGATGGGCGCGCTGGCGGTGGCCGCCCATGCCATCGCGGTGCAATTGGCGTCTGCCGCCTTCATGGTGCCGATGGGGCTGGGCCAGGCGGCAACCGCGCGGGTCGGGCTCGCGACCGGGGCGGGTGATCCGCGCGCAGCGGCGCGCGCGGGGTGGGTGGCGATGGCCATGGGCGCGACGTTCATGGCGGCGTCGGCGGTCGCGATGATCGGCTGGGGCGATGCGATCGCCTGGGCCTTCCTCGACCCCGCCAATGCTGGCGCGGCGGAGACGGCGGCGCTGGCCACGACGCTGCTGATCGTGGCGGGGCTATTCCAGTTGTCCGACGGGGTGCAGGCGGTCGCCGCGGGCGCGCTGCGCGGGCTGAAGGACACCGCGGTGCCGATGCTGCTGGCGGGCTTCGGATATTGGGTGGTGGGGCTGCCGCTCGGCCTGCTGCTCGCCTTCCCACTGGGCTTCGGGCCGATCGGGGTGTGGATCGGGCTGGCCGCCGGGCTGTTCCTGGTCGCAGGGCTGATGACCTGGCGCTGGATCCGCCTCTCCCGCCCGTCGCGCAGCTTGACGGACGCGCGCCGCGCCGCCTGAGTGCGCGGCATGACGATGCTCTGGAAGCAGCCGGCCAGCCCGGAGGAGATCAATGCCCGCCTTGCGGCCGGCGTCGCCGGCCTGCTCGGCATCCGCGTGACGGAAGTGCTGCCCGATGCGCTGCGGGCCGAGATGCCGGTGGAGGCGCGCCATCTGCAGCCCTTCGGCCTGCTGCATGGTGGCGTCAGCGTGGTGCTGGCCGAGACGCTGGGCTCACTGGCCACGGTGCTGACGCTGCCCGAGGGGCGCCGCGCCGTCGGGATCGAGATCAACGCCAACCATCTGGCGCCGGTGCTGCCAGGCCAGACGGTGACGGCCGAATGCCGGCCCTTCCACACCGGCCGCCGCACCCAGGTGTGGCAGACCGAGATCCGACGCGCCGATGGGAAGCTCGCCTGCGTCTCACGCCTGACCACCGCGGTGCTCGAGGAGCCAGGCGCGGCGTGACGCGCGGTCACGCGGCAGGGTCAGTTCCGGGCAGCGCGCAGCCGCTGCTCCGGGCGGCAGCCATCCTCGACCGGGCGCCAATCCATCGTGCGGCACTGGCGCCCATCGGTGCAGTAGCCGACCGTGGCGCCGCTTCGGCTGACCAGGGTGCTCACCGAACAGGAGCGGCGGATCAGCGCGGGATGGATGTCGAGTTCCTCCCAGCTGATGGCCGGGCCAGCCATGGTCGCGGCCCGCACCTCGGCCAGTTCGGCCTCCTGCGCGGGTGCGGCGCAGGCAGCGAGACCGAGGCACACCAGGATCCATGCATTGCGGATGCTCATCGCAACCCCTCCGAGAGTCTGACCGGGGAACGATCCGGCAGAGCGCGGGTTGCGATCGAGCGACAACACGGGAGAGTGAGAACATGACGCGCGCGCGCATCGCGGTGATCGGCACCGGCGGCACCATCGCGAGCCAGGGCCATGGCGCGCTGGACACACAGGACTACGCGTCCTCCGGCCGGCCGATCCTGGATGCCGAGGCGCTGGTCGCCGGCGTGCCGGCGCTGGGCGAAGTGGCGGAGGTGATCCCGGTCCGCTTCTCCGCCCTGCCCTCCACCGCCATCGGCTGGCCCGAATGGCGCGCGCTGCACGCGAAGATCGCGGAGGTGAAGGCGGCGCATCCGGACCTCACGGGCATCGTCATCACCCACGGCACCTCGACGCTGGAGGAGACGGCCTATCTGCTGTCGCTGACGCTGCCGGATGACATGCCGGTGGTGCTGACCGGCGCGCAGCGGCCCTTCACTGGCCTGTCCAGCGACGGGCCGATGAACCTGGTGGCGGCGGTGCGCGTGGCGGCCGATCCGCGCGCGCGCGGGCTCGGCGCGCTAGTCGTGCTGAACGACGAGATTCACGCGGCGCGGGAAGTGACCAAGACCGCCAATGGCCGTCTGCAGACTTTCCGCAGCTTGGATGCCGGCGTGCTGGGGCATGCGGATGCCGATCGCATCACCTTCTGGCGCCGCCCGACGCGCGTGCTGCCGCCGGACCAGCGCTTTGACATCACGGGGATCGAGGCGCCGCCGCGGGTGGACGTGACCTATTCCGTGGCCGGCGGCGACGGGGTGGCGGTGCGCGCCTTCCGCGCGGCGGGTGCGCGGGGGATCGTCGCCGCGGCCTTTGCGCCCGGCTTCCCCTCCCCCGCTGAGCGCGAGGCGCTGGCCGAAGCGGCGGCGGCAGGCTGCATCGTGGTGCTGTCGTCGCGCGCCGGGACGGGGCGGGTCTTTCCGGCGAAGCGCTATGCGGCGCAGGGGATGATCCCGGGCGAGGATCTGACACCGCAGAAGGCGCGCATCCTGCTGATGCTGGCCCTGACCCGCACCAGCGACCGCACCGAGATCGCAGCGCTGTTCGGCATGGCTTGAGAGCGGGCACGCAGCAGGATCAGGACTGGCGGCCCGCAAAGCGGGCCGAGCGGCCGAAGGGCCGCCGCGCCCAGACCAGCCGCCCAGCCGGCGCGACAGTGCGTGGCGCGAAGCCAAGCGCGCGGAGCGCGCGCCCGGCGTTTGAGGGTCAAGAAATCTCTCAACACCCGCCGGCGACGGGGGTGAGTTCCAATAGCCGGCCGGTGACGGTGAATTCGCCGAAATCCATCACCAGCTCATCCGCGACGCCATTCTCGAAATAGCGCAGCCCCACCTCGTAATCCGGTGCGCTGGCCCCGCCCGTGGCCGCGCCGCGCTCGAAGAAGGCGATGCGCATCCGCCCCGAGGCCTGGTTGGCCAGCAGCGGGAAACGCGGCTGGCCCGGCGTCGCGCCCCAGCCGGTGACGATCGTCGTCGTGTCCTGCGCGCCCTCGTCCGAGGTGCCGTCGAAGAGCGGCGCGGCGAGCAACCGGCGGCCGGCGCGCGCGGTCTCGACCGCCAGCACCGTGTGGCGGATCGGCAGCAGCGTGCCGGGGGGCAGCGTCTCCTCCTGCCCCGCGGGTTCGCTGAAGCGCACGCGGCCCGACCCGTCGGCACCGAGTTCGGCCTCGCCGGCCACGCGCTGGCTGACGGCGCCCTGCGTCGTCTGCGTCAGAGAGAAGCGAAGGCGGGAATTGTCCTTCGCCTCATAGGTCGCGTAGTCGGAGATCGTCTCGATCTCCTGCCCGTCGCGATCGGTGATGGTCATGGTCATGCGCTGGCGCGTCGCCCAGCCTTCGCACGCATCCACCACGTCGAAGACCATCGCCCCGCGCACCGAGGCAAGGCCAGACCCCCGCGCCTCCCCGAGGTCGAGGCGATAGGCGGCGCGGTGCGCCGCCATGCGCGCGATGCCGGCAGCCAGTTGCTCCGCGCTCACGCCATGGGACGCGCTGCTGCCCTGCGCCGCGGCGGGGGCGACGGCGAGCAAGGCGGCAGCAGCCAGGCCGAGCATCCGGCGGGCAAGGCAGGTCGGGGTCGGCATGGCGGCTCCGCGCGAGGGCATCCCCCCGGACTTAGGAAGACTTCGGCCCGGCTGCACCCTTTGCGGGCGGAAGATCGAGCTTGATGGACAATTCCTTGAGCCGCGCCGGCTCCACCGCAGCAGGGGCGCCCATCATCAGGTCCTGCGCCTGCTGGTTCATGGGGAAGAGGATGACCTCGCGGATCGCGGGCTCGTCAGCCAGGAGCATCACGATGCGGTCGATGCCGGGGGCCGAGCCGCCATGCGGCGGCGCGCCGTAGCGGAAGGCGTTCAGCATGCCGCCGAAGCGCTGTTCCACCACCTCCGCGCCATAGCCCGCGATCTCGAAGGCGCGGAGCATGATGTCGGGGCGGTGGTTGCGGATCGCGCCGCTCGACAGCTCGATGCCGTTGCAGACGATGTCGTACTGGTAGGCCTTGATGTCGAGCGGGTTCATCGTGTTCAGCGCTTCCAGCTCGCCCTGCGGCATGCTGAAGGGGTTGTGGCTGAAGTCGATCTGCCCGGTTTCCTCGTTCAGCTCGTACATCGGGAAATCGGTGACCCAGCAGAATCTGTAAGAATCTTTCTCGATCAGGCCGAGTTCGTTGCCGAGGCGCGTGCGCGCCTGGCCGGCGAGCTTCGCGGCCTCGTCCTTCTTGCCGGCGGCGAAGAAGACGGCGTCGTTGTCGCCAAGCCCACAGGCCGCCTTGATCGCGGCGACGCGGTCGGCTTCCAGGTTCTTGGCGATCGGCCCGCCCGCCTGGCCGCCGTTGAAGGTGATGTAGCCGAGCCCGCCCGCGCCCTGTTCGCGCGCCCATTCATTGAGCTTGTCGAAGAAGCCGCGCGGATTGGCGCCCGCACCCGGCGCGGGAATGGCGCGCACCACGCCGCCCGAGGCCGCGATCTTCGCGAACAGACCGAAGCTGCCGCCAGCGAAGTGCTCCGTCACGTCGCGAATGCGGATCGGGTTGCGGAGGTCGGGCTTGTCGGAACCGTACTCCAGCATCGCCGTATCATAGGGGATGCGCGGGAACGGCGCGGGCGTGACAGCGCGCTTCGTGCCGCTGAAATCGGCGAATTCCTCGAAGACGCCGTGCAGCACGGGCTCGATCGCGGCGAAGACGTCTTCCTGCGTCACGAAGCTCATCTCGAAGTCGAGCTGGTAGAACTCGCCCGGGCTACGGTCGGCGCGCGATGCCTCGTCGCGGAAGCAGGGCGCGATCTGGAAGTAGCGGTCGAAGCCCGCGACCATCGCCAGCTGCTTGAACTGCTGCGGCGCCTGCGGCAGCGCGTAGAAGGTGCCGGGATGCAGGCGCGACGGCACCAGGAAGTCGCGCGCACCTTCCGGGCTCGACGCCGTCAGGATCGGCGTCTGGAACTCCGTGAACCCCTGCTCGATCATGCGGCGGCGGATGGAGGCGATCACGGAGCTGCGCAGGATCAGGTTGCGCTGCAGCCGCTCGCGCCGGAGGTCGAGGAAGCGGTAGCGGAGCCGCAGCTCCTCGGGGAATTCCTGCTCGCCGGCCACCTGGATCGGCAGCACCTCGGCGGCGGACTGGACCGCCACCTCCTTCACGCGCAGTTCGATCTCGCCGGTCGGCAGCTTCGTGTTGACCGTCCCGGCCTCACGCGGGACGACCTCTCCGGTCAGCGTCACGACGCTTTCGGGCCGGGCGGCGTCGAGGGTGGCAAAGGCCGCGCTCCCCTGCGCCACGACGCATTGCGTCAGCCCGTAATGGTCGCGCAGATCCACGAACAACAGCCCGCCATGGTCGCGCTTGCGATGCACCCAGCCCGAGAGCCGGACGGTCTTGCCGGCGTCGGCGGCGCGGAGCGCGCCGCAGGTATGGGTGCGGTAGGCGTGCATGAGTCGTCCCGGGGTGCCTGAAAGATGGGCGAAAACGGCCCAGCAGCCCCTTAAAGTCAAGCGGGTGGGCGCTGCGGGCGGCTTCCCGCCCCCACGGGACAGGCGTAAACCCCCCCGCATGAGCCGCCGCCCCCCGGCCGACGCGGATGCCGCGCCCGCCCTGATCACCACCTCCGAGGCGCTTGCCGCCCTCTGCGAGCGTCTCCGCCGCGAGGCCTTCGTGACGGTCGACACCGAATTCATGCGGGAGCGGACCTATTGGCCCGAGCTCTGCGTGATCCAGCTTGCCGGCGAGGATGATGTGGCGGTGGTGGATGCGCTGGCGCCCGGCCTCGACCTGGCCCCGCTCGGGGAGTTGCTGGCCGACACAGCTGTGGTGAAGGTCTTCCATGCCGCCCGGCAGGATGTGGAAATCTTCCTGCTGCGCTTCGGCGCGGTTCCCACCCCCCTCTATGACACCCAGATCGCGGCCATGGTGGCCGGCTTCGGCGACCAGGTGAGCTATGACGGGCTGGCCCGCGCGCTGGCCAATGCCAACATCGACAAGGCGCACCGCTTCTCAGACTGGGCGGCGCGGCCGCTCTCGCCCGCCCAGATCGCCTATGCCGCGGCCGATGTGACGCATCTGCGCCGGATCTACACCGCCCTGACCACGCGGCTGGAGCGCGAGGGCCGCACGCCGTGGGTGGCGGAGGAGATGGCGGCGCTGGCCGAGCCGGCGACCTATCGCCCCGACCCCGAGACACAGTGGGAGAAGCTGAAGCCGCGCACCAGCAACCGCCGCTTCCTCGGCGCGCTGCGGGCCGCCTGCGCCTGGCGCGAACGCGAAGCGCAGCGTGTGAACATCCCCCGCCAGCGCCTGGTGAAGGACGAGACGCTGCTGGAGATCGCGGCGACCGCCCCGCAGAACGCGGCGGAACTGGCCCGTGCGCGGGGGATTTCGGAAGGCTTCGCCAAGGGCAAGTCCGGCGTTTCGCTGCTGGCCGCGCTGGCCGAGGCCAAGGCGCTGCCCGATGAGGCCCTGCCCGAGGCGCCGCGCGAGCGATCCGGCCCACAGGCCTCGCCGGCGCTGGTCGCGCTGCTGAAGGTGCTGCTGGCCGCGCAGTCGGAGGCGCACCACGTCGCCCCGCGTCTGCTGGCCAATTCCGACGACCTGGAGCGCCTGGCGGCCGGCGAGGACGACATCCCGGCGCTGCATGGCTGGCGCCGCGAGGTGTTCGGGGAGACTGCGCTGGCGCTGAAGGCGGGGCGGATCGCGCTTGGCGTGGATGGGCGGAAGATTCGGGTGATTGAGGCCGGGTAGCAGCGCTCGCCAGGCGGGTTGGCGATGCCCCCCGCCCGGCAATCCGGCGATCAGGCGGCGGCCCGCGCCGTTCCGCCCTGCTTCTCCACGAAAGCCGCGAGGCGCGCGGCGGCTTGCGGATCAAGCTGGGTGAAGGCGAACCCCGCCTCGGCGCCATCCTGCTCCACAAGCTTGGCGCCAAGGCGCATTCCCTGGAGCGGTCCTGTCAGGTGCAGTTCGACAAAGCCGCCCGCGGGCAACCGCAGATCCGGCGCCGCGATGCGGCACCCGCCCGTGGAGAGGTCGGCGAGCGTCGCGTCGCGGCCCTGGCTGTCGAGGCCCGCCCCGTGAATCCGCACCGGCAGCGACAGCCGCACGCGCGGCGATCGGCGCCGGTCGGCCTCGGGCGCCGCTTCCCGGACGATCCGGATCAGGGCACCGCGCATCTGCTGGACCGCGTGCTGCGCATCGAGGGCGCTGCGGCTCACCTCCGCCGCCCGCTCACCCGAAAGATCGGTCTCGCCAGACACCAGGGCGATGCGCCCGGCGACGGCATCGGTTGCCGCGGAGGTCTGCGTGATGGCGCGCGCAATTTCCTGCGTCGCGCTCGATTGCTGCTCGATGGCAACCGCGATCGCCGAGGCCGCGCCTTCGACCTCGCTCACCAGATCGGCGATGTCCTTCACGGCGCTGACAGCGCGTTCGGTGGCGGCCGAGACCTCCTGCAGCTGCTGGGTGATGTCTTCCGTCGCCCGCGCCGTCTGGCCGGCGAGCGACTTCACCTCACTGGCGACGACGGCGAAGCCCTTGCCCGCGTCGCCGGCCCGCGCGGCCTCGATCGTCGCGTTCAGTGCGAGGAGGTTGGTCTGGCCGGCGATGTCGGCGATCAGCCGCGCGACGCTGCCGATCTTCTCGACCTCCGCGGACAGTGCGGCGATGGTGTCGCGCCCCTGCAGCCCGCGCTCCACGGCGCGGCGTGTGGAGGCGCTGGTGCCCTCCACCTGCCGCGAGATCTCCCGGATGGAGGCGCCAAGCTCCTCGGCCGCCGAGGCGACGGAGGAGATGTTCTGGCGTGCTTCCCCGGCGGCGCCGGAGACTTCCGCGCTGCTGGCGGCAATGGCGGCCGCCGACCGGGCGAGTGCGCCGGCGCTGGCCGTCATGCTGTTCATGGTGGAGACGACCGCGCCGACCGCGTCCCTGGTCTCGGCTTCCACCCGCTCAGCCATCGCCCGCAAGGCGGCGGCGCGCTCCATCTCACTCGCCCGCTTGGCTTCGGCCTGTGCGGCACGGAGCCGTTCGGCCTCGAGAAGATTTTCCTGGAAGACCACGACCGAGCGGGCGAGGTCGCCGACCTCGTCCTGGCGCTCCCGCAACGGCACCTCAGCCTGCAGATTACCCCCGGCCAAGGCCGTCGTCGTCCGCGTCAGCGTGGCGAGCGGGCGCGTGACCCGCATGCGCACCGCAAGCGCGCCACCGACCAGCAGCAGCACGGCGAAGCCGGTGAGAACCAGAAGGATCAGCGCCGTGCGATCGGCTGACGCGCTGGCGGCGGTGACCTGGCGTTCCGCCATGGCGATCTGCGCGTCGAGCAGGCCGCCAATGGCCTCCGTCAGCGGATCGATCGCGGCATAGAGACGCACCTGGATGAGCCGCTCCAACTCCGCGGCATCCTTCGCCGTCACGACCCGGACCAGGTCACGGAACAATTCGTCGGCCGGCCGGCGGCGAAGCTCGGCCTGCCGCATCTGGGCGACCGCGGCCTCGTCCAGCGGCACGCGCAGAAGGTTCGACCAGGACCGGGTGATCGTCGCCTCGGCGGTGCGCAGCGCCTGGGCGCCCTCCTCCCAGCTGAACTCGCCGCTCCGCACCTTGTGGGAGGCATCCACGATGCTGACCGCATAGGCATCGGAGATGGCCTTCAGCTCCGCCATGGGCAGGACCACGCCGCCCTTCATGCGCTCCAGCACGACCGCCTGCTGGCGAAGCTGGTTGATCCCCCAGACGGCGCTGGCCGTCGTCAGCACCCCGATGCTGGACAGCAGCAGGATCAACAGTGTGGCAACCCGCAAATGCATGATCCGAAGCCCTTTTCCCCGTGGCAGCCCAGTTGGTCTCGGCCGCATCGTTGCCGATCAGGATTAAGCGAGGGTGAGCATGGCCGGGGTCGGCCGCCGCGCCGGCTTCGCGCAAACGACCAAGGGCATTCCCACGGGGCGGAGAGCGGCCAGAAGCCAGTTGCGAATGCTTCTCAATTGCGCTACATCGCCCCTAACACGACACAGCCGCGACTCTCGGGCACCCTGCCCGCCGAATCGCCGCCCGCTGACGGAGAGATGCCATGACCACCTCTCGCCGCATGCTCCTCGCTGGCGCCGGCGCCGCGCTTTTCGCGCCCGCCTTGGTGCGCGCGCAGGACCGCACGCTCGCGATCTATTCCTCGCGCCACTACGACACCGACCGCGAGCTTTATGACGGCTTCACGCGGCAGACCGGCGTGCGCATCCGCCTGATCGAGGCGAATGTGGACCAGCTGCTGGAGCGCATCCGCGCGGAGGGCGCGAACTCGCCGGCCGATGTACTGGTCACCGTGGATGCTGGGCGGCTCGCGCGCGCGAAGGACGCCAATGTGCTGGCGCAAATCCGCTCCAGCGTGCTCGACAGCCGCATCCCCGCGCATCTGCGCGACCCGCAGGGGTTCTGGTACGGCTTCTCCTCCCGCGCGCGGGTCGTGATGTACGACCGTAACCTCGGCCTGCCCGCGGGGCTTGCCCGCTACGAGGATCTGGCGAAGCCGGAGTTCCGCGGCATGGTCTCCACGCGCTCCTCCTCCAACATCTATTCCATCGGCTGGACGGCGAGTGTGCTGGCCGCGAACGGGCCGGAGGCGACGGAGGCCTGGGCACGCGGCATCGCGACCAATCTCTCGCGCCCGCCGCAGGGCGGGGACACCGACCAGATCCGCGCGGTCGCAGCTGGCCAGGGGCGGCTTGCGATCTCGAACACCTACTACCTCGGTCTGCTGCACCGCTCCGCGCGCGCCGAGGACCGCGAGATCGCGGCGCGGATGGCGGTGCTGTTCCCGAACCAGGCCGACCGCGGCGCGCATGTGAACATCTCCGGCGCCGGCGTGGTGCGCACCGCGCCGAACAGGGAGGCCGCGCAAGCCTTCCTGGAATACCTCTCCTCGCCTGCAGCGCAGTCCATCTTTGCCGATGGCAACATGGAATACCCGGTGGTCGCCGATGCGCGACCGCACGCCTTCCTGATGGGCCTCGGCGCCTTCAAGCAGGACCCGCTGAACGCGGCGCGCCTGGCCGAACTGAGCCCGGAAGCGCTGCGCATCATGCAGCGGGCGAACTGGCGCTGAACGCGGCGCGGGCCGGGCCCGCGCGGAGCATCGGGGCGGCACGCGGACCGGCGCCGCCTGCCGCCCTTTTCACGCCTGGCATTGGCGGATGACATCGTTGACGGAAACGATCCGGTCGTGCTGCAAGGCGGCCGCACCGCGCCAAAAAGGGGCGGCACAAGAACAGGACATGCCGGGATGCAGAACGCGATCAGCCTGATCGGACGCCGCGCAGTGCTGGGCACCGCCCTCGCCCTGCCCTTCGCAGGCGCGGCGCGCGCCTTCACGGACCGCCCCGTGCGGCTGCTGCTGGGCTTCCCGCCCGGCACCGCGCCCGACACCGTCGCACGCATCCTGGCGGATGGCCTCCGCGAGCCCTGGCCGGCCGGCGTCGTGGTGGAGAACCGCACCGGCGCGGGCGGGCATATCGCCGCACCCGAAGTGGCGCGCGCCGCGCCCGACGGCACGACGCTGCTGCTCGGCGAACTCGGCACGCTGGCGATGGCACCCTCCACCCATGCGCGGCTCACCTTCGACCCGGCGCGCGACTTCGCGCCGATCGCGGAGGTCGCCTCCATCGGCTTCGCCTTCGTGGTGCCGGCGGCGCTGCCGGTGACGGACATGGCGGGCTACATCGCCTGGGCCCGGGCGCAGAGCCAGGTCTTCATGGGTACCTTCGGTGCCGGCACGCCCGGGCATTTCGGCGCATCCTTGCTCGCCTCCGGCGCCGGGATCACCGCCGAATCCGTGCATTTCCGCAACACTGGCGAGGCGATGAGCGCGATCCTCGGCGGCAATGTGCAGGGCATGTTCGGCACCATCGCCCTGGTCGCGCCGCATGTGCAGGCCGGGCGGCTGAAGGCGCTGGCCGTGACCACCACAGAACCCGCCGCGCAACTGCCCGGCGTGCCGACTGTTGGCCAGATCGGGCGCCCCGACCTCGCCTTCCGCTCCTGGTTCGGCGTGGTCGCACCCGCGGCGACGCCGGAGCCGGTGCAGGCGGCGATCGAGGCCGGCATACGCCGCGCCCTAGCGCAATCCGCGCCGCGCACGCGCCTCCAGGACGCCGGCTTCCGTGTGGCCGAGGGCGGGCGCACGGAGTTCGCCGCGCTGATCCGTGCCGAGACCTCGCGCTGGGCCGAGGTGGTGCGCGCCACCGGCTTCCGCGCCATCGAGTAGCGCGGGCTGCGGCGCGACCGGAACCGCCGGGTCGCGCCGCTACACCGCGTAGATCCGCAGCTGGACGCTCTCCGGCCGCCGTTCGCCGAAGCCGACGAACAAGGCGCGATGCAGCCACGCATGCGCGGGTGATGCGGTCTCGAAGACCGGCGCCGTACGGAAATAGACGCGCTCTGGCGGGACGGGCTCGCCGCGCAACAGGCGCGCCATGTCCTCGGCCGATGCGTGGCGGATGCCGCGGTTGACCACCTGCACCAGCGCGCCGTCATCCAGGCGCAGCGTGTAGCGCGCCTCGATCTCCGCCACGCCATCGTCGCGGATCAGCTGGAAGTCGGCGCCGCCAGCCAGCACCTCCCCGTTCAGCCGCGGGCCGGCGATGCGCCCGCCGAGAATCGGCACGACGCGCCGCTCCCCCGTCGGGCCGCGCCCGACCACCAGCGGCACGCCGACCGCCACATCCACCTGGCCTGCGAAGTCGAAAGCCGGTTCCATGGCCATCCCTCTCAGCGCCCGGCGACTTCGACCGTCGCTGTCAGGCCGAGTGCGGCGGCAACCGTATCGAGCCGCCGCTGCACGCTTTCGCCCGCGAAGACGCCGCTGCCCTCGACCAGGCGCAGGCGCAATTCGGCACCGACGCGCCGCAGCGCCGTGCCGGCCAGCAGCACCGGCGTGCCGCCCGAGAGCGTGAAGGCCAGACGCAGCGCCGCCCCGAGCGCCTCCGCCCGGCGCAACGCCGCCGCATCCAGCAGCGGCCGCGCGGCGGCCAGGACGGGCGCATCCGCATCCGCCTCGTAGCGGAGCGCCGCGACCAGCGCGAGGAAGGCGCGCTGGTGGTGGTCCACGCCGACACCGGGCTGGCGCAGCACGCGGTAGAAGGCCTGCTCCGCGCGGTAATCGGGATGGTCGTGGCTGCCGATATCGGCGATCCAGCAGGCGGCCTCGCGCAGCAGAGCGGCCTCGGGCGATTCACCGTCGAAGAGCGGCGCGGTCCAGGCGGCGAGCGCGGGGGCGAGTTCGGGATCGCGGCCATAGCGCGCAGCCAGCTCATGCCCGGCGGCACGCAACG
>JBIKSZ010000299.1:0-3820 GCA_044348345.1 Roseomonas sp. | reverse complement strand
GCACCGACGGCGTCCACGCCCGCCTTGTCGTAGCTGCCGCCATCGGTGTCCACCATCTGGCGCAGCTCGGCGATCATCGCCTCCTTCTGGGCGGCGAGCCAGGCGGTGATCTCGGTCTCTTGGGTCGGCATGGAGGCGTCCTTAGGCTGATCGCCGAAGGCTGCCATCCCCGCGGGGAGTGCGAAAGGGCGGGCGCCGCGCGCCCGCCCCACGCGCTACTCGACGCGGCCGATGCGCTGGACGGCGCGCACCAGGCGCGCGCTATCCTCGGCGAAGAAGCGCGCGAACTCCGGCGCGTCCAGATAAGCCACCGGCGCGCCGGCCGCGGTGAAGGCGCGCACCAGCTCCGGATCCTGCACCGATTGCCGCACGGCATCGCGCAGGCGCGTCATCACAGGCGCGGGCGTCGCGGCCGGAGCGAAGAGTCCCGCCCAGATGTAGAACTCCACATCGGCGAAGCCGCGCTCCATGAAGGTCGGCACATCCGGGAAGGCCGCCACGCGCTCGCGCCCCCAGCACCCCAGCACCCGCACGCGCCCATCGCGGGCATGCTGCGTCAGCGTGCCGGGGGCAGAGGCCAGCGCCTGGATCTGCCCGCCGAGCAGCGCCGTGATCGCAGGCCCCGCGCCGGTGAAGGGCACATGCAGCAGGCGGATGCCGGCGGTCGCCGCCAGCATCTCCATCGCCACATGCAGCGTGCCGTAGGTGCCCGACGAGCCATAGGGAATGCTGCCCGGATTGGCGCGCGCGGCGGCGATGAACTCCTCCATCGTGCGCCAGGGGGCGGAGGCCGGCACGGCCAGCATCGTCGGGTCGGAATTCACCAGCGCGATCGGCGCGAACTGGTCGGCCGTGTAAGGCGGCGTGCGGTTGAACAGCCGCTCCGCTTCCGGGATCACCGCCAGCGAGGACAGCGCCATCAGCAGCGTGTAGCCATCCGCCGCGCTGCGCGCGACGAAGCCGTTGCCGATGGCCCCAGCAGCGCCACCGCGGTTCTGCACCACCACGGGCTGGCGTAGGATGCGCTCCATCGCGCCAGCCGTCGGCCGCGCGGCCAGATCCGCCTGCCCGCCCGGAGGGAAGGGCACGACCATAGTGATGGCGCGCGAGGGGAAGTCGGTCGTCTGCGCGCGGGCTGCCGTCGCGCCGAGCGGCGCGAGGGCGGCGGTGGCCAGCAGCGTGCGGCGGTCGAGCAAGGCAGTGTCTCCCGGTTGGTGTTGTCGTTGATGGACACGGCCCTCGCCCCGGCTTGTCCTGGGGCGAGGCCGCCAGGTCAGGCGACCGCGTTCTCGAGCGTGCCGATGCCCGGCACCTCGATGCGGATCACATCGCCCTTCTGCAGGAATTTCGGCGGGCTGAAGCCGATCCCGACGCCGACCGGCGTGCCGGTGGCAATCACATCGCCGGGCTCCAGCGTGATCGCGGCGCTGATCGCCTCGATCAGCGTCGGGATGTCGAAGATCAGATCGGCGACGGTGGCGTGCTGGCGACGCTCGCCATTCACGAAGGTGGACAGCATCAGCTGCGTCGGGTCCGGCACCTCATCCGCGGTCAGGATGGCCGGGCCCATCGGGCAGAAGGTGTCGAGCCCCTTGCCCAGAATCCACTGGCTGTGGCGCTTCTGCAGGTGCCGGGCCGTCACGTCGTTGACGATGGTGTAGCCGAAGACGTGCTTGAGCGCGTTGGCCTTGGCGATGCCGCGCCCACCCTGACCGATGACAACGGCCAATTCGCCCTCGTAGTCGAGCCCGCCGGTCGGATCGAGGTCGCCCAGGATCGGCTCGCCCTGCGCGATGATCGCCGTGTGCGGCTTCGAGAACACCACCGGGAAGGGCGGCACCACATCCTTCGCGCCGCCATCGAAGCCGGAGCCCGCGAATTCCTTCGCATGCTCATGGTAGTTCTTGCCGACGCAGAAGACGTTCTTCGGCGGGCGCGGGATCGGCGCGCAGAGCTTTGCAGCCGCGACCTTTGGCGCCTGCGCCGCCGCGGCGCGCAGACGGTCGAGCATCGCTGCGCCGCCGCCGGCGACATCGAGCATCGTCACGCCCTTCAGCGCCGCATCCACCGCGCCGAGGTCGAGCACCGCGCCATCGGGCGCCATCGCACCCACTTCGCGCTGCCCCTGCCCTTCGCGCGTGAACGTCACAAGCCGCATGGATGGAATCCCCTAGTTGATCGTCGGTCCCTTCGGGCCGCGCATTTGCCCGGTTTGCGCCGGATCCGCCAGGGGGAGGCTCGCCGCCCGTTCCAGCGCCCGCGCGGCGCGGAAGGCCAAATCGTCGCGGTAGAGGGGTGCTGCCACCTGCACCGCCCGCGGCATCCCCGCCTCATCGAGTCCGATGGGCACGCTGATCGCGGGCTGGCGGGTCAGGTTGAAGGCGAAGGTCCAGGGCGCCCAGTCGCGCCAGAGCGATTCCACCGGCTTGATGGTTGGCTGGTCCGCATCGAAGGCGGCCGTCGGCGTGCAGGCCGTCAGGATCAGGTCGTAGCGCTGGTGGAAGCGCGCCATGGCATGCGCGCATTCGACGCGCAGCATGTCTGCGCCGAGGAACTCGGCCGCCGTCATCCCGCCCATCTGGCGCGCCACATCGCCGATGCCGGCATCGAGCAGCGGCCGCTTCTCCTCCGGCGTCGCCTCCCACAGCCGGGCCATCGCCACGCCCCAGACGCGGGAAAAGATGGCCCGCGCATCGGGCATCTCGGGATCGGCTTCCTCGACCTTCGCGCCGGCTTCCAGCAGCAAGGTCGCGGCCACCCGCAACGCCGCCTCCCCTTCCTGGTCGAGCGGCGGGGCGAAGCCGAAGCTGCGCACGATGGCGACGCGGAGCCCCTTCACGCCGTCTTCGATGCCGTCGCACCAGTCGCGCGCATCGTCGGGCAGGCTGACGGGATCGCGCAGATCGTGGCGGGCCATGGCGCCGAACATCAGCGCCGCGTCGCCCACACTGCGCGTCATCGGCCCGGCGACGGCGACCGCGGAAAAGGCGCCATGCGGCCATTGCGGGATGCGCCCATAGCTCGGCTTCACGCCGACCAGGCCGCAATAGGCCGCCGGGATGCGGATGGAGCCGCCCGCATCGGTGCCGATATGCAGCGGCCCGAAGCAGGCCGCGCCAGCCGCGCCCGCGCCGGAGGAACTGCCGCCCGGCGTGCGCTGCGGATTCCACGGGTTGCGCGTGATGCCGTGCAGCGGGCAGTCGCCAGGCGACTTCCAGCCGAATTCCGTCGTGGTGGTCTTGCCGATGATGACCGCGCCCGCCGCCTTCAGCCCGAGCACCGCGGGCGCGTCTTCGGTCGCGGGCGTCGCATCGGTGCTGCGGCTGCCGCGGCGGGTCGGGAAGCCCGCGAGGTTCAGCAGATCCTTCACGGTCGCGGGCACGCCATCAAGCGGCCCGATCGGGCGCCCGGCCAGCCAGCGCGCCTCGCTCTCGCCCGCGCTGCGCAGCGCCTGCGGGTTCATGGTGGCGAAGGCGTTGACCCAGGGGTTGTAGCGCGCGACCCGCTCCAGCACGGCCTTCAACGCCTCGACCGGCGAAAGGGCGCGGCGGGCATAGAGCGCGAGCAGCTCCTCGGCCGTCATCAGCGCGGGATCGGTCTGCTGCGTCATTTGCAGCGCACGAAGGCTTCGCCTTCGCGCCCCTCAGACGCCGGGCGGGCCGCATCCGCGGCCCTTGGCTTCGCCGCATAAGCGGCGGCGGCCATTCGGCCGCTCGGCCCTGCGGGCCGCAAGTCGGAACTTCGTGCGGTCGGTGACATGCGGGACATCCGGCGGTTGGAGCGGCGCAGAATGGCGCCACAGACGCGCCGGGAAAACCCC
>JBIKSZ010000298.1:0-3821 GCA_044348345.1 Roseomonas sp. | reverse complement strand
TGGTTCGCATGCTCGACAGGATTTCCGCGAAGCCGGACACCAGCCCATCCACCGGGTAGTTGCTGGCCCACATGCAGCGCTCTGCGCCGAACAGCTTCACGGCCTCCAGCACGACCCAGCCATTCAACTCCGGCGTCCAGCGCTGTCCTGGCACGCAGATGCCGGAGAGCTTCACGCGTATGTTCGGCGCCTCCGCCAGCCGCGCCATCGCATCCCGCCAACCGGCAAGGCCCGCGGCGCTGCGGTCGGCCGGCAGGCCGAGATGGTTGAGCACGATGAGCGTGTCCGGGACGTCGCACGCGAGCTCCAGCGCGTCCGGCAGGTGCCACCATGGCGTCTGCAATTCGAAGAACAGCGGGCTGTCAGCCAGGGCGCGATAGCCGGCGCGCCAGCGCGGGCAGCGCATCGAGCCTGGGATGCGATGAGCCGCGTCGTATTCCGCGGCGGAGGCGACGCCACGTGGCTTGTGGCGCAGGCTGCGCACCAGCGGAAAGGCCGCCTGGGCGCGGATCAGGGTGGCGGCATCCTCGCGGTCCAGGAAGACGGCGGCTGCCATGGCTTGCGGCAGGCCGTCCCTCGCCGCGACCTCGTGCACCCAGCGCGTTTCGCGCAGCGGGTCGGCGGGGTCGTGCTCGGCTTCCATGTAGACGGTCGCGACGATGTTCTGGCCAGCCGCATCGCGGCGGTAATCCGCCGGCATATAGTTGCGGCGCAAGGGCCGGCTATCGCCGTAGCGGAAGGGCGGCGGCGGTTCCTCGGACAGCCAGGGATGGTGGTTCGCGCCGAGGTCCCAGATGTGGTGATGCGCGTCGATCACCCGCAGGTCCGTGTCGTCGCCCGTGGCGAGGTAGCGCGCGGCGGAAGGGGCCATGGGGCTGCTCATGCGTCGGGGCGATACAGCCGCAGGATCGCGGCGCTGTCGGCCATCTCATTGCCCTCAGCGACGAATTGCGCGTAGCGCGCGGCAGCGGCCGCGACGACGGGCAACTCCGCACCGAGCCCTGCGGCGAAGGCTTGCACGGCCTTCATGTCCTTCAGCAGCTGGCGCGCATAGCCGGCGGGCGGTTCGAAGCGCCGCTGTTGCATCTGCGGCCAGATGCGGCGCAGCAGCTCGCTGTCGGCGAAGCCGCCGGCGAGGCAGCCGGGCAGCGCCGCGGCGTCGATGCCCGCGGCCTCCGCCAGGGCGAGCGCTTCGGCCATCAGCACGAAGCCGGTGCCGACGATCGCCTGGTTGATCACCTTCGTCGTCTGGCCGGCACCGACCGGGCCCATGCGGGTGACATTGGCGGCCACGTCGCGCAGCAGCGGCAGGGCGCGGGCGATGTCGGCCTCTGTGCCGCCCGCCATCACGGCGAGCGTGCCGGCGCGGGCCGCCTGCGGACCGCCCGAGACCGGCGCATCCACCCAGCCCATGCCGGTCTCGGCCTGCAGCTGCGCGGCCATCTGCCGCGTCGCGTCCGGATCGGCCGTGGATAGGTCGATGAGCAGTCGGCCCGAGAGCCCCGGCGCCTGTGCAATGCCCTCGGGCCCGAAGACGACGCTGCGGACGGCCTCTGTGTGCAGCACGCAGGTCATGACCACATCGGACGCCGCCGCGACCGCCGCTGGCGATGCCGCGGCCACGGCGCCGTGCGGCACGACGGTGGCCAACCTCTCGGGTTCGAGGTTCCAGACCGTGACGGGGCCGTGGCCGCGCTCCATCAGGCGGCGCACCATCGCCTCACCCATGATGCCAATGCCGATGAAGCCGATCCGCATGGCGGCGCTCAGGCTGCGCGGCGGGCGGCGTATCGCCGCAGCGCGCGGGCCAGCGGCCAGAGCCAGACCAGGATCGTGAAGATCGCGAGCACGGTGGCGACCGGGCGTTCGAAGAAGCGCGTCAGGTCGCCCTGCACCTTGATGAGAGAGGTCATCAGGTTCTCCTCCACCAGCCGTCCCATCACCATCCCGAGGACGGCCGGGCCGACGGGGTAGCCGTTCTGCTCCATCCAGTAGCCGATCAGGCCGCAGGCCAGCATCGTGCCGATGCCGAACAGGCTGTTGTCCACGGCAAACGCACCAAGGCAGGCAAAGAGCAGCAACGGTGCCATCAGCACTTCGCGTGGCAGTCGCAACAGCGGCACCGCGGCGCGGATCGCCAGCCAGCCGAGCGGGATCATCAGCAGATTGGCCAAGAAGAAGGTGATGAAGACCGCGTAGAGCACATGCGCATTCTCGAGGAAGATCGAGGGGCCTGGCGTGACATTCTTCAGGTACAGAACGCCGATCGCGATGGCGGTGATGGTGTCGCCTGGGATGGCGAAGACAAGCGCCGGAATCCATGCGCCGGACAGGGAGGCGTTGTTGGCGCTGGTCGCGTCCACGATGCCCTCGACGCCGTCCTTGTCCCAGTTCTCCGGATCGCGGGACAGGCGCCGTGACATGCCATATGCCGCCCAGGCCGCGGTATCTGCCCCGCCGCCCGGCAATGCGCCCACGAAGGTGCCGACCAGCCCCGAGCGCAGGAAGTTCCAGCGCCAGCGCAGCACCGCCCGGCCCATACCCTGGAAGATCCGCGCCGCCTGCACGACGGGTGCGGAGCCCGCAACAGCCGGGCTGCGGAGCGTGCGGATGATTTCCGGAATCGCGAAGAAGCCGATCAGCGCGGAGACGAAGGGGATGCCGTCGAGAAGCTCGGGATCGTCGAAGGTGAAGCGCGGAAAACCCGTGCTGTAGTCCCGCCCGACGGTTGCCAGCAGCAGGCCGAACAGCAGCGCCGCGGCGCCCTTCGCGACGTTATCGCCGACGAGGAACACGGCGCAGGACAGGCCCAGCACGGACAGCCAGAAGAACTCGAAGGAGGAGAGGCTGAGCGCATAGTCGGCCAAGGTCGGCGCCGCCGCCACAAGCACCACCGTGCCGAGCAGCCCGCCGAGGGCCGAAAAGACAAGGTTGAGCCCGAGCACTTCGCCCGCGCGACCGTTCATCGCCAGGCGATAGGAATGATGGACATAGGCTGCGGAGGCGGGTGTGCCCGGCAGGCGCAGCAGCGTGCCCGGGATGTCGCCAGCAAAGATCGCCATCGCCGTCGCCGCGACAATGGACGCGATGGCGGATACCGGGTCGAGGAACATGGCGAAGGGCACCAGCAGCGCCGTCGCCATGGTGGCGGTCAGGCCCGGGATGCAGCCCACCATCAGCCCGAACAGCGAGGAGGCGAGGATGGTGAGCAACACCTGCGGATCGGCAACGAGCATCGCAGCGCGCAGCAGGGCGTCCATGCGACGGCCTCCTCAGTAGGGCAGGAAGGTCAGCAGCCCGCGCGGCAAGGGCACGCGCAGCACCATCGCGAAGATCACCCAGGTCAGCGCTGCGACGGCCGCACCCGCCAGCAGCGCCCGCGCCGGGCGCGTCCCCGCCAGCATCAGCAGCGCCGCACCAAGCCCGAAGGCGATCAACGGCCAGCCGAGTATGTCCCACCCCAGCATGACGAGAAGCGGCGCGAGCGCCGCACCCAATGCCGCGATGCGCCCGCGCAGCGTGGCGGGTGGGCTGGCCGGCACGGGCGCTTGCAGCGCCACCAGCACGGCACACAGCACGAGACCCGCGCCGAGCAGCATGGGGAACAAGGCCGGGCCGTAGACCTGGCCGGGGATGGGCGGGAAGTCTCGGGCCAGCAGCATCGCTGCCAGCCCGAGCAACCCGAAGGGCGCCGCAGCCGCGAGGCGCCGGAGCATCCTCAGCCCCGGGCCAAGCCGGCGTCGCGCAGCAGACGCCCGTAGGTGTTCAGCTGCTGCTCCAGCACCGCTTCCCAGGCATCGGGCTGGCGATTGACGGCGCGG
>JBIKSZ010000297.1:0-3832 GCA_044348345.1 Roseomonas sp. | reverse complement strand
GGGCCCGGCGCCTCTTCGAAGCGGTTGACATGCGCGATCGGAAGGGTCTTCGAAGCCAATGCCTATGTCGCGGGTGACCAGCCGCAGCAGGAGCGGAGAGCGCATGAACGACGTTAGTCTCCTGGGACGCACGCTGGTTGCCGGCACAGCTTCAGGACCCCTGCTGCATGCCGATCTTGGCCTCAGCTTTTGGGGAGGGATTTCCGTGCAAACGGGAATGGTCATCGACCATCAGCACCCGCTCTACGGTCAGTGCATCACTGGGAAGATTCTTGCCATCCCGAGTGGTCGCGGGTCCTGCACGGGAAGCGCGGTTCTTCTCGAACTGATCATGAGCGGCACAGGCCCGGCCGCCATCGTCTTCTGCGAGGACGAGACCATCCTGCCCTTGGGCGCGCTTATCGCCGATGCGCTGTTCGGCCGCAGCCTGCCGATGGTTCGTCTCGATCGCAGTGCCTTCCAGCTCTTGGCAACAGCCCGGCACGCCATGGTTAGCAACGGGCATATCACCGCCTTCGGAGTATCTGCATCGGCAACTGGCCGGGAGCTCTCGCCATTGCCAGACGTTGATCTGGAGCTCACCGACCGTGATCGCGCGATGCTTGAGGGCGCAAACGGGCCTGCCCAGCAGCTGGCGATGCGCATCGTCCTCGCGATGGCCAGGCTGGAAGGCGCCGCGAAACTGATCGATATCAGCCAATGTCATCTTGATTGCTGCATCTACACCGGCCCGGTGAGCGTCGCGATTGCCCAGCGCATGCGCGATCTTGGTGCCAAGGTGCAGGTCCCGACGACGCTCAACGCGATCTCGATCGATCGCAATCAGTGGCGGGTGCTGGGCATCCCGCCGGAGCGCGCGGCGGAGGTGGAGCGGCAGACGGATGCCTACATTGCGATGGGCGCCCAGCCCAGCTTCACTTGCGCGCCCTATTTGCTGGACAGCGCGCCGGGGCCAGGGGAGCACATTGGGTGGGCGGAATCGAACGCGGTCGCCTTCGCCAACAGTGTCCTCGGCGCCCGCACTGGCAAGTATCCCGACTATCTCGATCTCTGCCTGGCACTGACGGGCCGTGCGCCCTTCAGCGGCTGCCACGTCGACGAGCACCGCAAGGCGCGCCTGCATATCCACGCGAAGGTACCTAAGGATGCGGACGACTCGCTGTTCCCGCTGCTGGGCTATCTGGTTGGCAAGCTGTCGCCGAATGGAATCCCTGTGCTGACTGGGCTGGAGGCGACATCGCCGTCGCGCGATGATCTGAAGGCCTTTTCCGCAGCATTCGCGACAACCTCCGCCGCGCCGATGTTCCACATCGTTGGGGTCACGCCGGAAGCGCCGGATCTCCAGTCAGCGATGGACGAGGATATCGTGGCCGGTTCCGTTTTGATCGGCGCCACCGACCTCCTGGCCGCGTGGGAAGGTCTGAACGGCTTTGATACCTCGAAGGTGGCCTGCATCGCGATCGGCAACCCGCATTCTTCCTTTGAGGAGATGAGCTTGATCGCGGGCCTCTGTCACGGACGAACGAAATCAGCCGAAACCGAAGCCATCATCACAACGAGCCGTGCAGTGCTCACGCGGGCAAAGGCGGCCGGCCTCTTGCCATCCCTCGAACGCTTCGGTTTCCGCGTGGTGACGGACACTTGCTGGTGCATGATTGAGGAACCTCTCATCCCGCGCAACGTCGGGGGGCTGCTGACCAATTCGGGCAAGTATGTCCACTACGGGCCTGGCCTCACCGGTCAGCGCGTGCGCTTCGCGGGCCTTGCGGCCTGCGTCGATTCGGCTGTGACGGGCATGTTCGCCGGAGCACCGCCGGTGTGGCTCGCGCGCGCTGGGTTGAACCTCGATTGATGCATGGCGAAAGGGGCTCCTCGAAGCCCGCAACGCCGCATACGGCGCTCCTGCCAGGGCCAAGAGCCCGTTTCGATTTGCCCGAACCTACCTTGCCGCCCCGCCGCTGCGGGGCGGGCGGCCTGCTGCGATTCCTGGTTGGTGGCGTGCCGAGGCCATGCTTGACCGGATTTGTTCGCGCTGCCTAATGTCGACAGCCGCCTGTCGTTCAAGGATCTACATGCAGCCTGTTTCTGTGAGCTACGATGGCCGGTAGCCAGGATTTCCCCGCTGATCCGCGCAATGCGGGCGTGCGCGTCTACGTGAACGGCGCGTTGGTCCCGCGTGACGAGGCTCGGGTCTCGGTCTTCGACGCTGGCTTTGTGCTCGGCGACGGCGTCTGGGAAGGGGTGCGGTTGCACAAGGGGCGACTCGTCTTCCTGGAGGCTCATCTCGATAGGCTGTTCGAGGGAGCGGGCGCGATCGATCTCGACATCGGGATGACGCGGGCCGAGATCATCGCTGCGCTGCACGAGACGTTGGCCGCGAACGGCATGGAGGATGGCGTCCATCTGCGCCTGATGGTCACGCGCGGCCTGAAGAAGACGCCCAATCAGGATCCGCGCCACACCGTCGGGCCTGCGACCATCGTGATCGTGGCGGAATGGAAGCAGCCGAATCCTGCGCTTCAGACGCGTGGGCTAAGCCTGTTCACCTCGACCATCCGCTGTTCGCCGGCCGATATGTTCGATATGCGGCTCAACTCGCATAGTCGCCTCAATCTCATCACGGCGCTGATTCAGGCGATCAAGGCCGGCGCGGACGAGGCGCTTATGCTCGACCCGCATGGCTTCGTTTCCTCTTGCAACGCGACCAATTTCTTTTTCGTGCGGGGTGGCGAGGTCTGCACCTCGACTGGCGACTACTGCTTCAATGGGATCACGCGGGGCAACGTCATCGCCCTATGCCGCGACAACGGCATTCCCATCCGCCTCGCCAATTTCGCATTGAAGGACGTTTATGCTGCGGAAGAGGCCTTCGTGACCGGGACATTCGGCGGGATTACGCCGGTGAGTGCCGTCGATGGGCGTATGCTGCCGGCGGCGAGGCCTGGGCCAATGACGCAGCGCCTGCGCAATCTCTATGTCGCGCTGAAGGACCAAGCGGCAACGTGACCGCAGCCGCGCCAATCGCCGATGCCCCGCTGGTGCGCGTGACGCTTCGCGAGGGGGCGGCCGATGCGCTGCGCGCGGCGGTGCTGTCGGGGCGCCTGCCACCCGGCGCGCCGGTGGTCGAGGTCGCCTTGGCGCGCACGCTCGGCATCTCTCGCGCACCGCTGCGCGAGGCGATCCGCGAACTGCTCGAGGAAGGTTTGCTGGTGCAGCACCGCGCCTGGGGCGGGGTGAGCGTTGCGCCACTCGATGCCGTCATCGCGCAGGAGTTGTATACGCTGCGCACCACGCTCGAGATCTTCGCCTTCGAATGCGCCTGGGAGCGCCGCGACGCGGGGTTCCGTTCAGCGCTTGCGCAGCGTCACGAAGCCCTCTGCGCGGTGATCGATGCCGGCGACGACGAGGGCTGTATCGCGGCCGAGCTTGCCCTGCACAGCGTGGTCTATGAACAATCGGGCCATGGTCTGCTGCAGCAGGCATGGAGCGCGATCCGCGGGCGCCTACGTCTGTACTGGGCAGCGCACCATCGCGCGCATGGCCGGCCCGGGCCGCGCCGCGACGCCCATGACGACTACATCCGATGTGCGCTCGGCGACGACCTGGACGCGATGCGCGCTGAACTGCGGGACCACATGCAGCGGGGCCTCCTTACGGTGCTGCGCTTCATCGAGGATCGGAAGAAGGAACTCCAGCCATGACGATTGCCTCCACCCGTCGCGCATTGCTGGCCGCCGGCGCGCTGCTGCCGCTCGCACGCCCTGCGCTGGCGCAGATCTTCCCCAGCCGGCCGATCCGCTTCATCAACCCCTATCCGGCTGGGGGTATCGTC
>JBIKSZ010000296.1:0-3848 GCA_044348345.1 Roseomonas sp. | reverse complement strand
TACCAGCGCGACAGGGCGCGAAGCCGGAGCCCCGGCAGCGCATCGAGCGCGGCCGCGGCCCGCCGGCAAGTCTCGATCGCCGGCGCACCGTCCGGGCCGGGCAGGTTGGCGCCGAGTGCCACCAGGATCACGAAACCGTGCCCCTCCGTTCGGAGCGGTGACGATCCGTTCCCGGCGGCCTATGGTCCCGCTGTTTGAAGCGAAAGATCCAATTATGCATTTCGATCCCCAGGAGAGGCTCGGCCTTTTCATTGACGGCGCGCATCTCTACGGCGTCTCCCGCAATCTCGGCTTCGATGTGGATTACAAGAACCTGCTCGGCTTCTTCCGCCGCCAGGCGCGGCTGGTGCGGGCTTCCTATTACACCGCGCTGCTCGAGAACGAAGACTACTCCCCCCTGCGGCCGCTGGTCGATTGGCTGGGCTACAACGGCTATGCGGTGGTGACCAAGCCGGCGCGCGAATTCACCGACGCCACCGGGCGGCGCCGCGTGCGCGGGGACATCTCGGTCGAGATGACGGTGGATGTGCTGAGCCTTGCGCCGCGGCTGGATCATGCCGTGATCTTCGCAGGCGACGGCGACCTGAGGCGCATGGTGGAAGGCGCGCAGCAGCTGGGGCTGCGTGTCTCCGTGCTCTCCACCATCCGCACCCAGCCGGGGATGATCGCCGACGATCTGCGCCGGCAGGCGGACCAGTTCATCGACCTGGCCGATATCGCCCCCGACATCACCCGGCGCCAGGTGGAGCCCCGCCCCCGCCCTGCCCCGCCCCGCCCCGCCGAGCGCCCACGCGCCACGCCGGCCGAGCCCTTCCGGGACCCGGTGGACCTGCCGGACTAGGCCCTTTATCCGCGGGGTATGAGGATCTCCGCCGACTCCCCCGCGCGCGCCCCGGGCCGTGACTGCCCGCTCTGCCCGCGCCTGGTCGCCTACCGCACGGCGAACCGCGCGAAATGGCCCGACTGGCACAATGGGCCCGTCCCCTGCTGGGGGCCGTCAGAGGCGCCGCTGCTGGTGCTCGGCCTGGCGCCGGGGGTGAAGGGGGCGAACCGCACGGGCCGGCCCTTCACGGGCGACCATGCGGGCAAGCTGCTCTACGCCACGCTGCTGAAGTTCGGCCTGGCGCGCGGCGCCTATCGGGAAGACCCGAAGGACGGGATGGAGTTGCTCGGCGTGCGCATCGCCAATGCCGTCCGCTGCGTGCCGCCCGAGAACCTGCCGACCCCGGCCGAGATCAAGACCTGCAACCGCTATGTCATCGCGGAACGGGCTGCGATGCCGAAGCTGAAGGCGGTGCTGGCGCTCGGGCTGGTGGCGCACAACGCGCTGCTCAAAGCCTATGGCATCCCTGTCGCGCGGAAGAAGTTCGCGCATGGCGCAGTGCATGAGTTGCCGGACGGCGTGATCCTCGCCGACAGCTACCATGTCAGCCGCTACAACACCCAGACCGGGCGGCTCACCACCGAGATGTTCGAAGCGGTGGTCGCGGATGTCCTGAAGCGTATCGGCTAAACCAGGGAACGCCCCTCCAGCGCGGCTTCCACCGCGCGCACCAGTACGGGGGCTTCCGGCTCCGTCGCGGTGGGGAAGGCGCGGACGCTGAGGCCGTCCCGCGCGACCAGGAACTTGTGGAAATTCCAGCGCGGCGGCCCCCCGGCGCTGCGGGCAAGCCAGGCAAACAGCGGATGCGCCTCCGGCCCGCGCACGCGCGTCAGCGCGGCCATCGGGAAGGTGATCCCGAACATCGTGTCGCAGAACTGCCGGATGCGCGCGTTGTCCGTACTCTCCTGACGAAAATCGTTTGAGGGCACGCCGATCACGGCGAAGCCACGCGCCTCAAAGCGGTCATGCAGGCGCTGCAAAGCGGCATATTGCGGCGTGAAGCCGCAGAAGCTCGCGGTGTTCACCACCATCAGCGCGCGGCCGCGGAACTCTGCCAGCGACATATCACCGCCCTCGAGCCGCAGCAGGGTGAAGTCGAAGACGGTGGGCGCCGGGGCCGCGGCCATCAAAAGCGGGCTCGCCAGCACCAGGCGGCGCGGGACATCAGCCATAACGCTCCTCCTTCCAGGGATCGCCGCGATGGTGATAGCCGCGGACCTCCCAGAAGCCCGGCCGGTCCTCGCGCAGGAACTCGATGCGCGTTACCCATTTCGGGCTCTTCCAAAAATACAGATGCGGCACGACGAGCCGCACCGGCCCGCCATGCCGGCGTTCCAGCGGCGCACCCGCCCAGGCATGCGCGAATAGGTTCTCGTCACGAGAAAAATCCTCGATGGCGAGGCTGGTCGTGTAGCCGTCATAGGAAGTCAGCGCGACGAAGCGCGCCTCGTCCTTCGGGCGCGCCAGTTCCAGCAGCGTGGCGACGGCGACACCCTGCCAGGCATTGTCGTAGCGCGACCATTGCGTGACGCAGTGGATGTCGTTCACGCGCTCGGCCTGCGGCAGGGCCATGAACTCATCGAGCGTGAGCCGAACCGGGGCCATCACCAGCCCTTCCAGCCGCAGCCGCCAATTGGCGCGCGTCACCTCCGGCTGCACGCCGAGGTCGAGGACGGGGAAATCTTCCACCAGGCGCTGGCCCGGGGGTAGGCGATCGGCGTGGGGATCCGCGGTGCCGCCCGTCAGCAGCCGACCCTCCCGCGCCCAGCCCTGCTTCGTCTCCACCAGCTTGTCGCGGAGCTTGCCGCTGAGCGGCACGTCATCGTCATCGGCCATGCTGCCTACCTCGTTCGCCAGCCGGCCGATGCAAGGGGCCTCATCCGCCCCAAAGCAGCGTGACCCCGCCCCCCAGCCAGCGCGCGCGATAGGGCCGGAAGGGCTGAAGCGAGGCGCGGATCGCCGGATCGCCGACCCAGACCTCCAGCCCCTGCGCGTCTGCCAGCCAGGGACGATCGCCGACAAGGCGCGACTGCGCCATGCCAGCCAACGCCGCGATCCGCGTAGGATCCAGCGCCCCCGCATGGGTGAAGCGGGCGAAGCGGTCGAGTGCTGCGCGCCCCTCGGGCGAGAGCGGTTCCCCCGCCGCCTCCCCGATGCGCGCCAGCGCCGCTGCCGCCTGCAGCGAGAAGAGGTGGTAGTGCAGCGCCATCCGCCCGCGCGCGAGTTCCTGCGGATTCGCTCCCTCTGGCGTGACCTGCGCCAGGAAGGTCTCGCCCCGCGCCATGCCCCAGCGCAGCAGCGATCGGTCGCCCCCCGCAACACCCGCCGCAGCCACCGCCAGCCCCGCCCAGGCAATGTGGTTGTTCAGCAACTCGCTCGCCGCCTGGGGGGAGCGCGGCGGCGGGCGTTCGTAGAAGCCGGCAACCGGGTAAGCGACCTCGGCAAACCAGGCGCCGATGCGTGCCTGCCGGTCCGGGGTGGCGACCGACGCGTCGCGCACCGCGAGATAGGCGATGGCAGCGCCCGCCAGCGCCCATTTCCGGTGATAGGCGCCCTGCCGGTTGAAATGGCCGAGCAGCGCGCGGGCCTCCGCCCAGGCCTCGATCTGGCGGAGCGCGCAATCGGCCTGCGCCGGATCGCGCAGTGCCACCCAGCGTTCTGTCGGGCGCTGGATGGCGTCGAGCCATTCGCGCAGCGGCCGCGAGGCTTCCGTATCCGCCGCGAGCCGCGCCGGATCGGGCACGGAGAAGGCACCATCCGTGTAGAAGGGCTCGCTCATCAGAGAGCGCAGTGGCGGCGGTGGTGGCGGGCAAGGGAGCGCCGAAAGTGGCTGTGCGGGCCCGGGCCGGCCAAAGGGGCCAGCCAGCGGCTCTGCCACCGGCGGTGTGGCGCAACCGGCCAGCAACAGAACAAGCAATGCCGCGCGCCACATCGGTCAGCCCGCTCCGTTCACCATGCCGTCCCA
>JBIKSZ010000099.1:0-12698 GCA_044348345.1 Roseomonas sp. | reverse complement strand
CCGCACTGGCCGCGCTCGACGACTTCAACGCGGGGTGGTCGAAGGCGCTGTTCGAGAACCTGGCCGCCTCGCGCCAGCTGCATGGGATCCGCAAGGTCACCTTCCTGAACCACCGTGACTGCGGCGCGGTGCATCTCTGGGCCGGGCGCCGGCTGTCGGAAAACCCGGCGGAAGAGCTGCGCGTGCATGGCGAATTGCTGAACCGCGCGGCCGATGCGGTGCGTGCGCGCCATCCCGACCTGCTGGTCGAGATCAAGCTCATGGACCTCGACGGCACGGTCCGCGTGCTGCCCTGCGCCAACTGCGTCCCGACCGGCTTCCGGGCCGAGGCAGTCGGGCCCGCGGCACGCGCCATCGCCTCCGCCTCGCTCGCCGATGGCGCGGTGATCGCGCCGCCGGCGCGGATGCGCGCCAAGGGCGACCCGCAGGGCTTCGCGGAACTCGCCAGGCTGCGCGCGAAATCCGGCACGGCCGATCCGGAAGCGGATCTCGCGCTGCTGAGCCGCGGCGTCACCGATTACGGCCTCTCGGCCGATCAGGCGCAGCAGGCGATGCAGGCTGCGGCCCGCGCACAGGGCGCGCCGATGGCGCGCAGCGTGGAGCGTGATACCGCCACCTTCCTGCGCTCCCGCAAGGACCGGCAGGGGCGTGTTGCGAAGTCAGATGTCGAACAGGCGGCGCGGCTTTACCGCAGCCTCTCGGGCGTGCGCGTCACGGCGAGCGAGGCCGAGCAGCGTGCGGCCAGCATCGCGGAGACCGAGGGCCTTGCGCCGAAGCCACGCGGGATCTGGCCCTTCCGCTCCGGCGGCTGGCTACGCCGCATGGCGCAGGGCCAGGCGTAGCGGGCAGGTACCTTGGCGCCGGATCAAGCGGATGGCCGGATCGCTGCGCTGCGCGGCGTGGGCGGCTGGCTGATCCTCTATCCCGATCGCTTGCGCATCGTGCGGCAGGGCCTTCCCTTCACCAGCGCGAATCTGCTGTTCCATATCGAGCGCGAGATGGACACGGTGATCTCGCTGCGCGAGCTGGTCGGCGTCCACTTCGTGCGTTCGCTGCTGCTGGTGCAGTTTCTGCGCCTGACCTATCCGGGCTGCCCCGCGCCGAGCGGCAGCTACCTGCGGGACGCCTTTGCAGAGAACGCCTTCCTTTACAGCCTGACGGATAACCGCCCGCTGCTTGGCCTGACGCATGAGATCGCGCGCGCCGCCGCGCGGGCCGGAGGGCCAGTGGCCAAGGCCCTCCCCGGGAGCACCGGCGCCGAGGCTACGAGCGCCGATTGAGCGCGCGGCGCGCCGGCCGCGTGCGGCCGCTCAGGCGAGCAGCGTGACCGCACCCTCATCCAGGTCGTAGCGCGCCCCCACCACCCTCAGCCGGCCAGCGGCCGTCGCGCCAGCGATCACGGGGCTGACGCGCAGCAGACGGTCGCGCATGCGCGTGACGTTCTCGACGACCGCGCGCTCCGTCTTGTCGCCACCGGCCCGGATGGCGGCCATCGCCGCCGGCAGCATCGGCAGCAGCATGTCGCGCAGAGACCCCGGCAGATCGGTGTCGCGCTCGGCCATGGCGACCGCGGCAGCGGCCGCACCGCAGGACTCATGCCCCAGCACCATCACGAGCGGCACGCCGAGCGCAGCCACGGCATATTCAAGGCTGCCGATCGCCGCGGTGTCGGCAACATTGCCGGCGTTCCGCACGACGAAAATCTCACCGAGGCCAGCATGGAACAGCAGCTCCGGCCCGGTGCGGCTGTCGGCGCAGGTCAGGATCGCGGCGAATGGCGCCTGGCCGGCAGCGAGCGCGGCACGGCGTGCGGGATCTGCCGCGCCGGGCGGCACCTGGCCAGCGCGGAAGCGCGCATTACCTTGCTGGAGCGCTGCCAGCGCCTGGTCGGGCGTGAGCGTCGTGCGCGGCACGTCCGCGGCGCGCGCCGCCGGTGCGGCGCATGCGACAGAGGCGAGCGCAGCCGCGGCAAGGAAGCCGCGCCGGCCGGGCATCGCTGGATTGCAGGCAAGGCACATGGATCAACTATCCCCCATCGCACGCCAACAGGCGTCTCTCGCAGCGCGGGAGGTAAGCTTGCCGGCTCACGCCGGACGCCTGCCGCGCCTGTCCGCTCACTTTGCGGCCGGGCGCTTCGACAGGACAGGGTGGGCGCGCGATTTTTTCGGAAATAGCTCAGAAGACGCAATAATGAGCCCGCTGGGACTCGAACCCAGGACCCCATGATTAAAAGTCACGTGCTCTACCGGCTGAGCTACGGGCTCGTGCGGGGGGTGCCCGGCGCAATGCGCCGGGCGGGCGCTTTAGGCGTCCTGGGGGGGCGTGCTGTCAACCCCGGGCGCGGCAGCGGCAGCGCCGAGCTTCATCGAGATCACCTTGTCCGGCTGCTGCACCATGCCGTTGCCGCCGGCGCCGCGCTTGATCTTGTCCACCGCCTCCATGCCAGAGGTGACGCGGCCCCAGATCGTGTACTGGCCGTCCAGGCTCGGCGCCGGGGCGAACATGATGAAGAACTGGCTGTTCGCGCTGTCCGGGTTCATCGTCCGTGCCATGCCGCAGGTGCCGCGCTGGAAGCGCGCCTTGCCCGGCGGG
This sequence comes from Roseomonas sp., assembly GCA_044348345.1. GTDB lineage: Bacteria > Pseudomonadota > Alphaproteobacteria > Acetobacterales > Acetobacteraceae > Falsiroseomonas. The sequence continues at coordinate 10,106 of JBIKSZ010000099.1, read as the reverse complement.
CTGAACTCGGCCGGGATGTTCGGCAGGTCGGAGCCACCGGTGCCGGTCCCCGTCGGGTCGCCGCCCTGGGCCATGAAGCCCTCGATCACGCGGTGGAGCGGCGTGCCGTCGTAGAAGCCGCGCGCGGCGAGCGTGCGGATCTGCTCGACATGCTTCGGCGCGAGATCGGGCAGCAATTCGATCGTGACGGTGCCGTCCTTCAGCTCCAGCAGCAGGGTGTTCTCGGGCGCAGGCGTCGCGTCGGTCATCGGAGATATCCTTCGTTCAAAGCGTGTCAGGCGCCGAGGCGGGCGCGGATCAGGCGGTCGGCTGGGGCGGGCACCATGCCGGACTGGCCGGCGCCGCGCTTGATGCGGTCCACCGCCTCCATCCCCGCGGTGACGCGGCCCCAGATCGTGTACTGGCCATCGAGGCTCGGCGCCGGGGCGAACATGATGAAGAACTGGCTGTTGGCGCTGTTCGGGTTCTGGGCGCGCGCCATGCCGCAGGTGCCGCGCAGGAAGCGCGCGCGGTTGGCGGGCACGAATTCCGCTGCCAGGTCGGGGAAGCCGCGGTCCCGGAAGCCGCCCGTGCCGGTGCCCGTCGGGTCGCCACCCTGGGCCATGAAGCCTTCGATCACGCGGTGGAAGGGCGTGTTGTCGTACAAGCCGCGCTCCACCAGCGTGCGGATCCGCTCCACATGCTGCGGCGCGAATTCCGGCAGCAACTGGATGGTGACCGGCCCGTCCTTCAGCTCGAAGATCACGGTGCCGGCCTGGGCGCGCGCCACCGCCGGCAGGGCGAGGGCGCCGGCCGCACCAAGCGCGAAGCGGCGGGTGAGACGCGTCATGGGGCTTCCTTCCGGCTGCGCACGCGCGCCAGCGTGCGATCGAGCGTGAGCGACGGCACGAAGCTCGAGATGTTGCCGCCGAGCATCGCGATCTCCTTCACGAAACGCGAGGAGATGAACTGGTTCGTCTCGCTGGCCATGAGGAACACCGTCTCGATCTCGGGATCGAGGCGATGGTTCATGCCCGTCATCTGGAACTCATAGTCGAAATCGGTCACGGCGCGCAGGCCGCGGATGATCATCTGCGCGCCAACCTCACGCGCGAAGCCGACGAGCAGCCCGGTGAAGGGCGCCACCACAATCTCGCAGCCGGTGCGCGCGGCGATCTTGTCGGTCTCCGCCCGGACCAACTCGGCCCGTTCCTCCAGCGGGAAGAGAGGCCCCTTCCCTGCATTGATGGCGACGCCGACCACCAGCTGGTCGACCAGCCGCGCGGCGCGGCCGATGACGTCGAGATGGCCGTTGGTGACCGGGTCGAAGGTGCCGGGGTAGAGCCCGATGCGCTTCGGTTCAGGCATTGCTATCAGGTTCCGTCAGGCCGGCCGCTTCGGTGCCGGATGCAGGCGCGGCGCCGGCCTCGGCCGGCTCCTCCTCACCCTCCATGACCGGGAAGCAGGAGGTCACGCGTTCCTCGGCCTCGGGCCGCGCAAGGCGCACGCCCATCGCGGTGCGGCCAGTGATGCGCACCTGCTCGGCGGGGGTGCGGATCACCTTGCCGCCATCGGTCACCAGCAGGATGTCTTCGCCGGGTTCCACGGTGAAGGTCGCCACGACCTCACGGCCAGTGCGCCACTTCGGCCCCTCGCCCTTATCGGCCTTATCGTCGAAGCCGATGGCGCGGATGCCCTGCCCGCCGCGCCCGACGAGCCGGTATTCATAGGCCGATGTGCGCTTGCCGAAGCCCTTCTCGGTCACGGCCAGCACGAACTGCTCGGCAGTTGCGAGCTCTGCCTCCCGCTCTGGCGAGAGGGTGACGGCCTCGCCGCCCTCCTCCGCCTCTTCCACGACGGCGGGCACATCCGCCTCGCCATTCTCCTCGCCGGCGGCGCGGCGCTTCTGGGCGGCAAGCCGCAGATAGGCGATGCGCTCGCCCACCGTCGCCTCCACATGGCGCAACACGGCCAGTGAGATGACGCGATCCTCGCCGAGCAGGCGGATGCCGCGCACGCCGTCAGACGCACGGCCGGCGAAGACGCGCAGCGTCTCCTCCTCCGCCTGGAAGCGGATGCAGCGGCCTTGGCGGGTGGCCAGCATCACATCGTCACCCTCGCGGCAGGTGGCGACGCCGATCAGGCTGTCGCCCTCCTCCAGCTTCATGGCGATGAGGCCGGAGGCGCGGACATTCCGGAAATCCGACAGGCGGTTGCGCCGCACATTGCCCTGCGCGGTCGCGAAGACGAGGTGCAGGTTCTCCCACAGCGTCTCGTCCTGCGGCAGCGGCAGCACGGCAGTGACGGCCTCGTCCTGCTGCAGCTGCAGCACCTGGCGCAGGCTGCGACCGCGGCCTGTCGCGCCGCCTTCGGGCAGCTGCCAGACCTTCTCCCGGAAGGCGATGCCGCGGCTGGTGAAGAACAGCACCCATTGGTGGGTGTGCGCGACGAAGCTGCGCACCACGATGTCGTCCTCGCGCCGGCCCGCGCCGGTGCGCCCGCGGCCGCCGCGATGCTGCGCGCGGAACACATCGAGCCCGGTGCGCTTGACGTAGCCGTCGCGCGTCAGCGTCACGACCATCGTGCCCGGCTCGATCAGGCTTTCGTCGTCCTGGTCGGCGACGCCGTCCACGATCTCGGTCATGCGCGGGGTCGCGATCTGGGCGCGCACGGCGGCCAGTTCCTGCGCCATCAGCTCCATGCGCCGCGGGCGGGACGCCAGGATGTCCAGCAGCTCGTGGATGGTGGCGCCGACATCCGAGAGCTCGGCCGCGATCTTGTCGCGCTCGAGCCCCGTCAGGCGCTGCAGGCGAAGTTCGAGGATGCCTTTCGCCTGGTCTTCCGTCAGCCGCACCGTGCCATCATCAGCCAGCACATTGCGGTGGTCGTCCACCAGCGCCAGCAGCGGGCCGATATCGGCCGCCGGCCAGTCGCGTGCCATCAGCGCGACGCGCGCGGTCGCGGCATCCGGGGCGGCGCGGATCAGCGCGATCACCTCGTCGATATTCGCCACCGCGATCGCAAGGCCCACCAGGTTGTGGCCGCGCTCGCGCGCCTTATCCAGCCGGTGGCGGGACCGGCGGGTGATCACCTCCTCGCGGAACTTGATGAAGGCGAGCAGCGCGTCGCGAATGCCCATCTGCCGCGGCTTGCCTTCATCCAGCGCGACGAAGTTCACGCCGAAGGAGGTCTGCAGCTGGGTGAAGCGATAGAGCTGGTTCAGCACGACTTCCGGCGTCGCGTCCTTCTTCAGCTCGACGACGATGCGCAACCCGTCGCGGTCGCTTTCGTCGCGAAGGTCGGAGATGCCCTCCACCGCCTTGGCGCGCACCAGCTCCGCGATCTTCTCGATCAGCGTCGCCTTGTTCACCTGGTAGGGGATCTCGGTCACGACGATCATGGATCGCCCGCCGCGCATCTCCTCGATCGTCGCGCGGGCGCGGAGCGGGATGGAGCCGCGGCCCGTCTCGAAGGCGCTGCGGATGCCCGCGCGCCCGAGGATCAGCCCGCCCGTCGGGAAATCGGGGCCGGGGATGATCTGCATCAGCTCGGCCAGCGTGGTCTCGGGCTCCGCGATCAGCTTCAGCGTCGCGTCGATGACCTCGCCCGGATTATGGGTCGGGATGTTGGTCGCCATGCCGACAGCGATGCCGCCTGCGCCATTGACCAACAGGTTCGGGTAGGAGGCCGGCAGCACGCGCGGCTCTTCGGCGGATTCGTCGTAGTTCGGGACGAAATCGACCGTGTCTTCCTCGATCCCCGCCAGCAGGGCAGCGGCGGATTTCGCCAGGCGCACTTCGGTGTAGCGCATCGCCGCCGGCGCATCGCCGTCCATCGAGCCGAAATTGCCCTGGCCGTCGATCAGCGGCACGCGCATCGAGAAGGGCTGCGCCATGCGCACCATCGCGTCGTAGATCGCGCTGTCGCCATGCGGGTGATATTTGCCCATGACATCGCCGACCACTCGCGCCGATTTGCGGTGCGCCTTGTCCGCCGTGTTCCCCGCCTCGTGCATCGCGTAGAGGATGCGCCGGTGCACGGGCTTCAGCCCGTCCCGCGCATCGGGCAATGCGCGGGAGACAATGACGCTCATCGCATAGTCGAGGTAGGAGCGGCGCATCTCCTGCTCGAGGCCAACGGGCGCGACGCCAGAGGGGCCCATGGGGTCGGGCGCGTTCGGGTCCTCGGGCCCCAGCTCGGTCGGGGTATCGGTCAAGTCGTCATCCTCATGGCGGCCCAGGCGCGAGCCCGGGCCGGGCATTGCAGGTCAGGCCGCGCGGGTGGTGTCAGAACGGAATGTCGTCGTCGAGGTCCGACTTGGCCGGCGCACGGCCGCCGCCGCCAGAGCGGGCCGCACCGCCAGCGCCGCCGCCACCGGCGCGATCCCAGCCGCCGCCGCCCGAGGACCGGCCGCCGCCACCGCTACCGCCGCCATAGCCGCCGCCCGACTCGCCCGGGTCAGAGCCCATCTCGCCGCCCGAAGAGCGGCCGCCGACCAGCGCGATCTCGCCGCGGAACTGCCGCAGCACGATTTCCGTCGTATAGCGCTCCTGGCCGGACTGGTCCTGCCACTTCCGCGTCTCCAACTGGCCTTCCAGATAGACCTCGGAGCCCTTGCGCAAATACTTCTCGGCGATCTCGCCGAGCTTCTCGTTGAAGATCGCAACCGAGTGCCACTCGGTGCGCTCCTGCATATTGCCCTCGCGGTCCTTGTAGCGCTCGGAGGTGGCGAGCCGGAGGTTCACCACCCGGCCGCCATTCTGGAAATTCCGCACTTCCGGGTCACGGCCAAGCCGGCCCAGAAGGATCACCTTGTTCACCCCGGCCATGGGTTGGAATCCTCCGGTCTTTCGCGCCGGACCCTAGCCCGGCGCAGGCTTCGGGGCCAGCCATCCCGGGCGATGCGAGCCACGTCGCGTCCCCCCCTGGCGAAACCCCTTTCACGACCATCTATATGGGCCTAGAACCCCTAGAACACAATGCGAACGTCCGGACCGTTGGTCCGTGCGCTCCCCTCTGTCGGCACTGGTGAACCATGAGCGGCATGATCCGCATCCGCGGCGCGCGGGAGCATAATCTTAAGAACCTCGACCTCGACATCCCGCGGGACACGCTGACGGTGGTCACGGGCCTGTCGGGATCTGGCAAATCCTCGCTGGCCTTCGACACGATCTATGCCGAAGGGCAGCGACGCTATGTCGAATCTCTCTCGGCCTATGCGCGGCAATTCCTGCAGCTGATGCAGAAGCCCGATGTGGACAGCATCGAGGGCCTCTCGCCCGCGATCTCCATCGAGCAGAAGACGACCAGCCACAATCCGCGCTCCACCGTCGGCACGGTGACGGAGATCCACGACTACATGCGCCTGCTCTGGGCGCGCGTGGGCGTGCCCTATTCGCCGGCCACGGGGCTTCCGATCGAGGCGCAGACGGTCTCCCAGATGGTGGACCGCATCATGGCGATGCCTGAGGGCACGCGCCTTTTGCTGCTCGCGCCCGTGGCGCGCGGCAAGAAGGGCGAATACCGCAAGGATTTCCTGGAGTGGCAGCGCCGCGGCTTCGAGCGGGTGAAGGTGAACGGCACGCTGCACCAGCTCTCCGATCCGCCGAAGCTCGACAAGAAGCTGAAGCACGACATCGAGATCGTGGTGGACCGCATCGTCGTTCGCGGTGACATCCAATCCCGCCTGGCGGACAGCCTGGAGACGGCGTTGGGCCTGGCGGAGGGCATCGCCTATGCCGAGAATGCCGACACCAATGAACGCACTGTCTTCAGCCAGAAATTCGCCTGCCCCGTCTCCGGCTTCTCGATCGAAGAGATCGAGCCGCGGCTGTTCAGCTTCAACTCGCCACAGGGTGCCTGCCCGAGCTGCGACGGGCTCGGCACGCAGGCTTTCTTCGACCCGATGCTGGTCGTGCCCGACGACGCGAAAAGCCTGAAGGACGGCGCAGTACAGCCCTGGGCCGGCGCCTCCTCGCCCTATTACGACCAGACGCTCGAAAGCCTCGCGCGGCACTACAAGGTCGCGATGACGACGGCCTGGCAGGATCTGCCCAAGGCGTTCCGCGACGTCGTGCTGAACGGCACCGCCAGCGACGTGGTCACGCTCCGCTACAAGGACGGGCTGCGCGCCTATGAGGTGAAGAAGGCCTTCGAGGGCGTGATCCCGAACCTCGAGCGCCGCTTCCGCGAGACCGACAACGCCTGGACCCGCGAGGAGCTCTCCCGCTACCAGGCCGATCGCCCCTGCCCCGCCTGCCAGGGTTTTCGGCTCAAGCCGGAATCGCTGTCGGTGAAGGTGGCGGGTTGCCACCTCGGTGAGGTGAATGCGCTGTCCATCAAGCGCGCGCGCGACTGGTTCGGCGGCGTGATGCCGACGCTGACGCCGCAGCGCGCCGAGATCGCGCGCCGCATCCTGCGCGAGATCGAGGAACGGCTGCAGTTCCTGAACGATGTCGGGCTCGACTACCTCTCGCTCGGCCGGTCCTCCGCGACGCTGTCGGGCGGCGAGAGCCAGCGGATCCGGCTGGCGTCGCAGATCGGGAGCGGGCTGACGGGCGTGCTCTATGTGCTGGACGAGCCCTCCATCGGCCTGCACCAGCGCGACAATGAACGCCTGCTGGTGACGCTGCGTCGGCTGCGCGACATCGGCAACACCGTGCTTGTCGTCGAGCATGACGAGGATGCGATCCGCAGCGCCGACCACCTGGTGGATATCGGCCCTGCGGCCGGCAAGGGCGGCGGGCAGATCATCGCGCAAGGCACGCCGGCCGAGGTCGAGGCGAACCCTGCCTCCATCACCGGCCAGTACCTGTCTGGCGCGCGCCGCATCCCGATGCCGGAGCTGCGCCGGCCCTTCGATCCGAAGCGCAGCATCAAGGTCGTCGGCGCGCGCGGCAATAACTTGAAGGATGTCTCCGCCGAGATCCCGCTCGGCACTTTTTGCTGCGTCGCCGGCGTCTCCGGCGGGGGTAAGTCAACCCTCGTAATCGAGACGCTGTTCAAGGCGGCGTCCCGTCGCCTGATGGGCAGCGGCGAGGTGCCAGGGCCGCATGACCGCATCGAGGGGCTGGAGCATCTCGACAAGATCATCGACATCGACCAGTCGCCGATCGGCCGCACGCCACGCTCCAACCCCGCGACCTATACCGGCCTGTTCGGCCCGATCCGCGACTGGTTCGCGGAACTGCCTGATGCGCGCGCGCGTGGCTACGCGCCCGGCCGCTTCAGCTTCAACGTCAAGGGCGGCCGCTGCGAGGCCTGCCAGGGCGATGGCGTGCTGAAGATTGAGATGCACTTCCTGCCCGACGTCTACGTCACCTGCGACACCTGCAAGGGCAAGCGCTACAACCGCGAAACGCTGGAGGTGAAGTTCCGCGGCAAATCCATCGCCGATGTGCTCGACATGACGGTGGATGAGGGCGCCGAGTTCTTCTCCGCCGTGCCGGCGATCCGCGACAAGCTGGTCGTGCTGCGCGATGTGGGCCTCGGCTACATCCATCTCGGCCAGCAGGCGACGACGCTTTCGGGCGGCGAGGCGCAGCGCATCAAGCTGTCGAAGGAACTTTCCCGGCGTGCCACCGGCCGAACGCTTTATATCCTCGACGAGCCGACGACGGGCCTGCATTTCGAGGATGTGCGGAAGCTACTGGAAGTGCTGCACGCGCTGGTGAAGCAGGGCAACACGGTGGTGGTGATCGAGCACAATCTGGAGGTCATCAAGACCGCGGATTGGATCCTCGACCTCGGCCCCGAAGGCGGCGAAGGCGGCGGGCGCATCGTCGCGCAGGGCACGCCGGAGGATGTGGCGGCCGTCGCCGAAAGCCACACCGGCCGCTTCCTGGCGCCGATCCTGGCACGCGACGGGGCGGTGGCGGCGCCGATCGCGGTGAAGAAGCGCAAGCGGGCCTGATACCTGCCCCAATAAGGTTTGACCTGCGGCCCGAAGGGCCGAGGCCGCGAATGCGGCCCGCGGCTTATGCCGCGAAGCCAAGCCGCGCGGAGGCGCGGCGCCCGGCGTCTGAGGGGCACGAAGGTGAAACCTTCGTGCGCTTAGTATAAGCGACCCTCAGCGCCCGCCCAGGATCCACTTCAGCGAGAGGCCGGCGACGAAGGCCGGTCCCTCCGGCCCGACGCCGGTGCCGATTTCCGCGCCAAGGATCAGGTTGTCCGCCAGCCGGTGCCGGGCGCTGGCCAGCAGCAGATTCGCATCATGCTCGCCGCGCTCGCCCTGTTCGTTGAGCCAGGTGAGGCCGACCAGCGTCGCCGGCGCCACCGCCTGGCTCAGCGCCGCGCGCACGCCGTAGCGGCCCGGCCGCTCGCCGGGCTCAGGGTCGAGCCGGGTGGCGTAGGCCAGGTTCAGATGCGCGGTCAGCGGGTTCGGCCCGTCCTGCAGCGCGGCGGCGAACAGCGCCACGCCTTCCACCTCCTGCATTGGGCGGAAGCTGCCATACTCCGTTCGCGCCAGGGTCAGCAGGCCGAAGGCCGGCAGCCAGCCCTGCTGCTCGGCCAATTCGACGCGCAGCCCGAACTGCGAAACCCCGCCCCAGGCCGGTGCCTCCGCCTCATCCAGCCGTGCCCCGGCACGCCCATAGCCAAGCGACTGGGCAAAGCGCAGGTCGAGCCCCGGCGCGATCCCAGCCTCCACCTCCACCGCGCCGGTGGAGGTGCCGCGCGCGCGACCGCTGCGTGCGCGCTCATTGCCGAAGCCGAAAGTCGCCGCCGCCTCGCCGACCGGGACCACGGCGGGGCCGGTGATGCCGGCCGGGTCTTCCGCGATCCACTCGGGCTCGGACGCGCCGGCAGCACCAGTGACCAGGACGACAAGCGGGAGCAGAAGGGCGGCAAGGCGGCGCGGCATGAAGCCTCCGGCGGCGGGCGTGGTGGGCGGATCGGAAGCTGTGCCCTTCCCGCCTAACGCGCAAGTCGCCGCCGGTTCATCGCCCGCCGGTTGCGCCAGCTCGCAGCCCTGGTCCGCGTCAGCGGAAGCCGATGCGGCGGAAGGCGGCGCGCGCCGCCTCCGTCCCGAACAGCGCGAGCAGCGCGCGGGCCTCTGGCCCATCCTGCACCACCGCGGCGCGATAGACCGTCCAGAGCTGAATCTCGTCCGGCAGCAGCCCGACCAGCTGCACGCCGGGGCGGTCGATGATCTCAGTCGCCTGGCTGAAGGCGAGCGCGACCTCGCCGCGGCCGGCCTGGGTGATGCCTTCCACGCCGAAGGGCACCAGGCGCAGCTTCGGGCGCAATTCCTCCATCAGCCCGAGGCGCTCGAGCGTCGCCGCGACATGCCGCCCCGCCGTCGCGCCGCGCGCAGGATCGGCCAGCGCGATGGAGGGTGCCGCGCGCAGCGCCGCGGTGAAGGCGGCGACGGAGGAGATGTCGGGCGCGGGTCGCCCGGCCGGTGCGGCCAGCCCCACGCCGGTGCGCCCGACCTCCGCAATGCCATCGCCCGGGACGAGACCGCGTTGCGCAAGGGTGGCGACCGCCTCGGCCGAGAGCAGCGTCACCGCCGGCCGGTCACCGGCCAGGATGCGGTCCCGCAGCGCGCCGACCGTGTCGTACAGCGCATCCGGCACGGGGCGTCCGGCGGCGCGCAGCCCCTCGCGCAGTTCCTCGACCGCATGCTTCACCGCGCCTGCCGCATAGAGCGGCGGCGTGCCGGTGGTGGAGGTCGCGATCTGCGCGCGCGGCGCGCCCAGGGGCACAAACGGCGCAAGGAGGCCGGCGGTGGTCAGGGTGCGGCGACGCATGGCGTGGATCCTCCCGCGTTGATTGCGGCCAGGATGCCATGTGGGCTCAGCGCGTCACACCCACCCCCGCAGCCCCGTCCACACCACCGCGAGGCGGTCACCGAAGCCGCGCGGCGCCGGCACCTCCCGGCCCGCCGCAAGGCGGCTCAGGTCGCGCGCGGCCAGCACCGCGGGCAGCGCCGCGGCCGTCGTGCCGGGCGGGATGTCACGCCGCGCGCCGTGCAACGCCTCCGCGCCCTCCGCGGCCATCTGCGCGACCAGCGCGCGCAAGGACGGCGCGGCGGGAGCGGCGATGGCCGCATCGGCCGAGAGCCCCGCCGCCGCCAGGCGGTCGCGCGGCAACAGGCAGCGGCCCTGCGCGGCATGCGCGGCGACGCT
>JBIKSZ010000098.1:0-12788 GCA_044348345.1 Roseomonas sp. | reverse complement strand
ATCAGGTATTCGCTGATGCGGTTGTTCAGCACGCCCTTGCCGGTGATCGTGCCCTTCTTCGCGCCATTCCCGGCGGTGGCGTCGTCCTTGAAATACTGCACGAGGGTGCCGGGCTCGGGGCCTTCGAAAAGGACCTTCGCCTTGCCCTCATAGACCTGACGGCGGCGCGCCATGGATGGGGGAACTCCTGTCTCTGCCGCGCACCCCGGCCCAGGCTTGGGCACGGGCAGGCGCGCGGGCCGCCCGGCGGGTGCGGTCGCGCGCCCAGACAGCCATGGGCGCTATAGCAGGCCCGGCCCGGCGCCGCCACGCCGCGGGCGGGTGGGGGGCATGCACGCAGCCATGCCCTGGCGGTCCGCAGTTCAGCCGGGGGTTGCACCCTCCCGCGGCCATGCGCCGAGGGCGACATCCGCGAAGCCACCCGGCGCCGGCGGACCGGCGCTGAAGCGCCAGACCCGACCGCCCGCAGCGCCCAGCGCGACTAGGCTGGCGGAGACGGTGCCGAAGCCGTCGCGGGGCGGGACATTGAGCGCGGCGCCGGGCCCCTCCGCGCCGGTGCTGTCATCGGCCAGCTGCGCCTCCCACCCGGCCCAGTCGTCGGCGGCGGGGTCGGGCGGCGGCGCGGCGCGGAAGCGCGGCAGGTGGCGGCGCGTGCGGGGGCTCGTCAGGTCGTTCGGGTCATGCGCGGTGACCATGCTGATGCCGTCGGGGAGCGGCAGCGCCTCTGGCCGGCCGGTGCCGAGGCCGCGCAGGAAGAAGGCTGAGCCGGCATCCGCCACGACCATGTTGAAGGGGCGCCAGGCGGTGGCATCGAGCGCGCCGAGGTACGCGGTCGCGTCCTCCGCCGTCCGCCCCTGCAGGGCGATCAGCGGCAATTCCCCGCGGGAGCGCTTGCCGGGTGCGGGGCCGAGGCTGCCCGGGCGGTTCAGCACCGCCGCGACCACCCCGCCGCTGAGACCCATCCAACTGCCGCCCCCGCTGCGGTCGCGGCCGGCGACCAGCCCGGGGCGGTCCGGCCACCATGCGGCGGGCGGGTCCCATGCGCGGTCGAGCCGCTCGTCGCGGTTGGCGGCCAGAAGCAGCGGCCAGGGATGGCCGGGCCGGCGCAGCAGGATCACGGTGCACATGCGGGGCAGGCGTCCCGGCGGCGCTTTCGCTTGAGCTTACGCCCCGGCTAGCACGCGCGCGAAGATCGCCTCCACCTGGCCGAAATCGCGGGCGGGATCCATCGCCGTGGCGAGCGCCGCGGCATTCAGCCGCGCCGCGACCTCGGCATCCGCCAGCAGATTGGCGGCGAAGTCACGCGCGCCCGGCGTGCCGAGCGCCTGCCAGGTCGCCATCGCGGCGCGCTGCACGGCCGAATAGGCGGCTTCGCGGCTCATGCCCGCCTGGGTCAGCGCCAGCAGCACCTTCTGGCTGTGCACGACACCGCCGAGCGATTCGAGATTGGCCTTCATCCGCTCGGGGTAGATGGTGAGCTTCGCCATCATCCCCGCCGCGCGCATCAGCGCGAAATCGAGGGTGACGGTCGCATCCGGCCCGATCATGCGCTCCACGCTCGAATGGCTGATGTCGCGCTCATGCCAGAGGGCGACGTTCTCCATCGCCGGCACGACATAGCCGCGCACGATGCGCGCAAGGCCCGTCAGGTTCTCGCTCAGCACCGGGTTGCGCTTGTGGGGCATCGCGGAGGAGCCCTTCTGGCCCGGGTGGAAAAACTCCTCCGCCTCCCGCACCTCGGACCGCTGCAGGTGGCGCACCTCGACCGCGAGGCGCTCCAGGGAGGAGGCGACAACGCCGAGCGCGGCGAAGAAGGCCGCGTGGCGGTCGCGCGGGATGACCTGCGTCGAGACCGGCTCCACAGCAAGGCCGAGGTGCTTCGCCACATGCGCCTCGACCCGGGGGTCCACGCTCGCGAAGGTGCCGACTGGGCCGGAGACGGCGCAGGTCGCGATCTCGGCGCGCGCGGCGACCAGCCGGTCGCGGCCGCGCCGAAACTCCGCCCAATGGCCGAGCAGCTTCAGGCCGAAGGTCGTGGGCTCGGCATGGATGCCGTGGCTGCGGCCGATGGTCGGCGTGTGCTTGTGCTCGATCGCGCGGGTCCGTAGCGCATCGAGCAGCGCGTCCATATCGGCAATCAGCAGGTCCGCCGCCTGGGTCATCTGCACCGATAGGCAGGTGTCGAGCACGTCGGAGCTCGTCATGCCCTGGTGCATGAAGCGCGCGGATTCGCCGATGCCCTCGCCGAGCCAGGTGAGGAAGGCGATGACGTCGTGGCGCGTCTCGCGCTCGATCGCGTCGATTCGGTCGAGATCGGCCTGGGTGATGTTCGCCACGCGCCGCGCGCCGCCTTCACGAATCGCCGCGGCCGCTTCCTTCGGGATGGTGCCGAGCGCGGCCATCGCTTCCGCCGCCAGGGCCTCGATCTCGAACCAGATGCGGAAGCGGTTCTCGGGCGACCAGATCGCCGTCATCTCGGGGCGGCTGTAGCGCGGGATCATGCCTGGGTCCTGAAGCTGATGCGGCAGGCGATGCCACATGGCGCCCGGCGGGTCACCTGCGAAGCGAAGGGAGGCCGCGCGGGGCGCGCGGGTTTCGCCTGCATCCTCGGCAGTTGACAAGCCCGCGCTGTCGCCGCCGATTATCTTCCGCGTTTCTGGAAGTCGGGCAGAAAAAAACATGGATTACTTTTCATTTAGCTCCGAGGCGCTCGTTGCGCTTGGACAAGTACTGTTCATCGACATTGTTCTTGCTGGCGATAACGCCATCGTGGTCGGCATGGCCGCGGCCGGCCTGCCGGCGGAGCAGCGGCGAAAGGCGATCTTCTGGGGCATCGCCGCGGCGACGATCATGCGAATCGGCTTCGCCTCGATCACCGTCCAGCTGCTGTCGATCGTGGGCATCGTGCTGGCCGGCGGCGTGCTGCTGCTGTGGGTCTGCTGGAAGATGTACCGGGAGCTGCGCAGCGGCGGCAGCCACGACATCGATCAGATGGATCAGCATGACGCCGCCGATGGCGAGCCGGGTGCACCCAAGAAGACGCTGCGCCAGGCGATCACGCAGATCCTGGTGGCCGACGTCTCGATGAGCCTCGACAACGTGCTTGCGGTGGCGGGTGCGGCGAAGGACCACCCCTACATCCTGGTCTTCGGCCTTGCCGTGTCGGTGGTGCTGATGGGCGTGGCCGCGACCTTCATCGCCAAGCTGCTCGATAAGCATCGCTGGATCGCCTGGGTCGGGCTGCTGGTCATCCTCTATGTCGCGCTCGCGATGATCTACGAGGGCACCTTCCAGATCGCCGACAATGTGCCGCAGGCCTATGGCTACCTGCTGCTGCCGCTGGGCTGGATGGCGATCCCGGGTGGGGCTGCGACCTTCCCGATCGCGCTATGGTTCTTCGCGACCGTTTTCCAGGTTATCTTCCTGGCGGCAGCGGTGACCGTGGTGGTGGATCTGACGCTGCAAGTGCTGCGAAGGAACCGCTGAGTGATCCGTCGGCCGATCCTGCTGCTCGCCCTTCTCCTGCCGGTGGCCTGCGCGCCACCGCAGGCTGGGCGGGAGGGCGGCCTGATGGCTGCCGCCGGCGGGCGGCCGACGCTCGAAGCCGCGGCAGCGCGGCTGCCGGGTGAGGTGGTCGCCTTCACCCGCGGTACGTCGTTCTGGCTCGAGCGGGAACGGCCGGGGCAGGGGGTGGCAGTGGAGTATGCCGGGCCCTCCCGCGCGGCGGTCGCGACCGTCAGCCTTTATGATCGTGGCCAGGGGCCAATCGCCGATCAGGATCCGCGCCTCGCGGCGGAATTCTCCGCCGCGGTGGCGGAGGTGGTCGCGATGGCTGGTACGCGCACCAGCCAGCAGATCGCCGAGCGGGGACGGAGCGAAGTCGCCATCCCCGGCGGCGCGCCGCTCTCCTGTGCGCGGCTTGAAGGCACCTATGGCCGGCAGGAGATGCGCACCCTCGTCTGCCTTGGTTCGGCGGCAGGGCGCTTCCTGAAGGTGCAGGTGACGAGCCCCGCGCGCCCCGTGCGCCCGGTGGACCCGATGCCCTTCATCGTCGAGATCGCGCAAGCGGCACGGCGCGCCTGAAGGCCTCGGAGAAGCCGCGTAGGGCCGGCGACAGCGGCGCGCCGCGCGCGCCGAGGCCGCGAAGCGGCCCGCGCACATCCCGCCCGTGCAGCCAGCGCCGCCGCTGCCTGCGCGAAGCCAAGCCGCCGGAGGCGGCGCCGGCGTCTGAGGCCTCTTAAAAAAAACCTGACGCCGAAGGCGTCAGGCGTCCACCGCTTCCTGGTCGAGCTTCGCGGCGTTCTCCTGGATGAAGCGGAAGCGCAGTTCGGGACGGCGGCCCATCAGCTCCTCGACGCGCTCACTCGTATGGGCGCGGTCCTCGGGCAGCAGCACGACCTTCAGCAGCGTCCGCCGCTTCGGGTCCATCGTCGTCTCCTTCAGCGAGGCCGGCGGCATCTCGCCCAGGCCCTTGAAGCGGGAGACATCCACCTTCTGGTTCGCCTTGAACTCGCGCTTCAGCAGCCGCTCCTTGTCGGCATCGTCCTTGGCATAAACTGACTTGCCGCCCGCCTGCAGGCGATAGAGCGGGGGCTGCGCCAGGAAGATCCGGCCCTGGCGCACCAGTTCCGGCAGCTCGCGGTAGAAGAAGGTCATCAGCAGGGCGGCGATATGCGCGCCGTCCACATCGGCATCCGTCATGATGACAACGCGGCCATAGCGGAGCCGTGCGATGTCGAAACGCTCGCCGATGCCGCAGCCAAGCGCCTCGATCAGGTCTTTCAGCTCCTGATTGGCGCGCAGCTTGTCGGCGCTGGCGCTGGCGACGTTCAGGATCTTGCCGCGCAGCGGCAGCACCGCCTGGGTCTCGCGGTCGCGCGCCTGCTTGGCGCTGCCGCCGGCACTGTCTCCCTCGACCAGGAACAGCTCCGTGCCTTCTGCCGATTCGCGCGCGCAATCGGCGAGCTTGCCGGGCAAGCGGAGCTTGCGCGTCGCGCTCTTGCGCGGCGTGTCCTTCTGCTCCTTGCGGCGGATGCGCTCCTCGGCGCGCTCGACAGCCCAGGCGAGCAGGTTGTCGGCGGTGCCGGGGTCGCCCGCGAGCCAATGGTCGAAATGGTCGCGCAGCGCCGTCTCCACCAGCCGCGCTGCTTCGGGGCTGGTGAGCTTGTCCTTGGTCTGGCCTTGGAATTGGGGATCGCGGACGAAGACGCTGAGCATGCCGGCGAGCCCGCCGAACAGATCGTCGGCCGTGACATTCGCCGCGCGCTTGTCGCGCTTCAGCTCGCCATAGGCGCGCAGCCCCTTCACCAGCGCCGCGCGGAGCCCCGCCTCATGCGTGCCGCCCTGGGGTGTCGGGATGGTGTTGGCATAGGTGTTCAGGAAGCCCTCGCCCTGTTCTAGCCATGTCAGCGCGAATTCGCAGCGCCCCGCCGACTGGCCCTTCGCGGACTCGGGGAAGGGGAGCTCACCGGCGAAGGGGGCGGCGACGACCCGCGCGCGGCCTTCGATCGAGGCGGCGAGGAAATCCGCCAGCCCACCTGGGAAATGCAGCACCGCCTCAGCCGGCGTATCCGTGCCCGCGACGAGGGAAGGGTCGCATTTCCAGCGGATCTCGACGCCCTTGAAGAGATACGCCTTGGAGCGGCAAAGCCGGTGCAGCCGCGCGGGCGCGAAGGCGAGCTTGCCGAAGATCTCGATGTCCGGCTGGAAGCGGACCGTGGTGCCGCGCCGGTTGTGGATGGGCCCGAGGTTCTTCAGCTTCTGCGCGGGCTTCCCGCGCTCGAAGGCATGCGCGAACAGGGTGCGGTCGCGCGCGACCTCCACTTCCATCCGCGCCGAAAGCGCATTGACGACCGAGGAACCGACGCCGTGCAGGCCGCCCGAGGTGTCATAGGCCTTGCCGGAGAACTTCCCGCCCGAATGCAGGGTGGTGAGGATGACTTCCAGCGCCGACAGCTTCGGGAACTTCGGATGCGGGTCCACCGGGATGCCCCGGCCATTGTCGCGGACCGTCAGCCAATTGTCGGGCTCTAGCGTGACATCGATGAAGTCGGCATGGCCGGCCACCGCCTCGTCCATGGCGTTGTCGATGACCTCGGCGGCCAGGTGGTGCAGCGCGTTCTCGTCGGTGCCGCCGATATACATGCCGGGCCGGCGGCGAACGGGCTCCAGCCCCTCCAGCACCTCGATATCCTTGGCCGAGTAGTCATTGCCCGCGGTCGGGCTTGGCGCGCCCGGCTTGGCGCGGGTGCGGCCGAACAGATCGTTCATGCTGTGTTCTCGCTCTCCGGGCCAAGATAGCCAGGGGGTGCGGCGCACACAACGGCCCGGGACGGAGTCGGGCGAAGCGGAATTCCGGGCGGGAGCACGGGAGGGCCGCACGCAGCCGTGACCCGATTTCGCTGGCATGGCGAGGGGAGAGGGCCCATCTCAGCCCCGTCACGCTTTCCCTTCCGCGCGGCCCGTCCTGGCAACTCCGCCGCGCGATCATCGGGCGGCGGCCTCGTGCCTATCCGAACACCCTCACAATCCAGTCAGGTACGGTGACGTGGTTCAACGCCACCAAGGGCTATGGAGTCATCCAGCCCGATGACGGCTCCCAGGACGTCTTCGTCCATATCTCCGAGGTCCAGCGTGCCGGCCTGCAGTGCCTGCATGAGGGCCAGAAGCTTGGCGACGAGGTTCAGCAGGGCCAGCAGGGCAAAAGCTCTGCGGTGATGCTACAGAACGCCTGAGAGGGCGGGGGCGCGGCCGCACCGGTCGCGCCCTTCGGCAAAGGAGGGCCCAATGGCCCCGCATAAATTCACCGTCGGCCAGGATGTCGAATTCCAGCCCGGCCCCTTCGACGGCAACACCCCGCGCGGCATCTACACCATCACCCGCGCCCTTCCTGGGGACGACCTCGACCGGACCTACCGCGCGCGGAGCACCAAGGACGGCATCGAGCGTGTTTTCCGCGAGGGCCAGCTGCGCCCCGGCGCGGTGCCGCTCTTCGGCTGAGCCACCCAGCCTCGCGCGCCACCCGGCCGCGTGCGGTCGCATCGGCACAGCGCCCCCGGCTGATCCCAGGCCGCGCCGTGACGCCGCGCGATGAGATGTTCCCCGGGTCTTGTCCGGGGCGGCGCGGCATGCGCTCATCCGCGCGAGGATTCGGGACCAAGCAGGCATGCCTGATACGCATCTTCCCCGCGGCGACCGCGCGGCCTTGCCGCGACGCATGACGGGGAATGGAGAGGTCGTCGAGACCTCGGCGCCGATCGGCGACGCGGTGAAGACCACCACCTGCTACATGTGCGCCTGCCGCTGCGGCATCAAAGTGCACCTGAAGGATGGGCGCGTCCGCTACATCGAGGGCAATCCCGACCACCCGGTGAACCGCGGCGTGCTCTGCGGCAAGGGCTCGGCCGGGATCATGACGCAATATGCGCCGTCCCGCCTGCGCGCGCCCTTGAAGCGCGTCGGGCCGCGTGGCTCGGGCGAATTCGCCGAGATCTCCTGGGATGAGGCGCTGGAGATCGCCACCGGCTGGCTCAAGCATGTGCGCGAGACCGATCCGCGGAAACTCGCCTTCTTCACCGGCCGCGACCAGTCGCAGTCGCTCACCGGCTTCTGGGCGGCGCAGTTCGGCACGCCCAATTTCGCCGCCCATGGCGGCTTCTGTTCCGTGAACATGGCTGCCGCCGGGCTCTACACCATCGGCGGCAGCTTCTGGGAATTCGGCGAGCCGGATTGGGAGCATGCGAAGTATTTCGTCATGTTCGGCGTGGCCGAGGATCATGACAGCAACCCGATCAAGATCGGGCTCGGCAAGCTGAAGGAACGTGGCGCGAAATTCGTCAGTGTGAACCCGGTGCGCACCGGCTATTCGGCGATCGCCGATGAATGGGTCGGCATCCGCCCGGGCACCGACGGGCTGCTTGTGATGGCGCTGATCCACGAGCTGTTGCGGACCGACCGCGTCGATCTCGACTTCCTCGTCCGCTACACCAACGCGCATTGGCTGGTGGTGCGGAACCCGGGTGGAGCGGATGACGGGCTGTTCGCGCGCGATGCCGATGGCAAGCCGCTCGCCTGGGACCGGGCCGCGCAGGCGCCGCGGGATGCGCAGACGGAGATGCAGCCCGCCATCGTTGGCGAATTCACGCTGCCCGACGGCCGCAAGGCCGTCCCGGTCTTTCAGCTCATGGCAGAGCGCTACCTCTCGCCGGACTATGCGCCGGAGAAGGTGGCCGCGACCTGCGGCGTGCCGGCTGCGACGATCGAGCGCCTGGCCGCGGAGATCGCGGATATCGCCTTCAACCACACCATCACGCTCGACGTGCCCTGGACCGATGCGCTCGGCCGGCGGCATGAGACGATGGTGGGGCGGCCGGTCTCCTTCCATGCGATGCGCGGCATCAGCGCGCATTCGAACGGCTTCCATACCTGCCGCGCACTGCATCTGTTGCAGATGATCCTGGGCGCGGTCGATGTGCCGGGGTCCTGGCGCTACAAATCGCCCTTCCCGCGGCCAATCCCGCCGGGGCCTGGGCCGGCAGGGAAGGGGGCGAAGCCGAACACGCCGCTCGCGGGCAACATCCTCGCCTTCCCGCATGGGCCGGACGATCTGCTGGTGCATGACGATGGCTCGCCCATCCGCGTGGACAAGGCCTTCAGCTGGGATGCGCCACTCGCGCTGCATGGGATGATGCACAGCGTGATCGGCAATGCCGGCCAAGGCGATCCCTATGAGATCGACACGCTGTTCATGTTCATGGCGAACATGGCCTGGAACAGCGCGATGAACCCCGGCGAGGTCATCCGCTGCCTGACAGACAAGCGCGAGGATGGTGAGTACCGCATCCCGCATGTCATCTACTCGGACGCCTTCTTCTCCGAGACGGTGCCCTATGCCGATCTGATCCTGCCGGACACGACCTATCTCGAGCGCTGGGACTGCATCTCCCTGCTCGATCGCCCGATCGGCAATGCGCATGGGCCAGGCGACGCGATCCGCCAGCCGGTGATCCAGCCCGACCGCGACGTGCGCCCCTTCCAGGACGTGCTGATCGAACTCGGCGCGCGGCTCGGCCTGCCGGCCTTCGTGAAGGAGGATGGCTCGCCGCGTTTTCGGGACTATCCGGACTACATCGTGAACCACCAGCGCATGCCGGGTGTCGGCCCGCTGGCGGGGTTCCGGGGCGCGGATGGCGACAAGTCCGGCGTCGGCGAACCGAACGCGAACCAGCTGCAGCGCTACATCGACAATGGCTGTTTCTGGAAGCACCACCTGCCGCCCGAACAGCTCTACTTCAAGCACGCCAACCGGGCCTATCTCGACGACAGCAAGGCGATGGGGCTGATCGGCAAGGCCGACCAGATCGTGTTGCAGATCTACTCCGAGCCGCTGCAGAAGTTCCGCCTGGCCGCGCAGGGCCATGGTGCGAAGCAGCCGCCCGATGCGCGCACGCGCGAGCGCATCGCGACCTATTGCGACCCGCTGCCCATCTGGTACGCGCCGCTTGAGCAGCAGCAGCACGACACGACTGGCTTTCCGCTGTCGGCCGTCACGCAGCGGCCGATGGAACACTACCATTCCTGGGGGTCGCAGAACGCCTGGCTTCGGCAGATCAAAGGCGCGAACAAGCTGTACATGAACCATGTGACGGCCAATGCGCTGGGCCTCGCCCAGGATGACTGGGTGTGGGTCGAAAGCCGCAATGGCCGCGTGAAGGGGCAGTTGGCGCTGATGGATGGCGTGAACCCGAACACGGTCTGGACCTGGAACGCCATCGGCAAGCGGGCCGGCGCCTGGAACCTCTCGCCTGACAGCCCGGAGGCGACGCGCGGCTTCCTGCTGAACCACGTCATCAGTGAATGGCTGCCGGCGCAGGAAGCGGCGCATCGCTTCGCCAATGCCGATCCCGTGACGGGCCAGGCGGCGTGGTACGACCTCCGCGTGCGTGTGGTGAAATGCGCGGCCGGCGAAGAAGGCGTCACCGACCCGCACCTCGACGCGCTGAAGCCCCCTCTGTCACCGGCGCCCGCCATGGTGAAGGAGCCCGGCACGTGACCGAACTTCCTCCGGCCTCGGCGAAGAAGCTCGGCCTCGTCATCGACCTCGACACCTGCGTCGGCTGCCAGGCCTGCGCGACCAATTGCAAGGAATGGAACACGGGCGGGCATCTCGGCCCGCTGCCGGATTTCAACGCCTATTCCGCCGGCGCGGAGGGCGTTTGGTTCAATCGCGTCCATTCCTATGAGGCCGGCGCGGGCGATACGGGGCGCACAGTCCACTTCCCCCGCTCCTGCCTGCATTGCGAGACGCCGGCCTGCGTCACCGTCTGCCCGACGGGCGCCAGCTACAAGCGCGCCGAGGACGGCATCGTGCTGGTCAACACCGACAGCTGCATCGGCTGCGGCTTGTGCGCCTGGGCCTGCCCCTATGGCGCGCGCGAGATGGATGAGGATGAGGGGGTGATGAAGAAATGCACCCTCTGCGTGGACCGCATCTACAACGAGACGATCCCCGAGCCGCAGCGCCAGCCGGCCTGCGTCATCACCTGCCCGGTCGGCGCGCGGTATTTCGGCGATCTCGGCGATCCGGACAGCAAGGTCAGCCAGCTGGTCGCGAAGCGCGGCGGCTACGACCTGATGCCGGAGATGGGCTACAACCCCGTCAACAAATACCTGCCGCCGCGGGAGAAGCCGGCGATGAAGCCCCGCACGCTGGAAGAGGCTTCGCCGACGCCCATGGACATCAAGAACCCGCTGCTGCGCTGGCTGGATCGCGCCCTCTCCCGATGAACCCCGCACCTTCCATCGTCGTCTTCACCACCGCGTCCGGCGCGGGCTACGGGTTGCTGGCTTGGCTCGGCGTGCTGCGGCCGCTCGGCCTGCTGCCCGCCGACGCAGGCTTCGCGCTGCTCGCATTGCTGCTTGCGGCGGTGCTGATCACGGCGGGGCTGCTGTCCTCGCTCAAGCATCTTGGCCGGCCGGAACGCGCCTGGCGCGCGCTGTCGCAATGGCGTTCCTCCTGGCTGTCGCGTGAAGGCGTCGCGGCGATCGCGACCTACATCCCGCTTGTCGCGATGGGCTACGCGCTGCTGACCGAGGCACCGCGGCTCGCCCAGGCTGCGGGGCTGCTCGCCGCAGCGGGCGCGGTCGTGACGATCTGGTGCACGGGCATGATCTACGGCTCGCTGAAGACGGTGCGGCAATGGCGCCACACGGCGGTGCCCTGGGGTTACCTGGTCTTCGGCTGCTTCTGCGGCGCGGCGATCCTGGCCGCGCTCGCCGCGCTCTGGGGCGAGGCGCGCATCCCCGCCATGTTGGCGGCGCTGCTCGGCGGCGGCGCCATCGCGCTGAAGCGCGCCTATTGGGAGGCGGTGGATGCGCCGCCACCCGCCGACGCGCCGACGATCGAATCCGCCACTGGCCTTGGCCGCATCGGCCGCACCCGTCCGCTCGACCCGCCGCATACGGAGCAGAACTGGCTGCTGCGGGAGATGGGGTTCCGGGTGGCGCGCAAGCACAGCGCGAAGCTGCGGCGGCTCACCCTGGCCGGATTCGCGCTGGCCACCCTCCTGGCCTTGCTGGCGATACCTGTCTCAGGGTCGCTGGCCGCGCTGTTGCTGGTGCCGGCCGCGCTGGTGGCCTCGGCCGCCATGCTGGTGGAGCGCTGGCTGATGTTCGCCGAGGCGACCCATACGGTGATGCTCTATTACAGCGGCGAGGCGTAGCGCGGGGCGCAATTCCGTTACGCCGCGACCGCGTGGCGTAAGGCTATCCGACACCGACTGCCAAGCTGGCTTGACACATCGCCCCTGATCCCGGCAAGGAACGGCCCAACCTCACAACAAATGGGTCGTCGCATGTCTCTCGCCGACCACCGGCCGGATCCGGCTGACCTTGCGCGGTTTCGCGCGCTCTGTGGCGATCGCCGGTGGGCCAAGCGCCTGTCCGAGCTGGGTCGCCGTGCGGCCGGCGCCTCCCTTGCGGGGCGCGCGGCGCAGCAGCGCCATGCGCTGGAACTGGCCATCGCCCGGCTCGCGGAGCCGGCGGCGCTGGCCAAGGCAACGCCCGCCGAGCGCCGCGTCATCGCCTATGCCCGCGAAGCGGTGCAACTGGCTGCGACCCTGCCCGCCCCCCCCCGCAAGCGCCTGCGCGACCTGATCGAATCCGGGCTGACCGGCGAGGCGACGCTGGTGCCCCTGTTCCACCTGTTGCGCACCGCCGCGCTGCATCGCGCCCGCGGCTTCGAGGTGGCCTTCACCGGCCTGGCCGACGGCACGCCCTGGGATTTGGCCGTGACGCGAGAGGGCGAGACGGCGGAACTGGTCTGCGAAACCCTTTCGGCCGAGGAAGGCCGGCAGGTGCATCGCGGCGAATGGTGCGCGCTGGTGGACCGCATCAACCCCGAGCTGCAGACCTGGCTAGCCGCGCATCCGGGCCGCTACGTGCTGAAGATGACGCTCCCCGAAGGGATGGTGACGGACGCCCAGGTGGCTGAGCTGCACCGCCGCATCTCCACGCTGCTGGCCGAGGAGAAGCGCCAGGATTCGGGCGCCGACGCCGTGCTGAAGCTGGACCCGCTGGTGCTGGCGGGCGCCCAGGCCGCCACGCGTGGCCTGCCCGCCCAGCTGCGCGCCCAGTTCGGGGAGGAGGCGCATCTGGCCGTCACCGCAGCACCTGGCAGCGGATCGGTCTTCGTCATGGCTGCCCGCGCGGGGCGGGAGAACGAGATCGCCGCCGCGGCCTGCCGCCGCATGGCGGAGGTCGCCGAGACCCGGCTGTCGGGCCGGGCGCCG
>JBIKSZ010000295.1:0-3903 GCA_044348345.1 Roseomonas sp. | reverse complement strand
TGCCCCACATGGTGCGGGCGCTGCGGCCCTCACCGCGCGGGCTCACCGCCACGGCACCATCGGCCACTTCCACATCCACATCATCCGTGAGAGCGAGCTTGAGCTCCCCAAGCTTGCCCTTGGCCACCAAAGTGCGGCCCTGCAGCGCCACCTGGACGCCAGCCGGGACAGGCACCGGGTACTTGCCGACGCGAGACATTCCCCTGCCCTCCCTCAGAACACGCGGCAGAGGACTTCACCGCCAACATTGGCGGTGCGGGCCTCATGATCGCTCATCACGCCCTTCGGCGTGGAGAGGATGGAAATGCCAAGCCCGTTGTAGAACTTCGGCAGCTCGGCAATCTTCGAGTAGACGCGCCGGCCAGGCTTCGAGATCCGGTGGATCTCCTTGATGGCCGGCTCGCCCTCCGAGTACTTCAGCTCGATCGCGATGACCTTCACGCCGGGGCGGAGCTCCTCGGTCGAGAAGGCGCGGATATAGCCCTCGCGCTTCAGCACCTCGAGCACGTTCTCCCGCAGCTTGGAGGCCGGGGCGACGCAGCGGCTCTGGCGAGACGACTGGGCATTGCGGATGCGGGTGAGCAGGTCACCCAGCGGATCGGACAGCGACATGCGCAGCCCTCCTTACCAGCTCGCCTTGACCACACCCGGAAGCTGGCCGGTATTGGCCAGTTCCCGGAGCATGTTCCGGCTGAGCTTGAATTTGCGGTAGTTGCCGCGGGGACGCCCAGTGAGCTCGCAGCGCAGGCGGACGCGCACAGGCGCGCCGTTACGCGGCAACTGGGCAAGCTTCAGCGTTGCCTCGAAGCG
The DNA here is from genome assembly GCA_044348345.1 of Roseomonas sp. GTDB lineage: Bacteria > Pseudomonadota > Alphaproteobacteria > Acetobacterales > Acetobacteraceae > Falsiroseomonas. The sequence goes on along the minus strand of JBIKSZ010000295.1, from coordinate 3,093 downwards.
CTCTTCGACGGGCCGCGCACGGTCCATCACCACCGCCTTGAGAGCGGAGCGCTTCGCGGCGTGCAGCTTGGAAAGCCGCGCGCGCCGGTTGTTCTTCTCGACTGACGAGGTCTTGGCCATGTCGTCTCAGGTCCTCCGGAACCTGCCGGCCGCGGGGAAATTGCCCCGGACCGGCGGTTTTCCAAACGGGTTCAGTTGGCGAAGGGCAGGTAGAAGGCCTTGAGAAGGGCCTTCGCTTCCTTGTCCGTCTTCGCTGTGGTGACGAACTGGATGTCCATGCCGCGGATCGTATCCACGCGATCATAGTTGATCTCGGGGAACACGATCTGCTCCTTCAGGCCCATGGCGTAGTTGCCACGGCCGTCGAAGCCCCGCGTGCCAGGGATGCCGCGGAAGTCACGCACGCGCGGCAGCGCGATGGTGACCAGGCGGTCCAGGAACTCATACATCCGCGCCTTGCGCAGCGTGACCTTGCAGCCGATCGCCTGGCCTTCACGGATCTTGAAGCCCGCGATCGCCTTCTTCGCCTTGGTCTTCACCGCCTTCTGGCCGCTGATGGCCATCAACTCGGCCACCGCCGCGTCGAGCTTCTTCTGGTCGCCGGCGGCTTCGCCAACGCCCATGTTGATGACGATCTTGTCGAGCTTCGGCACTTCCATCGGGTTCTTGTACCCGAATTCCTCGACGAGCTGCTTGCGCACCACGTCGTCATAGTGCTTGCGAAGCCGCGGCTGCTCGGCAGGGGACGCCGCAGCCGGCCCGGCCTTCACCGCAACCGTCGTCGCCGCCTGGCCGCCGCGCTCAGCACCACCAGGCGCCGCCTTGGCGGCCGCCTTCTTCGGGGCAGCGCCCTTCTTCGTATCGCTCATCGGTCGATCACCTCGCCCGAGGCCTTCGCCACCCGGACCTTCTTGCCATCCTCAAGCGTCTTGAACCCGACGCGGGTCGGCTTGTCGGTCTTTGGATCGAGCAGCGCGAGGTTGGAGAGGTCGATCGGACCCTCCTTCTCCGTGATGCCGCCCGGTCGGCTCATGCCCTGCGGCTTCTCATGCCGCTTCACCATGTTCACGCCCTGTACGAAGGCGCGGTTTTCCTTGGGAACGACGCGAATGACTTCGCCCCGCTTGCCCTTGTCGCGACCGGCCAGAACCTGGACCTTGTCGCCCTTTTTGATCTTCGCCGCCATGGCCTTACAGGACCTCCGGCGCCAGCGAGATGATCTTCATGAACTTCTTCGCGCGCAGCTCGCGCACGACCGGTCCGAAGATGCGCGTCCCGATGGGTTCGCCCTGCTTGTTGATCAGCACCGCAGCATTGCCGTCGAAACGGATCGCCGTGCCGTCGATGCGGCGCACGGGATAGGCCGTGCGGACGATGACAGCGCGATGCACCTCGCCCTTCTTCACCTTGGCGCGCGGGATCGCTTCCTTCACGGAGACGACGATCACGTCACCGACGGACGCCGTCTTCCGCTTGGAGCCGCCCAGCACCTTGATGCACTGGACGCGGCGCGCGCCGGAGTTATCGGCGACATCGAGGTTGGATTCGACCTGGATCATGGATCAGGCCTCCGCCAGCGCCGAAGCGGCATCGAAGCCGGCCGGACGCGCAACGGACTCGCCGTTGCGGCTCACGACCAGCCAGGACTTCGTCTTGCTGATCGGACGGCACTCCTCGATGGAGACCAGGTCCCCCTCCTTGCAGAGGTTCGCCTCGTCATGCGCTGCGTAGCGCTTCGAGCGGCGGATGAACTTCTTGTAGAGCGGATGCATCACCCGACGCTCGACAAGGACGGTCACCGTCTTGTCGGTCTTGTCGCTGACCACCCGGCCCGTGAGGACGCGCCTCGGCATCGCCCGGAACCCCTTACGACTTTGCCGGAGCGCGGTTGCGCTCGGCCATCACGGTCTTCACCCGCGCGATGGTACGACGCACTTCCTTAATGCGCCCCACCGCCTCGAGCTGGCCGGTCGCCCGCTGGAAGCGCAGGTTGAACTGCTCCTTCCGAAGGCCAACCAGCATCTCCTGCAGCTCGTCCGCGCTCTTGCCGCGAACGTCCACGATCTTCGTCATCGCCATGATCAGGCCTCCGCCGGCGCCGCGCCGAGGCGCGTGACGATCTTCGTCTTGATCGGCAGCTTCGCCGCGCCGAGCTCGAGCGCCTCGCGCGCGATATCGGCCGACACGCCGTCGAGCTCGAACATGATCCGCCCCGGCTTCACGCGGCAGACCCAGTATTCGGGCGCGCCCTTGCCCGAGCCCATGCGGACTTCGGCCGGCTTCGTCGACACCGGGACATCCGGGAAGATCCGGATCCAGACCCGACCCTGGCGCTTCATCGCACGCGTGATGGCGCGACGAGCGGCTTCGATCTGGCGCGCGGTCACGCGCTCCGGCTCGAGAGCCTTCAGGCCAAAGCCGCCGAAGTTCAGGCTGAACCCGCCCTTCGCGACGCCCTTGATGCGGCCCTTATGGGCCTTGCGGAATTTTGTGCGCTTCGGAGACAGCATCTCACATCACCATCAGCGCTGCGGGGCCTGTTCCGCGGCGCGCTTGTCCTGCGCCATCGGATCATGGGCCATCACCTCGCCCTTGAAGATCCACACCTTCACACCGCAGGTGCCATAGGTGGTCTTCGCGGTCGCGGTACCAAAATCGATGTCCGCGCGGAGCGTGTGCAGCGGCACGCGCCCTTCGCGGTACCACTCCATACGCGCAATCTCGGCACCGCCAAGACGGCCGGAGCAGTTGATCCGGATGCCACCTGCGCCAAGACGCATGGCGGACTGCACCGCGCGCTTCATGGCGCGGCGGAAGGCAACCCGGCGCTCCAGCTGCTGCGCAATGCTCTCGGCCACCAGCGTCGCGTCGATCTCGGGCTTGCGGATCTCGACGATGTTCAGCGAGACCTCGGCCCCGGCCATCTTCGCCAGGTCCTTGCGCAGCACCTCAATGTCGGCGCCCTTCTTGCCGATCACCACGCCCGGCCGCGCCGCGTGGATCGTCACGCGCGGCTTCTTCGCCGGGCGCTCGATCACCACGCGGGACACGCCCGCGCCCTTCAGCCGGTCGCGCAGCGTGCGGCGCAGCTTC
>JBIKSZ010000097.1:0-12836 GCA_044348345.1 Roseomonas sp. | reverse complement strand
CCGCGCCCCCCCCGCCGAGCGGGGGAGGGAGCTACCCCACCTCCACCACCAAATTCAGCGCCGCATCACAGCTCGCGCGGGCGCCGGGCGGCAGCACCAGCGTGCTCTCCCGCTCCTCGACCAGCGCTGGGCCTTCGACGCGATCGCCCGGCCGCAGCGCCGCGCGCTCGATCACCGCAGCGTCCACAAAGCGCCCGCCGAACCAGGCCGGCCGCGTGCCCTTCCGCGCAACACCGCCCGGCGCGCCGCCGGCCGCGAGATCGAGCCGCGGCGTCGGGCCCGCAACCGTCACGCGCCAGCCGACGCATTCCACCGGCAGATGCGGCTCGGTCCGGCCATAGAGGCGCAGATACTCGGCCTCGAAAGCGGCGCGGATCGCATCGCGGTCCAGCGCCGTGACCTCCGCCTCCACCCCGAAACCCTGGCCGGCATAGCGCATGGCAACCCGGATGCGCGTCTCCGCGGCCTCGCTCCCGGCTTGTGCGACCAGCGCCCGGCCTTCCGCCTCCATCTCCGCCAGCATCGCGCGCAGCGCGTCGAGGTCGAGGCCGTCGAGTGGCGCGACCATGCCGCGCAGCAGCGCAAAGCTGATCGGCGCAGCAAGAAAGCCGAAGGCCGAGGCGACGCCTGCGCCCGCCGGCACGACCAGCCGCGCGATGCCAAGTTTTCGGGCGACTTCCACCGCATGCACGGGGCCCGCGCCGCCGATCGGCACCAGCGTATAGCCCTCGATCCGGCGCGCCTTTTCCAGCGCATGGATCGCCGCCGCCTGGGCCATGGCGGTGTTCACCGTCTCATGCACAGCAAACGCCGCCTCGACCGGCGAAAGGCCGAGCGGCCCGCCAAGCTTCGCGCCGATCGCGCGCTCGGCCGCCGCGACATCGAGCTGCATCTCCCCGCCCAGGAAACTGTCGGGCGCGAGATAGCCGAGCAGCAGGTCGCAATCCGTCACGGTCGGTTCGTCGCCGCCAAGCCCGTAGCAGGCCGGGCCGGGATCGCTGCTGGCGCTGTCCGGCCCGACACGCACCAGGCCGAGCGCATCCACCCGCGCGACGGACCCGCCGCCCGCGCCAATCTCGATCATCTCGACCACCGGCACCTTCAGCGGAAGGCCGCTGCCCTTGCGGAAACGGTCGGTGCGCGCGACCTCGAAGTCCAGGCTGCGCGCCGGCTGGCCGCCATCGATCAGCGCGGCCTTGGCCGTGGTGCCGCCCATATCGAAGCAAAGAATGTCGGGCGCACCCGCCGCCTCTCCATACACGCGCGACGCCTGCACGCCGCCGGCGGGGCCGGATTGCACCAGGCGGATCGGATGACGCGCGGCAACATCGCGCGCGACGGTGCCGCCATCGGACAGCATCAGGAATAGCGGGCCGGTGACGCCCGCTTCCCGCAGGCCAGCATCCAGCCGCGCCAAATAGCGCGCGAAGACCGGCAGGACATAGGCGTTGGCGATGGTGGTGGAGCCGCGCTCGTATTCGCCGATCTCCGGCACCAGCTCACCCGAGAGGCAGACAGCGACCTCGGGCGCTTCCTCCGCCACCAGCTCCGCGATGCGCCGCTCATGCGCGGGGTTCACGAAGGCATGCAGAAGGCAGACCGCGATGGCCTGCGCGCCGGCATCGCGCAACTGACGGATCGCAGCGCGCGCGGCCGCTTCGTCCAGCGGCTGGCGCACGCTGCCATCGGGCATCAGCCGCTCTGGCACATCCAGCCGCAAGCTGCGCGGCACCAGCGGCTGCGGGCGGCGCATGAACAGGTCATAGGTATCGTGGCGCAGCTCCGTGCCGATCTCCTGCACGTCCCTGAAGCCTTGCGTCGTCAGGAAGCCCGTGGGCACACCGCGGCGCTCGATCAGCGCATTGGCGACCAGCGTGGTGCCGTGGATGACATGGCGCACCTGGTCTGACGCCACGCCGTTGCGCGCCAGCAGGCCGCGCACGCCCTCCAGCACGGCCTGCTCGGGCGCGTGCGGCGTGGTCAGCACCTTGCCGTTGAACAGACGTCCGTCGCGCGTGTCCAGCATGACGAGGTCGGTGAAGGTGCCGCCGATATCGACGCCGATGCGGAAGGGGGCGTTCATGCCTCGTAGCCCTCGGCCTTGTCGCGCGCGCGGTCATCGGCGCTGCGTTCGCGCGGATCGCCGAAGCCGCCGCCGCCCGGCGTTTCGAAGGTGATGGTGTCGCCCGGGTTCAGCACGATGCGCGCCTTCGCGGCGACCGGCTTGCCATTCACCAGATCGCGCCCGCCGCGGCCTGCGCCGCCGCCGAGCAAGCCGCGCGGCGGGTGCTGCACGCGTTCATGCCGGTAGGTGGCGGTGACCGGCTTCTCCCCGACCACATGGAAGGAGATGCGCTGGCCAAGCCCGCCGCGCCGCGCGCCATCGCCACCCGAACCCGGGATCAGCGCCTTTTCCGTGATCAGCATCGGCACCGCATTCTCGAACTGCTCGGTCGGCTGCGTCGCGACGTTGGAGGGGAAGGAAAGGCAGGACGGACCGTCATGCCCTGCCGCCGCGCCATGGCCGCCATTCATGAAGAACATGCGCGTGTAGCGGCGCCCATCCGGCTGCTCGCCGGTGAAATAGACGTTCCAGAGCGGGCTGCCGCATTCGGCGATGACGCGCTCTGGCATCAGCCGCCCAAGTGCGGCCAGCACCAGCATGGGCAGGTAATGGCCCGTCAGATGCCGCCCCCAGACCGGCGCGGGCCGGCGCGGATTCACGATGGAGCCCTCCGGCGCGATCAGCGTAATCGGCCGGAAGCTGCCATCATTGTTCGGCGTCTGCGGGTCGAAGGCGCATTTCACCGCGTAGTTCGAATAGGCGCGGGTGAAGTTCAGCGGCGAGTTCACCGGGCGCGCGATCTGCGCATCGGTCCCGCTGAAATCGAGCGTGATCCCCTCCCCCTTCACCGCAAGCCGAAGGCGGATGGTGACGGGGTGCTCGAAGCCATCGGCGGTGACCTCATCCGTCACCTCGCCATCCGGCACGGCGGCGATCGCCGCACGCATGGCGCGTTCCGATCGCGCGAAGATCTCGGCGGCCAGCGCATCCAGCTCCGCGATGCCTTCCTCGTCGAGGATGCGGAACAGGCGCGGCGCGGCCTGGTCGTACATGGCCAGCTGCGCGCGGATGTCGCCGAGCGCCTCCCCCGGCATGCGGAGATTGGCCTCAAGGAAGGCGACGACGTCCTCATTCTCCTCCCCGCGGCGGAGGATCTTGGCGACGGGGATGGTGAGCCCTTCCTCCCACGCATCGCGCGCCTCGACGCTCGGCGCGCCGCCAATGTCGGTGCAGTGGAAGGTGCTGCCGATCCAGGCGGCGATCCGGCCGTCACGGAACAGCGGCTTCACCATGGTGATGTCGTTGAGGTGCCCAGTGCCGTGGTAGCCGTCATTCGAGATCAGCACATCGCCCGGCGCGAGCGTTGCGGCCGGGTAGCGCGCCAGCATCACCGCCAGCGTGCGCGGCATGGTGCCGACGAAGCTCGGCACGGAGCGGGAGGATTGCGCGACCTGCCGGCCCGCGCTGTCCATCAGCCCGACCGCCATGTCCCAATTGTCGCGCACGACGGAGGAGAAGGAGGTGCGGACGAAGCTTTCGGCCGCCTCATCCATCAGCCCGCAAAGCCGGGCCCAGGCGGTGCCCAATCGGAGTGCCGGGATCATCAGCCCCTCATCGCCTGCAGCTGCGCGGGATAGCCCGCGGGGTTCACCTGCACGTCAATCAACGACGGCCCATCATGCGCGAAGGCGGCGCGCAGCGCGGCGCGGTACTCCTCCGGCGTATCGGCGCGCAGGCCCTTCACGCCCAGCCCCTCGGCCACCTTGGTGAAGTCGGGGCGCTGCCAGCGCACGCCTTCCGGCGCCAGCTGGCGGCTCTGCTGCTTGATGTCGATCAGCGACAGCGCCGCATCGTTGAAGACGATGGTGATGAGCTTCGCGCCTGTGTCGGCAGCCGTCGCCAGCTCGCCCGCCACCATCATGAAGCCGCCATCGCCGGTGAAGGCGATCGCGCCCCGCGCCGGGTCGTGCAGCGCCGCCGCGATCCCCGCCGGCAGCGCAAAGCCCATCGAGGCAAGGCCGTTCGAGATCAGCAGGTCGTGCGGATGCTCGCAGTCCCAGAAGGCGGTGGCGGAGAACATATGCGCCCCCGCATCCACCGCGACGCGCGGTGCACGGTCGGCGACACGCGCTTCCTGCTGCGCGATGCGCACGATGTCGGGCGGGGCGACGCCGCCCGTCCCGGCCCAGGCCAGCGCAGCCAGCGCGGCCGACCGATACCCGGCGATCTCCGCCGCGCCCCAATCCGAGCGGCGCGCGACAGCGCCGAGCTTCGCCAGGCTCGGCGCGAGCGGCCCATGCAGCGCCGCAGCGGGGTCCACATAGCGCACCGGATGCGGGCCGAGCGCCACATCCAGCACCGGCGCGCGGTAGCGCCAGGGCTGCAGGATCAGCTCCACCGGGTCGAGGCCGATCGTCACGATCAGGTCCGCGGCGTTCACGCAGGGCGCTTCCAGCGAGCCGCCGGTGAAGATGCCGGCATGCAGCGGATGGGCGTCGGGCAGCACGCCCTTCGCCTTGTAGGTGACAAGCACCGGGGCCTGCAGCGCCTCAGCCAGCCTGCGCAGCGCGGCCGCGGCGGCGGGCTCCGCCGCTTCCAGCCCCACGACCAGCACGGGCCGCTTCGCCCCGGCCAGCAGCGCACACGCATCACCAATATCGGGCGCGGCGGCCGGTGTCGCGGCAGGCGCCGGCGCCACACCCGGCGCGCGCCGCGCGGCTTCCCCGGTCAGGTCGAGATGCACCGCGCGGCGCTTGTGCTGCGCAGTGTCGAGAAGTGCGGCGATCTCGACCGCCGGCGCCTCCCCTTCCGCGCGCGCATAAGCCGCGACGAAGGCGGCGCTGGCATCGCGCTGATCGAAAACCTGGTGGGTGATGTAGGTGAGCTGCTTCGCGGTGAATCCGTCCGAGACCAGCACGACCGGCGCGCGTTCCAGGCTGGCGCAGGCCAGCCCGTTCAGCGCATTGCCCATGCCCGGGCCCTTGGTCGTCAGCACCACGCCCGGCGCGCCCGTCAGCTCGGCATCCGCAAGGGCGGACATCGCCGCCGCGCCTTCATGCTTCGCCAGCACGAAGCCGATCCCGAAGCGCGCCATATTCGCCAGAAGATCGAGCGAGGAGCCGCCGCCCGGCACGCCCCAGATGCGCTGCGTGCCGCGCCGGGCGAGATCCGCCAGCAGCGCCTCTGCCACCGTGCCCACGGCCTGGCCATCATCAGGCATGGCGCGTTCCCCCAACATTGTCTTGGTCAGCGTTATGCAACGCGATGCAGCAAGCGTCACCCCGGCTTGCCTTCCGCGCCGCGCGCGCCTTGCATAGCTGCCCCATGCAGGAGGAACGGCGGATGAGTTTCGCAGGCAAGCGTGTGCTGGTGGCAGGCGGCAGCAAGGGCATCGGGCGCGCGGTCGCGCTCGGTTTCGCGCGCGCAGGTGCGGCGGTTTCGGTCTGCGCGCGCGGCGCGGCGGCGCTGGAGGCAACGCGGGCCGAGATCGCGGCGGCGGGCGTCACCGCCCATGCGCTGCCGACGGACCTCTCGAAGGCCGATCAGGTCGCGGCCTGGGTACAGCAGGCCGCGGCCGCCCTCGGCGGCGTGGATGTCCTGGTCAACAACGCCTCCGGCTTCGGCTCCAAGGACACCGAGGAGGATTGGGCGAAGAGCCTGGATGTGGATGTGATGGCCACCGTCCGCGCCAGCCGCGCCGCGACGCCGCATCTGCGCGCGACGAAGGGCTGCATCGTCAATGTCACCTCGATCTCGGGCTTCCGGCCCTCCACCCGCACGCCGGCCTATGCGGCGGTGAAGGCGCTGCTGGTGAACTACACGCAAAGCCAGGCGGCGATGCTGGCGCGCGACGGCGTGCGGGTGAATGCGGTCGCACCTGGTTCGATCGAATTCCCCGGCGGGTCCTGGGAACAGCGGCGCAGCAGCGACCCCGCGCTCTATAACCGCATCCTCGGCTCCATCCCCTTCGGCCGGCTCGGCACGCCGGAGGAAGTGGCGGAGGTGGTGCTGTTCCTCGCCTCCCCCGCCGCGCGCTGGGTGACAGGGCAGACCGTGATCGTGGATGGCGGCCAGCTGCTAGGCTGAAGCCGCGCGCACATTCACCACGCGCCAGGCGGCGTCCTCGCCGTCTGGCGCGCGCAGCGTCAGCACCTCGCCCGGGCGCAACCCGCCTTCGATGTGGCAGATGCGGTGCACGGGCACGTCGCGCTCCTGCCCCGCATTGGTGAAGAAGCGCAGCTGCCAGCCATCCTCGTCATGCGCGACATCGCCGGCCTGCTCGGCCGCGCCGGGGCGGATGCGGCGCGCCGGCCAGGGCGCCGGATCGTCGAGCCAGGCCTGGACATCGGGATGGCCCTGCGGGTCGAGCGCCATGGCGAATTCGATCCGCCCTGCTTCCTCCGCGCGTTCGCCCGCATCGAAGGCGCGGGCCAGCGTGATCGTGACCAGCCCTGCCGCCACGCCTGCCTCTCCCTGCGTCGAGCCCCCCAACGCGAGCGCGCGGGGGGCGGTTCAGATCGCCACGCGCACCCCAAGCTCCACCACCCGGTCGGATGGAATGCGGAAGAATTCGGTGGCGGAGAGCGAATTTCGGCTGAGCAGCGTGAACAGCCATTGCCGCCAGCGCGACATCTTCGGCACCGCGGCCGCCACCACCGTCTCCCGCCCCAGGAAATAGCTGGCCTGCATCGCCTCGAAGGGGATGCCCTGGTCGCGCAGCGCCTCCAGCTCCTTCGGGATGTTCGGGCTTTCCTGGAAGCCATAGCGCAGCAAGACGCGATGGATGGACGGGCCGAGCTCCGTCACCTCCGCACGCCGCTCGGCACGGGGGATGTCCTCGTTGATGACGGTGACGAACAGCACGCGCTCATGCAGGACCTTGTTGTGCTTCAGGTTGTGCAGCAGCGCGCCGGGCACGAAATCCTCCTGCCCGGTCATGAACACGGCGATGCCGGGCACGCGCACCGTGCGGCTCTGCGGCAGGCGCGCGATGAAGGATTTCAGCGGCAGGCTGTCCTGGCGGAAGCGCGCGAAGAGCAGCTCCCGCCCCTGTTTCCAGGTGAGCATCAGCGCGAACAGCACGATGCCGAGCACGAGCGGCACATAGCCGCCCTGCGGGATCTTGAGTGCGGTCGCGCTGAAGAAGGCCGCGTCCAGCAACCAGAGCGGGCCCATCACACCGATCACCAACGGCCAGGACCAGCCGAAGGCGCGGCGGAACACCAGCACCGCCAGGCAGGAGGTGCAAAGGAAGGTCCCCGTCACCGCCAGCCCATAGGCATGCGCGAGGGAGGAGCTGTCCTTGAACTCGAGCACCAGGATCACGACGCCGATCAGCAGCATGACATTCACCTGGGGCATGTAGATCTGGCCCTGCTCGGTCTCGCTGGTGTGCACCACCTGCAGCCGCGGCAGGAAGCCGAGCTGCACGCATTGCCGCGCGATGGAATAGGCGCCGGTGATCATCGCCTGGCTGGCGATCACGGTCGCCGCCGTGGCCAGCACCACCAGCGGCAGGCGGAACCATTCGGGCGCGAGCATGAAGAAGGGATTCTCGATCGCCTCGGGCTCCGACAGGATCAGCGCCCCCTGGCCGAAATAGTTCAGCGCCAGCGCCGGCATCACGAAGCCGACCCAGGCGACGCGGATCGGCTTGCGGCCGAAATGCCCCATATCGGCATAGAGCGCCTCCGCCCCCGTCACCGCCAGCACCACCGCGCCGAAGGCAATGAAGGCGGCCAGCTTGTAATGCGCGCAGAAGGCAACGGCGAAATGCGGCGAAAGCGCCACCAGCACGCCCGGCTGCTGCACCACCTCGATCAAGCCGAGCAGGCCGAGCACGCCGAACCAGGCCGCGCAGATCGGCCCGAACACCAGCCCCATGCTGCCCGTGCCCTTCCACTGCACCAGGAACAGCGCGAGCAGAATGCCGAGCGCGATGGGGATGACCGCATCCTCGAAGGCGGGCGAGATGACCTTCAGCCCCTCGACCGCCGAAAGCACCGAGATGGCGGGCGTGATGATGCCGTCGCCGAAGAAGAGCGCCGCGCCGGCGATGCCGACCAGCGCGACCAGCCACTTGCCGCGGTCGGTACGCGCATGGCGCTGCGCCAGCGCCATCAGCGCCAGCACCCCGCCCTCGCCCTTGTTGTCGGCGCGCAGCACGAACAGCACATATTTGATCGTGACCGTCAGCATCAGCGACCAGAAGATCAGGCTGAGGAGGCCCAGCACCTCCCAGCGCTCGATCCCGTCACCGGAAAAATGGGTCAGCGATTCCCGCAGTGCATAGAGCGGGCTGGTGCCGATATCGCCATAGACGACGCCAAGCACACCGATCAGGCCGGCCTTGGTCAGCGGCCGTTCGGTGGCGGAGGGGTTACTCAACGTGGCGCTCCGGATGTGGAACGCAGAACGCTTAGAACCGTCCCGGGGCGCAGCGCAAGCGCCACCCCGGGACGGGCGCGTTTCATCAATGCCCGCGCAGGATCTGCGACAGGAACAGCTTCAGGCGGTCCGTCTGCGGGTTGCTAAAGAGCGCCTCCGGCTCCCCGCTCTCCACGATCTCGCCGCGGTCCATGAACACCACCCGGTCGGCCACCTGGCGGGCGAAGCCCATCTCATGCGTGACGCAGATCATGGTCATGCCGGTCGAGGCCAGCATCACCATGGTGTCCAGCACCTCCTTGATCATCTCGGGGTCAAGCGCGGAGGTCGGCTCGTCGAACAGCATGATCTTGGGCTTCATGCACAGCGCGCGGGCAATCGCCACGCGCTGCTGCTGCCCGCCCGAAAGCTGGCCGGGATACTTCTTGGCCTGTTCCGGGATGCGGACGCGCTCCAGATATTCCATCGCCAGTTCCTCCGCCTCCTTCTTGGGCATGCGGCGGACCCAGATGGGGGCGAGGGTGCAATTCTCTAGCACGGTCAGGTGCGGGAAGAGGTTGAAGCTCTGGAACACCATGCCGACCTCGCGGCGGATGGCATCGAGGCTGCGGAGGTCATCCGTCAGCTCGATATTGTCCACGACGATCCGCCCTTCCTGGTGCACCTCCAGGCGGTTGATGCAGCGGATCATGGTGGACTTGCCCGAGCCCGAGGGGCCACAGACCACCACCCGCTCGCCCTGGGCGACGGTCAGGTTGATGTCGCGCAGCACGTGCAGCGCGCCGAACCACTTGTTCACGCCCTCGAGCCGGATGGCCGGCGGCGCATCGGCCTGCATGGCGGAGGCAACCGGGGCCTCCATCACCGTCTCACCCATTCGAACCCCCTGCGATCCGGCCTGGGCCGGAATTCTGTCATTCGTTTAATGAGGCTGCGATGCAAATGCGATGCCGGGGCGCGAAAGGCAAGCGCCCCGGCCGCCCGGGCTATCGCCGCCTGTGCCGGTTCAAGTCCCGCTCCAGGCCCTGGCTGTATTTCGACATGGCGAAGCAGAAGATCAGATAGATGACGCCGACGGTGACATAGACCTCGACGCCGAAACCCTGCCAGGCGGGCTCCACAACCGCAGTCTTGCCCGCGGTCAGCAGGTCGAAGATGCCGATGATCAGCACCAGCGATGTGTCCTTGAAGAAGCCGATGAAGGTGTTGACCAGCGGCGGGATCACCATCCGCAGCGCCTGGGGCAGGATGATCAAGCCCGTCTTCTGCCAATAGCTGAGGCCGAGCGCATCCGCCGCCTCATACTGCCCGCGCGAGAGCGCCTGCAGCCCGCCGCGCACCACCTCGGCCAGATAGGCGCCGGCGAACAGCGTGATGGCGATCTGCGCGCGCAGCAGCTTGTCGATATTCATCCCCTCCGGAAGGAACAGGGGGAACATCACGCTGGCCATGAACAGCAGCGAGATCAGCGGCACGCCGCGGATGAGTTCCACATACAGGATGCAGAGCATCTTGATCGCCGGCAGCTTCGACCGCCGGCCAAGCGCCACCAGCACCGCCAGCGGGAAGGCCGTCGCCAGCCCAAAGGTGGACAGGATCAGCGTGATCGGCAGCCCGCCCCAGCGTTCCTGCGGCACATAGGACAGGCCGAAGACGCCGCCCCACATCAGCACGCCGATCGCCGTCAGCGTCCCGACCCAGATCGGCACCAGCGTCCAGTTCCAGAAGCGCCGCAGGGCCGAGAGGATGTAGAGCCCGACGAACAGAAGGCAGGCCAGCGCCGGGCGCCAATGTTCATCGAAGGGGTAGGTGCCGAACAGGATGAAGCGGTGCTTTTCCGTGATCACCGCCCAGCAGGCGCCCACCCCCTTATTGTCGCGGCAGGCCTGGGTCTGGGGCTGCCCGTTGACCGAGGGCACATCCCAGATCGCATTGACGAAGGCCCATTCGACGAAGCCGAGCGTCCAGCGGACGATGAGATAGGCCAGGGCCAGCGTGACGGCGGTGGACAGCCAGTTCGCGAACAGGTTCTGCCGCACCCAGGCGATGGCGCCGACCTGGCTGATCGGCGGCTTGCGCGGCGCGGAGGAGGCCGGCGTGTCGATCGTGATGTCGCTCATCGCCTAGCGCTCCACCAGCGCGATGCGCGCGTTGTACCAGTTCATGAAGAGGGAAATGGACAGGCTGATCGTCAGATAGACCAGCATGATGATCGCGATCCCCTCGATCGCCTGGCCGGTCTGGTTCAGCGTCGTGTTCGCGATGCTCACAATGTCCTGGTAGCCGATGGCCACCGCCAGCGAGGAGTTCTTCGTCAGGTTCAGGTAGTTCGAGGTCATCGGCGGGATGATCACGCGCAGCGCCTGCGGCAGCACCACCAGCCGCATCGTCTGCCCCTTCTGCAGGCCAAGCGCCTGCGAGGCCTCCCACTGGCCGTGCTGGACGGACTGGATGCCGGCGCGCACCACCTCGGCGATGAAGCCGGCGGTGTAGGTGACCAGGCCGATCAGCAGGGCGAAGAATTCCGGGCTGACGGTGATGCCGCCGCGGAAGTTGAAGCCCCGCAGCGCCGGGATGTCGGGCGTGAAGGGCGCACCGAAGGCCGCCCAGACCGCCAGCGGCACGCCGATGATCAGTGTAAGCCCCGCCGGCCAGACCTTGCGCGGCTGCCCATCCGCATATTGCCGCGCCCGCATCACCCGCGCGTAGAGCACGGTCAGCACGATGCCGACGGCCATCGCCAGCAGCGACCACCAATGCGCCGCCGTCCATTCGATGAAGGGCAGCTTCATGCCCCGGTTCGACAGGAACACGCCCTCGATGGGGTTCAGCGCCTGGCGCGGCCCGGGCAGGCCCTGCAGAATCGTATACCAGAACAGAAGCTGCAGCAGCAGCGGCAGGTCGCGAATCACCTCGATATAGACGCCCGCCAGCTTCGACAGCAGCCAGTTGTTCGACAGCCGCGCGATGCCGATCGCCGTGCCCAGGATGGTCGCCAGCACGATGCCGACCACCGCCACCTTCAGCGTGTTCAGCACGCCGACCGTCAGCGCGCGCAGATAGGAGTTCGTCGGATCATACTCGATCAGGCTCTCGCCGATCGGCAGCCCCGCCTCGCGCCCGAGGAAGGCGAAGCCCGTGGCGATGCGGCGCACCTCCAGGTTGTGCACCGTGTTCGACCACAGCCAGTAAATGATGCTGCCCACAATGCCGACGACCAGCACCTGCCAGACAATGCCGCGCACGCGCTCATCGCCCCAGGACAGGCGCAGCGGGCGCTTGGGCGGACCCGCGGAGGCGTAGCGCGGGTCAGCGGCAGATGAGGACATGCAGGCATCCCTGTCGTGGCACGGGGGACCCCGCCGTCCCGGGGGCGGCAGACGGCATCCCTGTCGTGCTTTGAATCGCATATGAGCAATATCGGCCCCGCCAGGGCAAGCACAGCCCTGCTTCCGCGTCGCCCGGAAATGAGGCTCTCTTCCACGCGGGACGGAAAAGGACGGGCGGCATGCGCATCATCGGGGCCGAGGAATTGCGCCGGACCCTGCCCTGGGCGGCACTCGAAACCGCGCTCGAACGCGTCTTCCGCGAGGGCTGCGCGGCGCCGCTGCGCCACCGCCACGCCCTGCCCCAGCCCGATGCGCCGGAAGGCATGCTGCTGCTGATGCCGGCCTGGGAATTGCCCGAGAAGCCCGGCCGGCGGCACAGCGGCGTGAAGATCGTCCATGTCCTGCCCGGCAATGGCGCGCGCGGCATCCCGGCGGTCCAGGCCTCCTACCTGCTGTCGGATGCCGCGACCGGCGAGCCCGTCGCGATCCTCGATGGCGGGGAGCTGACGGACCGGCGCACCGCCGCGGCCAGCACGCTGGCCGGGCGCTTCCTCGCCCGCCCCGACAGCCGGCGCCTGCTGGTGCTCGGCTCCGGCCGCGTCGCCACAGCACTCGCCGAGGCCTGGTGCGCCCGCTTCCCGATCACGGAGGTCGCGATCTGGTCGCGCAACCCCGCCAATGCCGCGCGGCTTGCGGCGCAGCTCGCCGCCCACGGCCTGCCCGCGCTCGCGGCCCCCAGCGCCGATCCGCGCGGCTTCGACATCGTCTCCGCCGCGACACTGGCCGACACGCCGCTGATCCGCGGGGCGGAGGTGGACCCCGGCACGCATGTGGACCTGGTCGGCGCCTTCCGCCCGGCGATGCGTGAGAGCGACGCCGCCCTGGTGGCACGCGCCACCGTGGTGGTGGACACACGCGCGGGCGGCCTCGCGGAGGCCGGCGACATCGTCCAGGCCATCGCCGAGGGCGCGATCGCGGAGTCCCATGTCGTCGCCGAGTTGGCGGAGCTCTGCCGCGGCCAGCATCCCGGCCGCACCCGCGCCGAGGAGGTGACA
>JBIKSZ010000294.1:0-3981 GCA_044348345.1 Roseomonas sp. | reverse complement strand
GGTCAGCCCATCCGTCTCATAGGGCTTGAGGCGCGTGGCCTCGCTGATCGTGCCTTCGCCGGGGCAAATCGAGCGCAAGGCCGCGACGATCTCCTCGCGGCGGGCCAGGATATCGGCCTTGGGCGGCGGCAGCGCGATCATGGCATCTCTCCCCGGGGCGGTCGGGCGGAACATGGCGGTGGGGTGAAGGTCGGACAAGCGGCGCATGCCACGGCCTGCGCAGGCTGAACAGCGGGGACCGCACATGCGAAAACCGCGCCGGGTGACCCGGCGCGGCGCGCAGAACTCCAGATCCCCGGGCAAGACCCGGGGGACGCCGCCTCAGCCCTGGCGGGCCTTCAGGCGCGGGTTCTTCTTGTTCAGCACGTAGACCCGGCCCCGGCGACGCACCAGGAAGCAGTTCTTGTCGCGGGTCTTCGCGGTCTTGAGCGAGTTGCGGATCTTCATCGGAGTGACCTTTCGAGGCCGCGCGAGATACGGGGCGGGGGCCGGGCTGTCAACCGCCGACCGGCACCACGGAGGTCCAGCCATGCGGGTCGTTGGTCCGCCCATACTGGACGCCGACGATCGCGTCATAGAGCCGCTTCGTCAGCTCCCCGGTCTCGCCGCCATTGATCAGCGCCTGCCGGCCCTTATAGCCCAGCGTGCCGACCGGGGAGACGACGGCGGCCGTGCCGGTGCCCCACATCTCGCGCAGCGTGCCGGCCTCAGCGGCGGCCAGCACCTCGTCGATGGAGACCGGGCGTTCGGTGACCGTCAGCCCCCAATCCCGCATGAGCTGGATGGTGGAGTTGCGCGTCACGCCGTCCAGGATGGTGCCGGCGAGCGGGGGGGTGATCACCTCGTCGCCGATGCGGACCATGATGTTCATGGTGCCGACCTCGTCGAGGTATTTGCGCTCCACGGCATCCAAATAGAGGACCTGCGTGAAGCCCGCCGCCGCCGCGTCCTGCTGGCCCGACAGGCTCTGCGCGTAGTTCGCCGCCGTCTTGGCCTCCCCCGTGCCGCCCTTCACGGCGCGCACATGGCTGTCGGAGGCCAGGATCTTCACCGGCTTCACGCCTTCCTTGTAGTAGCTGCCAACCGGCGAAAGGATCAGGAAGTACAGGTAGCTGTGCGCCGGGTGCACGCCGAGCATCACGTCGGTCGCGATCACCGTCGGGCGCAGATAGAGCGAGGTGCCCGCCTTCCGCGGCACCCAATCATGGTCCACGCCCACCAGCGCGTCGAAGCTGGCGCGGACGATGTCCACCGGCATCTCCGGCATGCACATGATTCGCGCGGAGCGGTTAAGCCGCGCGGCGTGGCGGTCGGCGCGGAACAGGCGGATCGTCCCGTCCTCGCCCCGAAACGCCTTGAGCCCGTCGAAGATCGCCTGCCCGTAATGGAGCACGCTGGTCGCGGGATCGAGCGCGAGCGGGCCATAGGGCTCGATGCGGGGGGAGTGCCAGCCCTTCCCTTCATCGTAGTTCATCAGAAAGATGTGGTCGGTCAGGACCTTGCCGAAGGCCAGGCTGTCATCCGAGGGCTTGGCCTTCGGCGTGGTGGTGCGGGTGATGGGGAACGGGCCGGTGCTCATCTGGACGCCGCCACTGCCTTCTTCTTTGGTGACTCTGTCGTGCGTATCGCGCCTGAGGCGATTGGGAAAGGGTCGCTGCACTCCAGCGTGATCCACATTCGTGGATCACGCCGCCGCCGTTGTTGCAGCGACTGATTCACCGCTCCGGCGTGTCCGCCTTCGCGGATCAGGCGCTAATCGGCCGCGAGCTTCCCGGCCGCCCCTTCCTCCGCGATCAGCTTCAGCCAGCCATCCCGGGTCTGGGGCAGTTTCCGGCCCAGGATCTGCTCCGCGACCTGGGTGCGGAGCACCTGGGCTGTCCCGCCGGCGATGGCGAACATGCGGGCGTCGCGCAGATACCGCTCCACCGGGTTGTCCTTGGAATAGCCCGCCGCGCCCCAGACCTGGAGCGCGGCGTTGGTGACGCGGATCGCCATCTCGCTCGCAAACACCTTGGCCTGGGCGGCCGCCAGCCGATCGGGGAAGCCGGCGGGGCCGGCGCTCCGGGCGGCACGGTGGATCAGCGCGCGGGCGGCCTCCACCTCGATGGACATATCCGCCAGCATCCAGCCAAGGCCTTGGAACTCCGAGATTGGGCGGCCGAACTGGCGGCGCGTGCCGGCCCGCGCCAGCGCGTGATCCAGCGCGCCTTGTGCCAGCCCGAGCGCGACCGTCGCCGCACCTACACGCTGGCCGTTATAGGCGTCGATCAAGCGCCCGAAGCCGCGGGCGAAGCCGCCAGGCGCGCGCAGCACCATCGAATCGGGCACTTCGAGGTCGCGGAACTCCAGCTCCGCCTCCGGCATGCCGCAGAGGCCGAGGGAAGGGATGCGGCGCTTCACGATCAGCCCCGCAGGGTCCCCTTCCCCGCCCCGCACCACGATGAAGCCGCCAATGCCCTTGAACTCCCCATCCTCCACCGCCCGGGCGAAGATGAGATGCAGGCGGGAGACGCCACCGCCGGTGATCCAGGTCTTCTGGCCGTTGATGATCCAGCGATCGCCGCGGCGGGTGGCGGTGGTGGTCATCTCGGTCGCGGCCGATCCGGCCTCGGGCTCGGTGATGCAGATGGCGGGCTTGTCGCCGCCGAGCACCAGCCCGGCCGCGAGCTTCTTCTGCGCCTCGGTGCCATAGGCCATGATGGCGCCGAGCGCGCCCATATTGGCCTCCACCGCGATGCGGCCGCAGACCGCGCAGGCGCGCGAGAATTCCTCGACCACCAGCGCGGCATCCAGCACCGATCCGCCCGGCCCGCCCCATTCCTTCGGGATGGTGAGGCCCATGAAGCCGGCTTCCGCCATGCGGGCGACCATCGGCCAGGGATATTGGCCGGAGCGGTCGGTGGCGGCGGCCTGGGCCGCGGCCTCCTGCGCCACTTCGCGGGCGCGGTCGCGCAAGGCGCGCTGCTCGGCGCTGAGACCATCGGTGTTCATTTTAGACGCTCCTCGATCGCCGCCGCCGCGGCCTTGTCGAGCTTCAGCGCCTGAGCGAGCGCGTCAAGCCAGGCGCGCTCCGGCGGCGTGATCTCGCCGGCGCCAGCGAAGGCGGCGGCGTAGAGCCGCGCGCGGAGCATCGGGTCGCGCGCCTCCCGGGCAAGCGCTTCCGGCGTCAGCGGGCGGTCGAAATCCGCCAGCACGAAGTCGCGCTCCTCGGCCGAGAGGCCGGCGGCGTCGAGTTGGCCGGCGATGGCCGCGCGTTCGGCCGCATCCACGCGGCCATCGGCCTTGGCGCCCGCGATCATGGCGCGGACCATCAGCAGCGCCTCCGCCTCCTCGGCGTCGGGGCCGTCAGGCGCGGGGGTGGGCGCGGGGGCGGGCTTGGGCGCAGCCCAGGGTGAGCCGCCGGTCGCGGGGATGCGGCGCGCGGGGGCGGCCACGTCTCCCCCGCCCCAGCGCCCAGGGGCGGGTGCGGGCGGCGGGGCGGGTGGCGGGCCCTCGGCCTGCCGGCTGCTCCGCGCCATCCATTCGGTGATGGCACCCGCCGCGAGCGCGCCGATGGCGCGGGCCGCCCGGGCCTCGACGCTGCGGCCTGTCAGCAGGGAGGAGACGCCGTTGCTCGGGCGCCTGCGCCGCCGCGGTGGCTGGCCTGCCCCGCCAAGCAGCGCCCCGAGGACACGATTGAGATCCATGCCGACCCTCCGTTTCCCGCCATCCACTCCCCTGGGAGGTAGGATGGATCACCGCCCGCCGGAATAGGTCAGCGGGGCAGGAAACGTCGCAGCAGATCGCCAGCCGGCCCCGGCAGGGGCGCAGGGTTGCGGTGCTGCGGCGCGGGGGCGTCAGGCGGGGATGGGTCCGGTTGGGCGCGCGGGGTGGGCGTCGGTCCCTGCCGCCCGCTGCGCGCGGCGGCCAGCGCCGGGCCGCAGTCGGGCAGCGGGGCCGGGCGGGCGCCAGGGCGGTTGGCCAGCGCGCCGAGCAGCGCCC
>JBIKSZ010000096.1:0-13072 GCA_044348345.1 Roseomonas sp. | reverse complement strand
GCGCTGAGGCCACGGTGGTGCGCAACTACCTCGACTGGATGCTCAGCATCCCCTGGAAGAAGCGCACCAAGATCAAGTCCGACATCAAGGCCGCGGAAGCGGTGCTGAACAACGACCACTACGGCCTCGACAAGGTCAAGGAACGCATCGTCGAGTACCTGGCGGTGCAGGCGCGCAGCACCAAGGTGCGCGGGCCCATATTGTGCCTGGTCGGCCCGCCCGGCGTGGGCAAGACCTCGCTCGGCAAGTCGCTGGCCAAGGCCACCGGGCGCAACTTCGTGCGCATGAGCCTGGGCGGCGTGCGCGACGAGGCCGAGGTGCGTGGCCACCGCCGCACCTATATCGGCTCCATGCCGGGCAAGGTCATCCAGGGCATGAAGAAGGCGAAGGCCTCGAACCCGCTCTTCCTGCTCGATGAGATCGACAAGCTCGGCGCCGATTGGCGCGGCGACCCCTCAGCCGCGCTGCTTGAGGTGCTGGACCCCGAGCAGAACGGCACCTTCAACGACCACTACCTGGAGGTCGACTACGACCTTTCGGACGTGATGTTCATCACCACGGCCAACAGCTTGCGGATGCCGCAGCCGCTGCTGGACCGCATGGAGATTATCCGCATCCCGGGCTACACCGAGGATGAGAAGGTCGAGATCGCCAAGCGCCACCTGCTGCCCAAGGTCGCCGAGGCCAATGGGCTGAAGAGGGGCGAGTGGACGATCAGCGACGACGCGGTCCGCGACATGGTGCGCTACCACACGCGCGAAGCCGGCGTGCGCAACCTGGAGCGCGAGCTGTCGGGTGTCGCGCGCAAGGCGGTGCGCGAGATCGTCGCGAAGCAGTCGAAGAAGGTCGCGGTCACCGTCAAGAACCTCGAGAAGTTCGCTGGTGTGCGGAAGTTCCGCTACGGCGAGGCCGAGGCCGAGGACATGGTGGGCGTCGTCACCGGCCTCGCCTGGACCGAAGTGGGCGGCGAGATCCTGACGATCGAATCGGTCATGCTGCCCGGCAAGGGCAATGTGAAGCAGACCGGCAAGCTCGGCGACGTGATGCAGGAGAGCGTCAGCGCGGCGATGAGCTATGTGCGCTCGCGTGCGACCAGCTTCGGCTTGAAGCCGACGCTGTTCGAGAAGCGCGACATCCATGTGCATGTGCCGGAAGGTGCGACGCCGAAGGATGGGCCGAGTGCGGGCATCGCCATGGCGACCTCCATGGTCTCCGTGCTGACGGGTATTCCGGTGCGCCGCGATGTCGCGATGACGGGCGAGATCACGCTGCGTGGCCGCGTGCTGCCGATCGGTGGCCTGAAGGAAAAGCTGCTGGCGGCGCTGCGCGCGGGCGTCACCACCGTCTTCATCCCGAAGGACAATGAGAAGGACCTGGCCGAGATTCCGGACAGCGTGAAGAAGGCGCTGACGATCATCGCGGTCAGCCATGTGGATGAGGTGATCGGCAAGGCGCTGGTGCGCGCGCCTGAGCCCATCACCTGGGAAGAGCCGGCCGAAACACCGCCGACGACGGCGGCGGGCGGCGACATCACGGGCGTCCGCCCGCACTGACAGCCTCGGGGTCCGGGGAAGGGGCGCTTGCCGCGAGGCAGGCGCCCTTTGTTTTTCCGTAGGTTGTTCGAATTTCATGCGCAGCGGCCTGTCGGCGAGCGCGGTTGGGGCTGCGATCAGGTTGCGTGCATCGCGCAAGAACCGCAGTTATCCGCCACAAAACGCCGATGCACACGTTGACGTGCGCGAAACAGCGCGCCAGTGTCTCGGCCCGAGACGACACGGCCGTCGTGTCGTCCATTCCACCTTGCCAAGGGATACTGGGGGGGTTCCGATGAACAAGCAGGATCTGGTTGCCGTCGTCGCTGAAGCCGGCGAGATGTCGAAGGCGAAGGCCGGCGACGTGCTCGACGCAGTGTTCGAGGCGGTCACCAAGGCGCTGAAGAAGAAGCAGGAGGTCCGGCTGGTTGGCTTCGGCACCTTCTCCACCTCCAGGCGTAAGGCCGGCAAGGGCCGCAACCCGCGCACGGGCGAGGAGATCAAGATCCCCGCCACGACGACCGTTCGCTTCAAGGCCGGCAAGGGCCTGAAGGACGCCGTGAACTGATTTCCGGCTGACCGGAGCCAGTTGCGAAGGGCCGGCCCTGCAAGGGGCCGGCCTTTTTCGTTGGGGGATGCCGCGCGGCGGGCTTGGCGGGCGCGAGGCGCTGGCGTAGGCCTCCCGCTGCGGGCGCTTAGCTCAGTGGTAGAGCGGCGGTTTTACACACCGTTGGTCGGCGGTTCGAATCCGTCAGCGCCCATATTGCCCGCGCCGTGGCCCGGCGCAGCTCCGCGCATCGGCCGGGGGCACAGCAGGGCCGATGGGCCCCCGCGGTAGCTTGGCGGCGGACAGGCCGCCCCTTCAGGCTCTGTCCTGGGCACTTCCTTCACCGGCGCGCGCCTTTCTTCTCTCCCCTCGCTTGACACCACCCCAGGCCCCCCGTATCTCGCGGCTCCTGTCGCGGGCGGGTGTAGCTCAGTTGGTTAGAGCGCCGGCCTGTCACGCCGGAGGTCGCGGGTTCGAGCCCCGTCACTCGCGCCACGCGACAGGATTTTCCCTATCTCGTTGGCTTGCTGCGCTCTGGTTCATCCGGGGCTGCGGCCGCTTGTCTTATCAACCTCTTCATTCCCGTCTGGCCCTATGGCGGAGCGCGCTTGGCGCGGCTAATGTCCGCCCCGTTGCGGCTCGGTTGGGTCCCGCGGTTCGGCGGGCTGCCCCGTCTTGGCGCAGCATGGAAGGCCCGGGGGCGCAAAGATCTCCGGTGAGGTTGGCAAGGCAAGGACGGCACAGGCAGATGACCCAGCCGCTGCTGGCAGAGTATTTCCCGATCCTGGTGTTCCTCGGGATCGCAGCGGCCATTGCTTCGGCAATGGTCGGCGGCGCCATGCTCGCTGCGCGGCAGAAGCCGAACCCCGAGAAGCTCTCGACCTATGAATGCGGCTTCGAGCCCTTCGACGACACGCGCCGGCGGTTCGATGTACGATTCTACCTGGTCGCCATCCTCTTCATCATCTTCGACCTCGAGGTCGCCTTCCTGTTCCCCTGGGCCATCGCGCTCGGGGAGATCGGGTGGTTCGGCTTCCTCTCCATGATGGGTTTCCTCGGCGTGCTCACCGTCGGCTTCGTCTACGAGTGGCGGAAGGGCGCGCTGGATTGGGAATGACGGTTCACTGGGAATAACGCCGGGAACGGCGCCCGCAGGGCGCTTCCTGACCTCGGGCGCGGCAGGCGCCGGGAGAACGGAATGAGTGGTTCGAGTGCAGCGTCTGACGACGCGATGGCGTGGAACCGGGAGGCGCTGCCCCCCGGCGCCGCGCAGGACGCCGTGATCAAGGGCATCACCGGCGAGATCGAGGAAAAGGGCTTCGTCGTCGCCAACCTCGACAAGGTGGTGAACTGGGCCCGCACCGGCAGCCTGTGGCCGATGACCTTCGGCCTGGCCTGCTGCGCCGTGCCGATGATCCACGCCTATATGGCGCGCTACGATCTCGACCGCTTCGGCATCATCCCGCGCGGTTCGCCGCGGCAGTCGGATGTGATGATCGTGGCCGGCACGCTGACCAACAAAATGGCGCCTGCGCTGCGCAAGGTTTACGACCAGATGAGCGAGCCGCGCTGGGTCATCTCCATGGGCAGCTGCGCCAATGGCGGCGGCTACTACCACTACAGCTACAGCGTGGTGCGCGGCTGCGATCGCGTCGTGCCGGTGGATGTCTATGTGCCTGGCTGCCCGCCGACGGCGGAGGCGCTGGTCTATGGCATCCTGCAGCTGCAGAAGAAGATCCGCCGGACCGGGACGATCCTCCGTGGCTGACGCAGAGATGACGCTCGCCGATCTGGGTGCGGCGATCGCCGAGGCCGCCGGCCCCGCCGTGCAGGAGGCCTTCGTCGAGCGCGGCGCGGAGCTCGTGCTGCGCGTCACGCGCCAGGGCCTTCTGCCGGTGATGACGCTGCTGCGCGACGATCCGCGACTCGCTTTCGAGCAGCTGATGGATCTCTGCGGCGTGGACTTTCCGGAATCCGCCGAGCGGTTCCAGGTCGTCTACAACCTGCTCAGCCTGACCCATAACCGCCGCATCCGCGTGATTGTCACGACGGATGAGAACACGCCGGTGCCGAGCGTTGGCGGCATCTGGCCCGCGGCCGGCTGGTACGAGCGTGAGACGTGGGACATGTACGGCGTCGTCTTCGAAGGCCAGTCGGATCTGCGCCGCCTGCTGACCGACTACGGTTTCGAAGGCCATCCGCTGCGCAAGGATTTTCCGCTCACCGGCCATGTCGAGGTCCGGTACGACGAGTCGCGGAAGCAGGTGGTCTACGAGCCCGTCGCGCTGACGCAGGATTTTCGGAACTTCGATTTCCTCTCGCCGTGGGAAGCGATGACGACGCTGCCCGGTGATGAGAAGGTTCATCTCACGCGCGCCGAGCGCGGCCAGCTTGAAGGCCCGTCCCGATGAGCAGCGCCCTGTCCACGCCCGCCGTCGCGCCGGCGGAGGAGCCGGTGACGAAGACGATCGAGGTCGATTCGCACCACATCAATTTCGGCCCGCAGCACCCCGCCGCACATGGCGTGCTGCGCCTCATCCTCGAGATGAAGGGCGAGGTGGTGGAGCGCGCCGATCCGCATATCGGCCTGCTGCATCGCGGCACCGAGAAGCTGATGGAGTACAAAACGTATCTCCAGGCGATGCCCTATATGGATCGCCTCGATTACGTCTCGCCGATGAGCATGGAGCACAGCTTCGTCATCGCGACGGAGCGGCTGCTCGGCATCGAGGGCGATGTGCCGGAGCGTGCGCGCTGGATCCGGACGATGTTCGCCGAGATCACGCGCATCCTGAACCACCTGCTGAATATCACGACCTATGCGCTCGATGTCGGCGCGATCACGCCGAGCCTTTGGGGCTTCGAGCAGCGCGAGCATCTGCTGGAATTCTACGAGCAGGTCGGCGGCAGCCATTACCATGTGAACTATTTTCGGGCTGGCGGCGTTAGCCGCGACCTTCCCGCGGGGCTCGAGGATCGGATTGGCGCCTGGTGCCGGCAGTTCCCGAAGTTCCTCGACGAGCTTGAGGGGCTGCTGACGGAGAACCGCATCTTCAAGCAGCGCACCGTGGATATCGGCGTGATGACCGCGGAGCAGGCGATGGCCTGGGGCTTCTCTGGCCCGTGCCTCCGCGCCTCCGGCTGCGCCTGGGATCTGCGGAAGTCGCAGCCCTATGAGATGTACGACCGGCTCGATTTCGACGTGCCGGTCGGCGTGCATGGCGACTGCTACGACCGTTACCTGGTGCGCATGCAGGAGATGCGGCAGTCCCTGCGGATGGTCGAGCAGTGCCTGAATGCCATCAAGCCGGGGCCGGTGAAGATCGCGGACAACAAGATCGTCCCGCCATCGCGCGGCGCGATGAAGCGCTCGATGGAAAGCCTGATTCACCACTTCAAGCTCTACACCGAGGGCTATCACGTGCCCGCGGGCGCGACCTACACGGTGACGGAAGCGCCGAAGGGCGAGTTCGGCGTGTACATGGTCGCTGACGGCACGAACCGGCCCTATCGCGTGAAGATCCGCGCGCCGGGCTATGCGCATCTCCAGGCGATGGAGGCGCTTTCCAAGGGGCACATGCTGGCGGATGCGGTCGCCATCATCGGCAGCCTCGATATCGTCTTCGGGGAGATCGACCGGTGAGCCGCCATCTGATCGTGGAGCCCCGCAGCCGCGAAGCGGCGAGGAGCGGAGCGTGAATCAGATGGCCAACGAATCGGTGGATCAGGTTCAGCCCACGCATTTCGCCTTCGACGAACAGAGCGAAGCGCAGATCGGAAAAATTCTCGCGCGCTATCCGGCGGGCAAGCAGGCGAGTGCGACGATCCCGCTGCTCTATGTCGTGCAACGCCAGATGGGGCGGCAGACGGGCAGCGCCTGGGTGCCGCGCGTCGCGATGGACGTCATCGCCGAACGCCTCGGTATGCCGCCGATCCGCGTCTACGAGGTCGCGACCTTCTACTTCATGTTCAACATGAAGCCGATCGGGCGCTTCCACCTGCAACTCTGCGGCACCACGCCCTGCATGCTGCGCGGTTCGGATGACGTCATGCGCGCCTGCCACGATGCGGCGCATGTGAAGGTGGGGCAGACCAGCGAGGACGGGCTGTTCACCCTGACCGAGGTGGAATGCCTCGGCGCCTGCGTGAACGCGCCGGTGCTGCAGGTGGATGACGACTATTACGAGGACCTCGATTACGACCGCACGGTCGCGCTGATCGAGGCGCTGAAGCGCGGCGAGCGGCCGAAGCCGGGTTCGACGATCGGTCGGCAGACGAGCGCGCCGGAAGGCGGGCCGCTGACGCTGACCGCGGTGCCGGGAGAATAACGATGGCCCTCTCCGACAAGGACCGCATCTTCACCAACCTCTACGGCCTGCAGGATTGGCGCCTGCCGGCGGCCCAAAGGCGCGGCAACTGGGACGGCACCAAGGCCATCCTGGAAAAGGGCCGCGACTGGATCATCGAAGAGGTGAAGAATTCCGGCCTGCGCGGCCGCGGCGGCGCCGGCTTCCCGACTGGCATGAAGTGGTCCTTCATGCCGAAGCAGGCGAGCGAGCGGCCGCACTACCTCGTCGTCAATGCCGATGAGTCCGAGCCCGGCACCTGCAAGGACCGCGACATCATCCGCCACGATCCGCACACGCTGATCGAAGGCTGCCTGATCGCGGGCTTCGCCATGGGCGCGCATGCCGGCTACATCTACATCCGCGGCGAATACTACAATGAGAGCGTCGTGCTCGAAGCCGCGATCCAGGAAGCCTATGACGCGGGGCTGCTGGGCAAAAACGCTTGCGGCAGCGGTTGGGACTTCGACCTGTATGTCCATCGCGGGGCAGGGGCCTATATCTGCGGCGAAGAAACCGCGCTGATCGAAAGCCTCGAGGGCAAGAAGGGGATGCCGCGGCTGAAGCCGCCATTCCCCGCGGCCGTCGGGCTCTACGGCGCGCCGACCACGGTCAATAATGTCGAGACGATCGCGGTGGTGCCGACCATCCTCCGCCGCGGCGGCGCGTGGTTCGCGGGCTTCGGCCGGGCGAAAAATTCGGGCACCAAGATCTTCTGCATCCAGGGCCATGTGAACAAGCCCTGCAACGTGGAGGAGGAGATGAGCATCCCGATGCGGGAGCTCATCGAGCGGCATGCCGGCGGCGTGCGCGGGGGCTGGGACAACCTGCTCTGCGTGATCCCGGGTGGATCGTCCACGCCGCTGCTGCCGAAGCATATCTGCGACGATGTGCTGATGGATTTCGACGCGCTGCGCGAGCACAAATCGGGCCTCGGCACCGCGGGCGTGATCGTGATGGACAAGTCCACCGACATCGTCCGTGCCATCGCGCGGCTGTCGCGCTTCTACAAGCATGAGAGCTGCGGCCAGTGCACGCCCTGCCGCGAGGGCATGGGCTGGGTCAGCCGCATGATGGACCGCATGGTCGAAGGCCGGGCAGAGATCGAGGAGATCGACCTGCTGGAAGAGGTCACGCGCCGCATCGAGGGCCACACCATCTGCGCGCTGGCCGATGGCGGCGTCTGGCCGGTGCAGGGGCTGATCCGGCACTTCCGGCCGGTGATGGAAGAGCGCATCGCCGAGTACAAGCGCCGGCATGCGAAGCCCGCGGCCATGCCGCTGGCGGCGGAGTAAGCGCCATGGCCAAGGTTACCGTTGACGGCATCGAGGTCGAGGTCCCGAACGGGGCGACCGTGCTGCAGGCCTGCGAGGCGGCGGGGAAGGAAATCCCCCGCTTCTGCTACCACGAGCGCCTGTCGGTCGCGGGCAATTGCCGCATGTGCCTGGTGGAGGTGGAGAAGGCGCCGAAGCCCGTCGCTTCCTGCGCCTATCCCGTGGCGGACGGGATGGTGGTGAAGACCGACAGCGCGATGGTGCGCAATGCGCGCCGCGGCGTGATGGAATTCCTGCTGATCAACCACCCGCTCGACTGCCCGATCTGCGACCAGGGCGGCGAGTGCGACCTGCAGGACCAGGCGGTCGGCTACGGCATGGACAGCTCCCGCTACCGCGAGGCGAAGCGCGCGGTGAAGGACAAGTACATGGGGCCGCTGGTCAAGACGATCATGACCCGCTGCATCCAGTGCACGCGCTGCATCCGCTTCGCCTCCGAAGTCGCCGGCGTGCCGGAGCTGGGTGCCACGAATCGCGGCGAGAACATGGAAGTGGGCACCTATGTGGAAAAGGCGCTGACCACGGAACTCAGCGGCAACCTGATCGACATCTGCCCCGTCGGTGCGCTGACCTCGCGTCCCTACGCCTTCGTCTCCCGCCCCTGGGAGCTGCGGAAGACCGACAGCATCGACGTGCAGGACGCGACGGGCACGAATATCCGCATCGACACCCGCGGGCCGGAAGTGCTTCGGATCCTGCCGCGCATCCATGACGACGTGAACGAAGAATGGATGGCCGATCGCGGCCGCTTCTCCTTCGACGGGTTGAAGAAGAAGCGGCTCGACCGGCCCTGGCTGCGCGTGGATGGCAAGCTGAAGCCGGCGAGCTGGGCGGAGGCGTTCCGCGCGCTGGCTACGCGCATTCGCGCAACGACGCCCGACCGCATCGGCGCCGTCGCGGGCGAGATGGTGGATGCCGAGAGCGCCTTTGCGCTGAAGGCGCTAATGGCGGCGCTGGGTTCGCAGAACCTGGATTGTCGGACGGATGGCGCGGCGCTGGACGGCGAGCGGCGCGACTTCTGGCTGTTCAACTCCACCATCGCCGGCATCGATCAAGCCGATGCGTTGCTGATCATCGGTAGCGATCCGCGCAAGGAAGCACCGGTGATCAATGCGCGCATCCGCAAGCGCCATGTTGTGGGGAAGTTCCCCATTGGGCGCATCGGGCCGGCGGGCGTGGACCTGACCTATCCGCACCAGCATCTGGGCGAGGGGCCGGCCGCGATCCGCGCGTTGCTGGATGGCTCGCACCCCTTCATGGCGACTCTGAAGGCCGCGAAGAACCCGATGGTGATTGTCGGCCGCGGCGCGCTGGCGCGTGCCGATGGGCAGCATGTTCTCGCCGCGGCCTGGCAGGTCGCGGCGGCGGCGAATGCGCTGCGGCCGGACTGGCACGGCTTCAATGTGCTGCATCTGTTCGGCGGCCAGGCCGGCGCGCTGGATGTCGGCTTCCTGCCGGGGCCGCAGGGCAAGGCGCTCGGGCCGATGGTATCGGGCGGTGTGGATGTGCTGTGGCTGCTCGGCGCGGACGGCTTCGACCCGGCGGCCATCGCGCCTTCGACCTTCGTCCTCTACCAGGGCCATCACGGCGACCGCGCGGCTGCACGCGCAGACCTGATCCTGCCCGGTGCGGCCTACACCGAGAAGGACGGCACCTACGTTAACACCGAAGGCCGCGCGCAACGCGCTTGGCTCGCGGTGCATGCGCCGGGTGAGGCGCGCGAGGATTGGCGCATCGTGCGTGCGGCAGGCGAGGGGCTCGGTATCCGCCTGCCGTTCGACGATTTGGCGCAGCTTCGCGCGGCGATGATCCAGGCGGTGCCGGCCCTCGGCGCGCCGTTCGAACGGCAGGGCTGCGCGGATGCGGCGGGCCCTGCTGGCGATGCCGCGCAGATGTCGGACGCGCCCTTCGCGCTGCCGATCCAGCACTACCACCTGGCCGATGCGATCGCGCGGGCGTCGGATGTGATGGCCGAATGCGCGCGGACCTACGGCGAGCAGCCTGAACTCCAGGCGGCGGAGTGATGTGACGATGGACGCTTTCCTCGCCACCCCGCTCGGGCATCTGGCGCTGACGGTCGCGCAGGCCATGGCGCTGCTGGTGCCGCTGCTGATCGGCGTCGCCTATCTGACATGGGCAGAGCGCAAGGTCCTCGCGGCCATGCAGATGCGCAAGGGGCCGAATGTGGTCGGGCCCTTCGGCATGCTGCAGCCCTTCGCCGATGCGCTGAAGATGCTGATGAAGGAGACGATCATCCCCGCCGGGGCCAGCCGCGTGCTGTTCATCCTGGCTCCGATGATCACCTTCATGCTGGCGATGCTCGCCTGGGCGGTCATTCCGGTGAATGATGGCTGGGCGATCGCCGACATCAATGTCGGCATCCTGTATCTGTTCGCCATCTCCTCTCTCGGCGTCTACGGCATCATCATCGCGGGCTGGGCGTCGAATTCGAAATACGCCTTCCTCGGCGCGCTGCGCTCCGCCGCGCAGATGGTGTCCTACGAAGTCTCGATGGGCTTCGTGATCGTCACCGTGCTGCTCTGCGTCGGATCGCTGAACCTGACGGAGATCGTGCGGGCGCAGGAGAACCTCTGGTTCATCATCCCGCTCTTCCCGATGTTCGTGATCATGTTCATCTCGGCGCTGGCCGAGACGAACCGCGCGCCCTTCGACCTGCCGGAAGGCGAGAGCGAGCTCGTCGCTGGCTTCTTCGTCGAGTACAGCTCGATGTCCTTCGCGCTGTTCTTCCTCGGCGAATACGCGAACATGATCCTGATGAGCGCGCTGATCACCATCCTGTTCCTGGGTGGCTGGTATCCGCCGCTCGACATCGCGCCCTTCAACTGGATCCCCGGGCCGATGTGGTTCGTGTTCAAGATCTGCGCCTGCCTGTTCGTCTTCATCTGGGTGCGCGCGACCTTCCCGCGCTACCGCTACGACCAGCTCATGCGGCTGGGTTGGAAAGTGTTCCTGCCCTTCAGCCTGGTCTGGCTGGTGCTGACAGCCGCCGCACTCAAGCTGTTCGGCTGGCTGCCGGGCGCGGCCTGAGGAGGGAGGACGAGAATGGCAATCACCCTCGACCGCGTCGCGCGCAGCTTCCTGCTGGCAGAGCTTGCCGGCGGCATGTGGCTGACGCTGAAGATGTTCTTCAAGCCGAAGGCGACCATCGCCTACCCGTTCGAGAAGACGCCGCTCTCCCCGCGCTTCAAGGGCGAGCATGCGCTGCGCCGCTACCCGAATGGGGAGGAGCGCTGCATCGCCTGCAAGCTGTGCGAGGCAATCTGCCCGGCGCAGGCCATCACCATCGAGGCCGAGCCGCGGGAGGACGGGTCTCGCCGCACCACGCGCTACGACATCGACATGACGAAGTGCATCTACTGCGGCATGTGCGAGGAAGCCTGCCCGGTGGACGCGATCGTCGAGGGGCCGAACATGGAGTTCGCCACCGAGACGCGCGAGGAACTGCTCTACAACAAGGAGCGCCTGCTGGATAACGGCGACCGCTGGGAAGCGGCGCTGGCCAAGCGGCTCGAGCTGGACGCGCCCTACCGATGATCGCCGCCGCCTTCTACCTCTTCGCCGCGGTGCTGATCGCGAGTGCGGTCATGGTCGTGACCAGCCGCAATCCGGTGCACAGCGTGCTGTTCCTGATCCTCGCCTTCTTCAACGCTGCGGCGCTGTTCCTGATCGCGGGCGCCGAGTTCCTGGCGATGATCCTGGTCATTGTCTATGTCGGCGCGGTCGCGGTGCTGTTCCTTTTCGTCGTGATGATGCTCGACGTGGATTTCGCGAAGCTTCGCGAAGGCTTCCAGCGCTACGCGCCACTCGGCGCCGTGCTGGGCGCGATCCTGTTCCTGGAACTGGTGCTGGTCTATGCGACCTGGACCTTCGCGCAGGATGCGGCGGGGCTCAGGCTCAACCCGACGCCGTCGGATGTGGACAACACCCGCGCGCTAGGACGCATCCTCTACACGGACCATGTCTGGCTCTTCCAGCTTTCGGGGCTGATCCTGCTGGTCGCGATGATCGGCGCGATCGTGCTGACGCTCCGCGGCAAGCCGACCAGCAAGCGCCAGGATGTGGGCAAGCAGGTCGCGCGCAGCGGCAGCGTCAACCTGCGGCAGCCCGCACTCGGCGCAGGGCTTGGCAGCATCGGTATCGAGCGCCCGCCAGTCGAGGTGCCGCCAGAGGCGAAGCCGAAGCAGGTCGAGCATCACGGGGGACACCATTGAGATGATGGCCGTCGGCCTCGCGCACTACCTCACGGTCGGTGCGATCCTCTTTACACTCGGCGTGCTCGGCATCTTCCTGAACCGGAAGAACGTCATCGTCATCCTGATGTCGGTCGAGCTGATCCTGCTGTCGGTCACGCTGAACCTGGTCGCCTTCTCGGCGCAGCTCGGCGACCTGACAGGGCAGGTCTTCGCGATGCTGATCCTGACGGTTGCCGCCGCCGAGGCCGCGATCGGGCTTGCCATCGTTGTCATCTACTTCCGCAACCGCGGCACGATCGAGGTCGAGGACGTCTCGACCCTGAAGGGCTAGGCGCATGTACGTCGGTGCCGTCTTCTTCCCGCTGCTGGGCGCGTGCCTGGCCGGGTTCCTCGGCCGCTGGCTCGGCGACCGGGCGTCCATGTGGGTGACCGTCGCCTGTATGGCGCTGGCCGCCGCCTGCGGCATGGGCGCCTTCGTCGAGGTCGCGCTCGGCTCCGCGCCGGGTGTCGTGCCGGTGCTGGTCTTCCTCGATGTCGGCAGTTTTGAGGTGGAGTGGGCGCTGCGCTACGACACGCTGAGTGTCGTGATGGTGGCGATGGTCACCTTCATCTCGACGCTGATCCACATCTACTCCGTGGGCTACATGTCCCACGACGAGACGCCGCCGCGCTTCTTCGCCTATCTCAGCCTCTTCACCTTCATGATGCTGATGCTCGTGACGGCGGATAACCTCGTGCAGCTGTTCTTCGGCTGGGAAGGCGTCGGCCTCGCGAGCTACCTGCTCATCGGCTACTGGTATGAGCGTGAGAGCGCGAATGCGGCGGCGATGAAGGCCTTCATCGTGAATCGCGTGGGCGACCTGTTCTTCATGCTCGGCCTCGCGCTCACCTTCTGGACCTTCGGCTCGGCCGAGTTCGAGACGATCTTCGCGGGCGTGGATGTGGCGCGGCAGGTGACCTTCCTCGGCCTCCCGGCGCTGGAAGTGATCGGCGTGCTGCTGTTCCTCGGCGCCTGCGGCAAGTCGGCGCAGCTTGGGCTGCACACCTGGCTGCCGGATGCGATGGAAGGACCGACACCGGTCTCCGCGCTGATCCACGC
>JBIKSZ010000293.1:0-3986 GCA_044348345.1 Roseomonas sp. | reverse complement strand
GGCACAATATCGGATGTTACGAGAAATAGCAGGCGATCTGTCGGTTCACTCTTGATTCGACGTATAGCCGGACGTAGCGTCCCGCCAACAAGATTCAGGGAAAGGAATCGTCCATGTCGTTGCCCCTCGGCCGCCGTTCCGTGCTGGCCACCGCCGCCGCCCTCTCCGCCGCGCCGATCATTGGCGCCCGCGCCCAGGCGCGCCGGCGCATCCGCCTGACAGCGGTCTTCTCCGACCAGGACATCCGGGCCGAGGCGCTGCGCGGATTCCAGCGTGATCTTGCCGCCGAGTTCGATGTCGAGCTGCATCTGAACGCGACCTTGTTCCGCCAGGGCACGGAGCTGGTCGCGATCCAGCGCGGCAATGTCGAGATGGCGAATCTCGCGCCGCAGGATTTCTCGCGCCAGATCCCGGCCTGGTCCGTCATGGCCTCTGCTTATCTGTTCCGCGACGCCGACCACATGCGGAAGGTCTTCGCCGGCCCGATCGGGCAGGACTTCAACCGGATGGCGCGCGAGCAGCTGAACGTCCATGTGCTTGGCCCGCTCTATTTCGGCACGCGCCATGTGAACCTCCGCCCGCGCACGCGCATCGCGACGCCGGCCGACATGCGCGGCCTGAAGCTGCGCATGCCGCCGGGCGAGACCTGGCAGTTCCTAGGCGAGGCGCTCGGCGCCAACCCGACGCCGGTCGCCTTCGCCGAGCTCTACACCGCGCTGCAGTCCGGCACGGTGGACGGCCAGGACAACCCGCTGCCGACCAGCCGCACCATGCGCTTCCATGAGGTGACGACGCAGTTCGTGCTGACCAGCCACCTGGTTGCCTACGACCTGCTAACGATTTCCTCGCGCGTGTGGGACGGGCTGACGCCGGCGCAGCGCCAGGCGGTGCAGGCGGCCGCCGACAAGGCGATCGAGGAAAGCACGCGCCGCCACCTGGCGCAGGAAGACGAGATGGTGGCGTTCTTCCGCGCCCAGGGCCTCGAGGTCTATGCGCCGAACGTGGACGCCTTCCGCGCGGAGGCGCAGCGCCGCTACCTGGCGTCGGCGCAGTCGCAGTCCTGGCCGCAGGGCATCCTCGAACGCATCGCCGCCGTCCGGTGAATCCGGCGCCGTGATCGGCTGGCTTGGCCGGCGCGCGGAGGACATCCTGACCGCGCTGCTGGTGGCGATGTTCGTCGCCTTCATCCTGCAGATCGTGACGCGCTACGTGCTGAACGCGCCACTCAGCTGGACGGCTGAATTCTCCACCATCGCGTGGCTCTGGGGCATCCTGTGGGGTGCGGGGCTGGTGCTGCGCGACGAGGAGGAGATCCGCTTCGACGTCATCTATGGGCTGATGCCCGGCGGGATGAAGCGCGCGGCGGATGCGATCACGGGCACGGCGGTCGTCGCCATCTTCGGCTGGTCGCTGCCGGCGATGGTGGACTACGTCACCTTCATGAAGGTTGAGAAGTCCGCCTATCTCGGCATCCGGTTCGACTGGCTCTACTCGGTCTACCTGGTCTTCGCGGTGGCGCAGATCGTGCGCCACGCAATGATCGTCTGGCGGTCCGTGACGGGGCGCGGGCTGAGGGCGGTGGCGTGATGCCGTTGGAACCCTTCACCCTCTGCCTGATAACGCTGCTCGGGCTGTCGCTGCTCGGCCTGCCGATCGGGCTTTCCATGATCACTGCGAGCATCGTCTACCTCGGCACCTCCGGGCAGGACATGTCGATCGCGGCGGAGCAGCTGCTGAACGGGCTGAACGGCAGCTACGTGCTGCTCGCCGTGCCGCTCTTCATCTTCTCGGCCGGGCTGATGACGGCGGGCAGCCTGACGGACCGGTTGCTGCGGTTCTGCAACCTGCTCGTCGGCCGCTTCCGCGGCGGGCTCGGCCACGTCAACGTCGTGCAGTCGGTGATCTTCGCCGGCATGTCGGGCTCGGCTGTCGCGGATGCCGCGGGCAGCGGCAAGGTGCAGATCGACATGATGGTGCGCGGCGGCGCCTATCCGGCGAGCTACGCCGCGGCGCTGACGGCGGCGACCGCGGTGATCGGGCCGATTATCCCGCCTTCCATCCCGATGGTGCTCTACGCGCTCGTCGCCGATGCCTCGATCGGCTACCTGTTCCTGGGCGGCGTCGTACCAGGGCTGCTGATGGGGCTCGCGCAGATGGGCATCAACAGCTGGATGGCGCATCGCCACGGCTTCCCCGTGGCCGAGCGCGTGCCGCTGCGCGAATTCCCCCGCCTGACCCTCGAAGCCCTGCCGGCGCTGATGATGCCGGTGATCCTGCTGGGTGGCATCTATGGCGGCGTGATGACGCCGACCGAGGCCGCGGCCGTCGCGGCCGCCTACGCCTTCGTCGTCGCCGCCGTCTTCTACCGCAGCCTGACGCTGCGCCAGACCGCCTATGCGCTGCGCGAAAGCGCGCGCTCCACCGCCGCGATCGGCATGCTGATCGCGGGCGCGCTGGCCTTCAACTACGTCATCACCAGCGAGAACATCCCGAACGTCGTGCGCGGCCTGCTCGCGGGGTGGGAGATGGAGCAGTGGGTCTTCCTGCTCGCGGTGAACTTGATCCTGCTGGTGCTGGGCTGCCTGCTGGAAGGCAGCACCATCCTTCTCGTTGTCGTGCCGGTGCTGGTGCCGACGGCGCAGGCGCTCGGCGTGGACATGGTGCATTTCGGCGTGGTGGTGGTGGTGAACATCATGATCGGGCTGATCACGCCGCCCTACGGGCTGCTGCTGTTCATCGTCGCCAAGCTGTCGAATCAGCCGTTGGCGGCCGTGGTGCGCGAGACCCTGCCCTTCGTCGCTGCCATGATCGGCGCGCTGGCGCTGATCACCTTCGTGCCGGACCTCGTTCTCTGGCTGCCAAGGCTTGTTGGCTATAACGGCTGACCAGCGCCGGCAAATTTCGCGGCGTGGCGCGGCGAGCTGCGGGGCACGCCCCCTGACGTATCAAGTCGCCCGAACTTGAATCGCTCCGTCGATCGGACGCCGAAGATACCGCGGCCACGCTGCGCCTGCGGGCGGAAGAAGCTTCGCGGCGCGCTCCGAGCGCCTCTGTCCCTTCCCGCCAGGTGACGAGCCGCTACCCAACATCACAGGCCCCGGCCGGCCCGGGGTGACACCCCTTGGCGTTCGTCATGGCATGGCCGCCGACAGTGTTCACCATGATGCCGAGTTGCCCGAAACGCGCGACGCTTTGCGCTCCGCCCCGCGGTGCTCGATCGTGCCCATGCCGGCATGGCCTCGCTGCCGTGGGTGGCGTGACGCGCAGTGGATGGTGGGGCTGCTGGCGGCCTGGCTCGTGTCGGCGCCTGCCTGCTCTGGGTTGTCGAATGGCCGGGATATCAGCGTGTATGCCGACCCCCGCAGCATCCGAGAAGACAGCGCGGCAGCCCAGGTGCCAGGGTCACTCGCGCACCCTGCTTGACGCTTTCCTGGAAACGTTTCACCGTCTCCGAAACAGGGGCGCGCGAGCAGCCCATAGGGAGTGAAGCAGGTTGAAGCGCATCGGTATCGATGTCGGCGGAACCTTTACCGACGTCGTTCTCTTGGATGAATCCGGCCGCGTCCACACCACGAAGGTGCCGACAACGCCGCGGGATCGTGTCATCGGGGCGATCAACGGCTTCCAGCGTATCCTTGAGATCGCCGGCTGTTCCGCGGCTGATGTCGGCTTCATCGGCCATGGCTCGACCATGGCCACGAACATGGTGGTCGAGGGGACCGGCGCGCCGACCGCATTGATTGCGACACGCGGCTTTCGTGACCTTCTCGAACTCCGCCGGATCGCGCGACATGATCGCGCTGACCTCTACGACCTGCAATTCGACAATCCAAAGCCGCTCGTGCCGCGCCGTTGGCGCTATGAAGTGGACGAAAGGCTCGACTGGCGCGGCCAGGTCGAGCAACCCCTCGATGAAGCTGCACTGCACGCCATTGCCGATCGGATCGCTGGCACCGCGGTCCAGGCGGTCGCCATTGCTTTCCTGC
>JBIKSZ010000292.1:0-3989 GCA_044348345.1 Roseomonas sp. | reverse complement strand
CCGGGCCTCCATTGCGTAGCACTAACTTGGCCCGAGCATCCCACAACACTCCAACTTAATCTCAATCCAACCAAACAACAACAACAATACTAATAAACACAACCAAAGGGGCCGCCATTACTCGGCGCCCCTACTCCTGGCGCGTTCCGCGCCATCCCCCTCCCCTATCGGGGGAGGTTCACCACAGATCACAGAGCCTCAGTTCCTCTTCTCTGTGATCTATGACAGCGCTACGAAGTAGCCTGTCAGGGGAGGGCGTAGCCCGACCAACCAAGGAGACGGGCAATGTGTGGGGGTCCTGCTTTCTGGATCATCGGCGGGATCACCGGGAGCCCAGAGCTTCGCGACAAGATTTCTCGATTACGTCGCAACTGCTCCAAGGCTTTCCAATCCCATGCCGTGCACCTGTCCACTCCACGCCTATGCTCCGGCTCCAGCCCCCGAAGGGGGCCCTAAGTCCAAGCTATTCGCGGACGGCCCAGTCCGTTCCCGAAAACTGGTCTTCTCAAGCTCGAAGTCCTACCAGGGCGC
This sequence comes from Roseomonas sp., assembly GCA_044348345.1. Lineage (GTDB taxonomy): Bacteria > Pseudomonadota > Alphaproteobacteria > Acetobacterales > Acetobacteraceae > Falsiroseomonas. Next base: position 3,458 of record JBIKSZ010000292.1, on the reverse strand, counting down.
CCGAGCTATCACTGTTCCATGCGGCCAATGCCTCGGCTGTATGCTCGACCGCTCGCGCGAGTGGGCGGTTCGCGCCGTCCACGAGGCTTCGCAGCATGAACACAACTATTTCGTCACCCTCACCTACGATGACGAACACCTTCCGGCCGACCGGTCGGTCTCTCTCCGTGAGCTCCAGCTGTTCAAGAAGCGGCTTCGGGCAGGCCAAGGCCCGTTCCGCGATCTGAGCTGCGGCGAATACGGGGATCAGAACTTTCGGCCTCACTATCACTCCCTGATTTTCGGCCTCGAAGGCGGTCTTTCAGACCTCTATCCGTGGTCGAAATCCAATTCAGGCGAGATGCTTTATCGCTCTGCTACCCTCGAAAAATACTGGACGTTTGGCTTCGCCTATATCGGCCACGTTACGCTTCAATCCGCGGGCTATGTCGCCCGCTATTCCATCAAGAAATCTCAGGGCAAGCACCAGCCTGACCGTTATCGTCGGACCGCTATCGACCCCACAACCGGCGAAGTCCGGGAGTGGCACGTAGCTCCCGAATTTCTCACCATGTCCAAGAAGCCCGGCCTTGGGGCCGGATGGTTCGAAAAATACAAGGCGGATGCCTTTCCCTCCGACTTTCTCGTCGTCGATGGCAAGCGCGTTCCTGTGCCGCGCTTCTACCTCAACCGGCTCGCCGAGGACGACGCATTCCAAGCTCTCCGCGTGCAAGCCAAGCGCAAGCGCAACGGCCTCAAGCACGCGGACAACAACACCGATCGGCGCCTTTTTACGCGCCACGAATCTCAGCAGCTCCGCGCCAAGCGGCTGCACCGCTCGCATGATGCGGAGTCCTGATATGCAGCAGCACCACACCTGGATCCGCCAGCTGCGCCGCATCAAGCGCGCGGCCTCTCGCCACGGCCTTAGCGCCTCCGAGGTCTTGCGCCTGGAGCGCGATATCTCGGCGTCGTTCAATCAAGCGATTGCCGAAGGCGCATCGCCTGAGACTGTCCAAGTCGCTCTTACCTCGGACGGCCAAGGGTCCGTCCGCTTCTACATGTTCACCGTCGATGACCCCGCGGCGCTCGCGCCGTCATCATCGGCTATCCATTAACCATGGCCACGCTTCTTTCCGACGAAATCGGGCCGCTGCGCGAGCTGCTCGAACGCGACAAGGCGCGCATTTGGTCCGACCCTTGGGGTCCGGCGCGGCCACGCTTCGTCCCTCAATCGGGCGAGGAATGGCGGCGCCATTCTGCCGGCGTTCTCGTCAGTTCGCTTGGGCGTATCGCGCGTCGTGGCGTTCTCGTCCACCAGTTCGAAGAACCGAACGGGTGGGACAATCAGCGGGATCGTTGGCGAAAGCCGACTTACATGCGTGCTGGCTCGCTCAAGGTGCATGCCGTTGTGGCTTATTTGTTTATTGGGCCACGCCCGCCAGGGCTGATGGTCCTGCACAACAACGGCGATTTTCGCGACAATCGCGTCGTGAATCTCCGCTACGGCACGGCGATGGAGAATTTCGAAGACGCCGTTCGCCACGGCACTCGCAAGCGCCGCGCTCCTCAGGTCGGGGCTTGCCTACCAGCCTGTCCCGACTCCTGAGCAATTTGCTCTACTCGCCCGTGCGGGCTTGTCCCCGCACGGGCCGTTTTCCATTCGTTTAGAGGCTGAGAATTACAACCCAGAAGACGATGCCTGCCAGCAAGGTGAATGGCGGCACTAGCACCGCCAGCATCAGCCCCGTCCGTATTCCTCGCACCAGGCTTCTGCTCATCGCTGCTGCTCCGGCGGAAGGTCCCATAGCAGCTGGCCGCGCCGCGCTGCCTTCACGACGGCATCTTCAATTTCTAGCTGCCGCTGATCTTCGATGCGCTGCCCATCCTCGGCCACGAGTTTCGGTCGTGCCATGGCTTTCCGCGCATCGCTGCCAGCCACACGCGGCAGCTTCGTGCCAACATGCGGCGACAGCCGATACAGGACCGTCCTACCCATCTCTATCCGGGAGATGATCCCGACCTTCGCCATTGCGCTCATGGCGGTCGAGACATTGCGCGGGGCGATGCCGAGTTCCTCGGCGATCTCCTCGCGCGTCTTCATGATCCGGCCATCTCTCTTGTCGATGTGGCAGCGGATCATGTCCCAAATCTTCCGCGTTTCCTTCTTGCGGGGCGCGCTCTCCATGATCCAGGTCGAGACCTGGCGCTCTACAGCGGCATCCACTTGCAGGAACTCCCATGCTGTTCGCGACCGCGTTTTAGCTGCCGCTGCCTCTCGCCAATCCGATTTGAACAGGGCCGCAGCCTTCGGGTGCGACCGGAATAGCGCATCCATCGCGGCGTTCAACGCCGCTCCCTCGTCCTCGGTTAGAAGGCCCTTGCCGCCTTCCAAGGTTGCCAGCACCGGTTTCAACCAGGTCTCCTGTCGCTTGCGACTGGTCACAATCTCAAGTGACGAAAGGTCACTGTCAAGTGTGACCAATCTACGAGGGCAAACGGCCTCCATACCTACAGACAAAAATAAACAAGAAGATGCTCAGGAACGGGAGCCAGCTGGCCAGCTGCGCCCGATCCTCCCCTGGTTCACCAGGCTGATCAGGCCCGCCAGGGCCACCTACCAGGCCGCCAGGCCGCACCAGGCCCGCCAGGGCCACCTACCAGGCCGCCAGGCCGCACCAGGCCCGCCAGGGCCATCTACCAGGCCGCCAGGCCGCACCAGGCCCGCCAGGGCCATCTACCAGGCCGCCAGGCCGCACCAGGCCCGCCAGGGCCACCTACCAGGCCGCCAGGCCGACCAGCTGCGCCACCAGGCGCACCACTCCAACCCTCACCCCCGCTTCAAGCAATTTCAGCCGCCGCAAGGCGGCATGGGGTGGGGGCCGGGGCGGGGCACTTGGCCCCGATCCCCGAAGGATGGCCCAGACATCCGAATACCGGGCCGAACACTCCCTCACGCCGGGCAACCCGGCGGATCGGCCTTCCTGCCCTCGGCACATTGATGCGTCAGAATCGGACGCATCTTCATTCCCAACTGCTTTTGCTTCTGCGGCTTTGCCGCCTCGCTCCCAGCTGCCTCCGGCAGCTGCTGCACCTGGTGCCCCGCACCTGGTGCTTCCGACCTGGTGCTTCGCACCTGGTCCTCTCTTCCTTAGCTATTTTACAAATACTCAAGGCCTCCGTCATTCGTCCGGGGCCTCGCGCGATGTTGCGCGTAAGCAGGTATTCCCTGCGCTTCTGCTATCTACCAATAACCACAAACTATCAATAGGATAGCAATAATTCCATTACTAATGCCGGGCCTCCATTGCGTAGCACTAACTTGGCCCGAGCATCCCACAACACTCCAACTCAATCTCAATCCAACCAAACAACAACAACAATACTAATAAACACAACCAAAGGGGCCGCCATTACTCGGCGCCCCTACTCCTGGCGCGTTCCGCGCCATCCCCCTCCCCTATCGGGGGAGGTTCACC
>JBIKSZ010000291.1:0-3994 GCA_044348345.1 Roseomonas sp. | reverse complement strand
GCAGCGCATCGAGGCGCAGGCCGGCTTCGTTCAGCAGATGGATCAGCAGCAGGTGGCTGCCGGCGCGGCTCTGCCGCCCCGCCACCGTCACGCCCCGCGTGAGGTCCTGCACCGTGGCGAGGCCGCGCGGATTGCCCGGCGGCAGGATCAGCCCCTGTTCGCGCCAGGCCCAAACCAGGCCAACCAGCGGCTCTCCCGGCAATTCGGCGCGCACCGCGGCCTCGTTGAAGCCGCCTGTGTCGGGGTCCGGCACATGCGCGGCTGCCGCGATGGCCTGCCGCGCCGCCAGCGCGGCCAGCCCGTCCAGGCTGCCGCCCGCGCGGCTCGCCAGCCCACAGCCCGATTGCCGCACGGCCCAGTCCAGCAGCGGGTCGTGGCTGCCGGCCAGGATCGGCGGCGGCGCGACGCGCGTCTCGGGCGCTTCCGCCTGGCGGGCCAGCCAGAGCATCAGCGCCGCGCGCGGGAACAGCCATTTCCCACCGAGCTGCGCCGCCGGCAGCCGGTGTCCGCGCGCGAGGTCGTACAGCGCCCGTTCCGACAGGCGCAGCAAGGCGGCGGCTTCCTTCAGGGTCAGGATCTCGGGGGTCGGTCCGGCAGGCATCGGCAGTTTCCGGCATATCGTGCGCCCGCATCTAGGACAGGACCGGTTGCCCGCGCCAGGGGCCGCCCGTAGGTGCGAGCAGGATGAACGACCTCGGCAGCGCCTTCGGGATGGCCATCGGCATGATCGCCGGGGCAGATGCGGCGCTCGCGCGCATCGTCGCGCTGTCGCTGCGGGTGTCGCTGACGGCCACCGCCATCGCCGCACTGATCGGACTGCCCCTTGGGGCGCTGCTGGCGGTGACGCGGTTTCCCGGGCGGCGGGCGGTGATCGTGGCGCTGAACGCGCTGATGGGGCTGCCTCCCGTGGTGGCTGGCTTGCTGATCTACCTGCTGCTGTCGCGCTCCGGGCCGCTCGGCCCGCTCGGGCTGCTGTTCACGCCAACGGCGATGGTGATTGCGCAAGCCGTGCTGATCACGCCGATCCTGGCAGCGCTGACGCGCCAGGCGCTGGAAGCGCTGTGGGAGGAATATGCCGAACAGCTGCAGAGCTTCGGCGCCGGCCCCGCGCGCGCCGTGCCGACGCTGCTGTGGGATGGCCGCTTCGTGCTGCTGACGGTGCTGCTGGCCGGCTTCGGCCGCGCGAGCGCGGAGGTCGGCGCAGTGATGGTGGTTGGCGGCAATATCGAAGGCTTCACGCGGGTGATGACGACGGCCATCGCGCTCGAGACCAGCAAGGGCGACCTGCCGCTGGCGCTCGCGCTCGGCATGGTGCTGATGACGGTGGTGCTGGCGGTGAATGCGCTGGCGCAGCTGCTGCGGGACGCCGCGACGCGGCGGGGCGCATGAGCAGCGCGCTGCCGCTCCGCGCCGAAGGGCTCGGCTTCGCCGCGGGCGGGGTCGAGATCATCCGCGGCCTGGATCTGCTGCTAGAGCCGGGCGCGCCGACGCTGATCCTCGGGCCCAATGGCGCCGGCAAGTCGGTGCTGCTGCGGCTGCTGCACGGGCTGCTGCGGCCGACCGCCGGCACGCTGCGCTGGTCGCTTCCAGAGGCCGAGGCCCGGCGCCGGCAGGCGATGGTCTTTCAGCGCCCCGTGATGCTGCGCCGCTCGGCGCTGGCGAATGCCGCCTATCCGCTGCGCCTCGCTGGTGTTGCCGAGGCGGATGCGCGCGCGCGAGCGGCGCTCGAACGTGTCGGCCTCGCCTCGCTCACCGATCGCGCCGCGCGGCTGCTCTCGGGCGGGGAGCAGCAGCGGCTCGCACTGGCCCGCGCCTGGGCGCTGGCGCCAGAGGTGCTGTTCCTCGATGAGCCAACCGCAGCCCTCGACCCCGCCGCGACGCGCCAGGTGGAGGAGATCGTCGCCGCCATCGCCGCCAGCGGCACCAAGGTAGTGATGACAACACACGACCTCGGCCAGGCGCGGCGGCTTGCGGGCGATGTCCTGTTGCTGCTGCAGGGCCGCATCAACGCGCGCGCGCCGGCCGACATCTTCTTCCGCGACCCGCCAACGCCGGAAGCCGCGGCCTTTCTGCGCAGCGACCTGGTCTGGTAGGGGCGTCTGGCAGCTGCGCGGGTTGACCTGTCGCGCGGCGCGGCGGAAGCATGCGGCGCATGGAGACCTCCACCTTCGACGCGATCGTGATCGGCGCCGGCATGGCCGGGGCGACGGCGGCCGCGCATCTCGCGCCCACGCACCGCGTCGCGCTGCTGGAAGCCGAGGAGAGCGCCGGCTACCACACCACCGGACGCTCGGCCGCGATCTGGATCCAGAATTACGGGCCGCCGGATGTGCGCAAGCTTTCGGCCGCGTCGCGTGCCTTCTTCGAGAATCCGCCAGAAGGCTTCGCGCCGGGCCCGATCTTCTCGCCGCGGCCTGTCGTCACGCTGGCGCCGGCCGACCAGCGCGAGGCGTTGCAGGCGATGCTGGACGCCGGCGAGGGGCTGGAGCCGATTTCGCTCGACACGGTCGCGGCCATGGTGCCGCCGCTCCGGCACGACTATGCGGTCGCCGCCGCGATCGAGCGCGACGCCTTCGACATGGATGTCGCCGGGCTGCACCAGGGTTTTCTGCAGTTGCTGCGCCGCGCGGGCGGGATCATCGCGCTGCGCCACAAGGCTGGGCGGATCGAACGGCGGAACGGGACTTGGCACGCCGAGACCGCGACGGGCGCGACCTTCACCGCGCCGGTGATCGTCAATGCGGCCGGCGCCTGGGGCGACGAGGTGGCAAAGATCGCCGGCGTCGCGCCGATCGGCCTGCAGCCGAAGCGCCGCACCGCGCTGATCGTGGACCCAGGCGCGCATGATTGCAGCAATTGGCCGTTGCTCGGCGATGCGGGCCATTCCTGGTATGTCCGCCCGGAAGCGCGCCGTAAGCTGATGGTCTCGCCGGCGGATGAGACCGATATGCCGCCGCATGATGTGCAGCCGGACGAGCTCGACGTTGCCATCGCCGTGGACCGCATGCAGGCCGCGCTCGACATCCCCGTGCACCGCGTGGAGCATCGCTGGGCGGGGCTGCGCAGCTTCACGCCGGACCGGTCGCTGGCGATCGGGCCGGAACGCGCTGCGCCGGGCTTCTTCTGGTGCATCGGCCAGGGCGGCTATGGCATCCAGACCGCACCGGCCGCCGGCGCGTTGCTGGCGGCGCTGGCGCGCGGCGAGGATCCCGGGTCGCTGGCACCGGTTGTTCCACTCGTTGATCCCAATCGCTTTCGAGGAGGCCGCGCATGACGCTGCCCAGCCATGACGATGTCCGCGCCGCCGCCACGCGCATCGCGCCCCACATCGTGCGCACGCCGATGCTGCGGCACCGGCTGCTGGACGAGATCACCGGCGGCACCATCCTGGTGAAGCCGGAGCCGCTGCAGCGCACGGGCAGCTTCAAGCTGCGTGGCGCGACCAATGCGGCGCTCAAGCTCGACGCCGCGCAGCGCAAGGCGGGCGTGGTGACCCATTCCTCCGGCAATCACGGCCAGGCGACCGCCTGCGCGGCGGCGATGCTGGGCATGCCCGCGCTGATCGCCATGCCGGCCGATGCGCCCTCCATCAAGGTGGAGAGCACGCGGCGCTGGGGCGCGGAGATCACCTTCTTCGACCGTAAGACCACCGACCGCGAGACGCTGGCCGAACGGCTCGCGGCCGAACGCGGCGGCATGGTGCTGCCGCCCTTCGACCACCCGGACGTGATCGCTGGCCAGGGCACGCTGGCGCTGGAGCTATTCGAGGATGCGAAGGCCGCGGGGCTGACGCTCGATTCGCTCGCCGTCTGCACCGGCGGCGGTGGGCTGATCGCCGGCTGCGCGCTGGCGGCCGAGGGCGCATCGGCCGCGACGCGCATCTTCGCCGTGGAGCCGGAAGGCTGGGACGACACGAAGCGCAGCCTGGAGGCCGGGGCGCGCATCGCCAATGACGGCGCGGGCGAGACGATCTGCGACGCGCTGCTGTCCATGC
>JBIKSZ010000290.1:0-3999 GCA_044348345.1 Roseomonas sp. | reverse complement strand
CACGCTGCAGGCGGCGGGGCCGGGGATGCTGGTGGCGATGCGCGCGGTGCTGGAACGCGGCCATGCGCTGGAGATGGCCGATGCCGCGGGCGCGCTCTCGCTGGTCGCGCTTGGGTTGGTGGTGCCGGTGGCGGCGGCGGCCGCGCTTGGCGCGGTGCTGGCGACGCTGCTGCAGACGCGGGGGCTGGTCTCGGCGGCGCTGCTGGCGCCGAAGCTTGAGAAGATTAGTCCGCTGGCGGGCTTCAAGCGCATGTTCGGGATGGAGGCGCTGGCGGAGTTCCTGCGCAGCCTGCTGAAGCTGGGGCTGGTCGGCGCTGCGCTGTGGGTGGCGCTGGGCGATCCGGCGGCGTTGCAGGCCGCGCTGCACGCGCCGGCGGGGGTGATGCTGCGGGAAGCCGCGCTGGCCACGGCGCGGCTGGTCGGTGCGGCGCTGGCGGCCTTCGCGGCGATCGCGGTGCTGGATCTGCTCTGGGTGCGGTTCCGCCATCTGCACATGCTGCGCATGAGCCGGCAGGAGTTGCGTGAGGAAGCGAAGGAGAGCGAGGGCGATCCGATGCTCCGCGCGCGCCGGCGCCAGCAGCGGGAGGCGCGGGCGCGGCAGCGGATGATGTCGGCGGTGCCGCAGGCGGCGGTGGTGATCACCAACCCGACGCATTACGCCGTGGCGCTGGCCTATGGCGGCGGCGATGCGGCGCCGCAGGTGGTGGCGAAGGGTGTGGACGAGCTGGCCGCGCGCATCCGTTCCGTGGCGGAGGGCGCGGGCGTGCCGCTGGTGGCCAACCCGCCCTTGGCGCGCGCGCTGCACCGGCTGGAGGTCGGCGCCGAGATTCCGGCGGAGCACTACCAGGCAGTGGCGGAGATCATTGCGTTTGTCTGGCGTCGCGCCGGAGGCGCGCGGACATGACCTGCCGGAGGCGCGCGGACATGACCTGCCGGAGGCGCGCGGACATGACCTGCCGGAGGCGCGCGGACATGACCTGCCGGAGGCGCGCGGACATGATCTGCCGGAGGCGCGCGGCCCGCCGCCCTCGCCCGCTTGACGGCGGGCGCGGTCGAATGGACAGGGTGCCGGCATGATCCGAATCCGGCACGATACGCGCAGGCACCGAGAGGGATGCCGATGACCGAGCGAGGCTGGGTGCAGGCGCTGCTGCGCGGCCGCCAGGCGCGGGACGAGCTTGATCCGGCTTTGCGCGCGGTGGTCGAGGCCGCATCGCCCGGTCTCGCCCTGCTCGACGATGACGGCCGGCTGCTGGCGTGGAATGCCGAGCTGGCGCGGCTCTGCGGTCCCACCCTGCCGCTCCGCGCCAGCATGCCGCTGATGCTGCTGGCCGGCCCATCCTCGCGTGAGGCGCTTCGGGCCGGCTTGGCGGCGGGACGGCGGGTCGAGGTCGCGCTGGCCAGTGCTGGCGCGCCGCAGGTGCAGATGGAACGCCGCCCATTGGGTCCGCCCGGCCCGGCCGCGCTGCTGCGGGTGGCCCCGCTCGGCGCGGCGGAGCAGTCGGCGCAGAACGACGCCGCCGCTCGGCTGCAGGCGATCGGCGCGCTGGCGGGCGGCATCGCGCATGACTTCAACAATCTGCTGAGCGCGATCGCCGGCAGCGCGGAAGCGGCGCTGGCGCGCCAGGACGCGGCCGGCGCGGCGCCGGAGCTGCGCCAGGTGCTGGAAAGCGCGCAGCGCGGCGCCGGTCTGGTGAAGCAGCTGCTGGCCTTCGCCCGCCAGCAGGCGATGCATCCGCGGGTGGTCGAGCTGAACGACGCGGTCGTCGCAATGGGTGGCTTGCTGCAACGGCTGCTGGGCAGCCGGGTGCGGCTGACAGTGGGCCTGGACGAGCCGGGCCGGCGGGTGCGCATCGACCCGACCCAACTCGACCAGGTGATCATGAACCTGGCGCTGAATGCGCGCGATGCGATGCCGGATGGCGGGGCGCTGCACATCGCAACGGGCCATGCGGTGGTGCTGCAGCCCGAGCCGCTGGGGCAGGAGGAATTGCCGCCGGGCCGCTACGCGATCCTCGAAGTGGCCGACACCGGCCGCGGTATCCCGCCGGAGATCATGCCGCGCATCTTCGACCCCTTCTTCACCACGAAGCGCGAGCAGGGGGGCAGCGGGCTCGGGCTTTCGACCGTGCATGGCATCGTCCGTCAATCCGGCGGCTTCATCGCGGCGGAGAGCCAGCCAGGGCATGGGACGACCTTCCGCATCTGGCTGCCGCGCCATGACGGACCTGCCGAAGCCCCGGTGGCGCGACCTCAGCCGCAGCCCGATGTGCCTTCCGTGCAGACGCCGGTCAGCGGGGCGGTGCTGCTGGTGGAGGATGAGCCGCCGCTGCTGCGGCTCGCCGCCCGGGCGCTGCGCGGCGCCGGATTCGAGGTGGTGACCGCCGCCTGCGCTGCCGAGGCGCTGGAGCTGCTCGAGTCCAGCGGAACGGCGCCGGCGGCGCTGGTCTCGGATGTGGTGATGCCCGGGATGGACGGGTTGGCGCTGGCCGGGCAATTGCGGGCGCGCTGGCCGGGGCTGCCGGTGCTGCTCGTCTCCGGCTATGCAGAGGCCGCGCTCGGGCGGGACCTGGCGGCGGAAGGGCTGCGGCTGCTGGCCAAGCCCTATGGGCTGTCCGAGCTGGTGGCGGAACTGCGGGCGCTTTTGGCGGTCCCACGCTGAACCGGGCCGTTCCGATGTTTCCTAAATGTTCTTGTGTCCCCGGCCCGGCTGGGGCATAGTGCCGCCCAGCCGATGGTCGGCCGCGGCGCGCCTTGGAAGCGCGGTGCAGGATCGGGCAGTTTGGCGGGGGTGGGGCCAGGACGCCGAGTCGTCCGCTGCGCCCCGATCAGGACCGGGAAGTCGGAGAGGACGAGCCGCATGGACAAGACCAAGGCCCTGGACGCCGCGCTGAGCCAGATCGAGCGGGCCTTCGGCAAGGGCTCGATCATGCGTATGGGCAACAGGACGGAGGCCGACGAGATCGAGGTTGTCTCGAGCGGCTCGCTCGGCCTTGATCTTGCGCTTGGTATCGGCGGGCTGCCGAAGGGCCGCATCGTCGAGATCTATGGCCCGGAAAGCTCGGGCAAGACGACGCTCGCGCTGCACGCGATTGCGGAAGCGCAGAAGCGCGGCGGCACCTGCGCCTTTATCGATGCCGAGCACGCGCTCGACCCCGGCTATGCCCGGAAGCTCGGCGTGGATGTGGACAACCTGCTGATCAGCCAGCCAGATGCGGGCGAACAGGCACTGGAGATCGCCGATACGCTGGTTCGCTCGGGGGCGATTGACGTGCTCGTGGTGGACAGCGTCGCGGCGCTGGTGCCGCGTGCCGAGCTCGAGGGCGAGATGGGCGACAGCCATGTCGGCCTGCACGCCCGCCTGATGAGCCAGGCGCTGCGCAAGCTGACGGGTTCGGTCAGCCGGTCCAACACGCTGCTGATCTTCCTGAACCAGATCCGCCTGAAGATCGGCGTGATGTTCGGCAACCCGGAGACGACGACGGGCGGCAACGCGCTGAAGTTCTACGCCTCCGTCCGGATGGAGATCCGGCGGATCGGCGCCATCAAGGACCGCGAGACCGTCACCGGCAACCAGACGCGGGTGAAGGTGGTGAAGAACAAGATGGCGCCGCCGTTCCGCCAGGTTGAGTTCGACATCATGTATGGCGAAGGCATCTCCAAGGTGGGCGAGCTGGTCGACCTCGGCGTGAAGGCCGGCATCGTCGAGAAGTCGGGCGCCTGGTTCAGCTGCGACAGCCAGCGCATCGGCCAGGGGCGTGAGAACGCGAAGCAGTTCATGCGCGACAACCCCGTGGTGGCCGAAAGCGTGGAGAAGCGCATCCGCGCCCAGGCGGCGGGGCTGGCCAATGCGATGCTGGCCGGCGAGGAGTCGGAGGCTGCTGCGGCGGAGTGATGTAGGACGGGGAGGGCTCTGCCCTCCCCGTACCCCACCCGCCAGGAGCCGAGGGCTCCTGGACCTCGATCAGTTTAACGCCGAACGAGGTGGGGGCTTTGGCC
>JBIKSZ010000289.1:0-4012 GCA_044348345.1 Roseomonas sp. | reverse complement strand
ATCCTGACGAAGGAAGAGGGTGGCCGCCACACGCCGTTCTTCACCAACTACCGCCCGCAGTTCTACTTCCGCACGACGGACGTGACCGGCGTTGTGAAGCTGCCGGATGGCGTTGAGATGGTGATGCCGGGCGACAATGTGTCGATGGATGTCGAGCTGATCGCGCCGATCGCCATGGACGAAGGTCTGCGGTTTGCGATCCGCGAAGGCGGCCGCACCGTCGGCGCCGGCGTCGTCTCCAAGATCGTGAAGTAAGGCGGATCCGGGACTCACGGTCATGGACAGCCAGAACATCCGCATTCGCCTCAAGGCGTTCGATCACCGCGTGCTGGACGGCAGCACGCGGGAGATCGTCAACACGGCCAAGCGGACGGGCGCGCGGGTGCGCGGCCCGATCCCTCTGCCGACCCAGATCGAGCGTTTCACCGTCAACCGCTCGCCGCATGTCGACAAGAAGTCGCGCGAGCAGTTCGAGATCCGCACGCATCGCCGCCTTCTCGACATTGTCGACCCCACCCCGCAGACCGTGGACGCGCTGATGAAGCTCGACCTGGCGGCGGGTGTGGATGTCGAGATCAAGATCTGACGCGCGCAAAGGGACCAGTACGATGGCCACCAACGGCCGGACCGGGCTCATTGCCCGCAAGCTGGGGATGACCCGGCTCTTCAACGACGACGGCTCCACCGTGCCCGTCACCGTGCTGCATCTTGACGATGTGCGCGTGGTGGCGAACCGCACCGCGGAGAAGGATGGCTACGATGCCGTTCAGCTCGGCCTTGGCAATGCCAAGCCGAAGAACGTCACCAAGCCGCAGAAGGGCCACTTCGCCAAGGCTGGGGTGGAGGCGCCGCGCAAGGTTGTAGAGTTCCGCGTGCCGGCCGAAGCGCTGGTCGCGCCGGGCACCAAGCTCTCGGCCGAGCATTTCGTGACGGGCCAGAAGGTCGATGTCACGGGTGTGACGGTTGGTAAGGGCTTCGCGGGCGGCATGAAGCGCTGGAACTTCGCGGGCCTCGAGGCGTCGCACGGCGTCTCGATCAGCCACCGTTCGCTGGGCTCGACCGGTAACCGTCAGGACCCGGGCAAGACCTTCAAGAACAAGAAGATGGCCGGCCATCTCGGTGTCGAGCGCGTGACCACCCAGAACCTGGTGGTCGCCGGGCACGATGCGGAGAAGGGGCTGCTGCTGATCAAGGGCGCCATTCCGGGCCCGAAGGGCGGCTATGTGCTGGTGCGTGACGCTGTGAAGCGCGCGCGTCCGGCCGAGGCGCCGTTCCCGGCTGCCGTGGTGCAGGGGTAAGTGACGATGCCGAAGCTTCCCGTCATTACGCTGGACAATTCGCCGGCGGGCGAGATCGAGCTGCCGGAGGCGCTGTTCGGCGTCGCGCCGCGCGCCGACATCCTCGCACGTGTGGTGCATTGGCAGCTCGCCAAGCGCCGCGCCGGCACCCACAAGGCGAAGGGCATGGGCGAGGTCTCCGGGACCACCAAGAAGCCCTACCGCCAGAAGGGCACCGGCAGCGCCCGCCAGGGCTCGCTCCGCGCGCCGCAGTTCCGCAAGGGCGGCGTGGTGCATGGCCCGGTCGTGCGCAGCCACGAATACAGCCTGAACAAGAAGGTCCGTCGTCTCGGCCTGATCCATGCGCTGTCGGCCAAGGCGGCCGAGGGCAAGCTGGTGGTGCTCGACACCGCCGCGGCCGGCGCGGATGCCAAGACCTCCGCCATGGCGTCGAAGCTGAAGGCGCTCGGCTGGTCCTCCGCCCTGGTGGTGGATGCGGCGGTGGATGTCGGCTTCGCTCGCGTGACGCGCAACCTGCCGAAGGTGAGCGTGCTGCCGACGATCGGCGCCAATGTCTATGACATCCTCCAGCATGATGTGCTGGCGGTGACGCGTGCGGGCGTTGCGGCGCTCGAGGCGCGGCTGAATGGTGTGAAGGAGGCCGCGGCATGAGCGAGGCGGCAGAGAAGCCGCGCGGCGTGCAGCTGAGCGCGGAGCGGATGTACCAGGTGATCGTCTCCCCGGTCGTGACGGAGAAGGCGACCCGGCTGAACGAGTTCAGCCAGGTGACCTTCCGCGTCGCGCTGGATGCGACGAAGCCGGAGATCAAGGCGGCGGTGGAAAAGCTGTTCTCGGTGAAGGTCGAGGCGGTGAACACGGTCGTGATGAAGGGCAAGACCAAGCGGTTCCGCGGCCGTGAAGGCCGCCGGTCCGACTGGAAGAAGGCGATCGTGAAGCTGCAGGCCGGCCAGACGATCGACCTCACCACGGGGCTCGCGTGACACCATGGCGCTGAAGAACTTTAATCCCGTCACGCCTTCGCTGCGCGGCACGGTCCTGATCGACCGGTCCGAGCTGTGGAAGGGCAAGCCGGTCAAGGGGCTGACGGTCGGCAAGACCTCCTCTGGCGGGCGCAACAACCACGGCCGTACCACCGTCCGGTTCCGGGGCGGCGGACACAAGCAGTCCTACCGCATGGTGGACTTCAAGCGCCGCAAGTTCGATGTGCCGGCGACCGTGGAGCGACTGGAATACGATCCCAACCGCACCTCCTTCATCGCCCTGATCAAGTATCAGGACGGCGAGCTGGCCTACATCATCGCGCCGCAGCGCCTTAAGGCCGGCGACACGGTGGTGAACGGTTCGAAGGGCGCGGATGTCAAGCCGGGCAATGCCATGCCGCTGGCCAACATCCCGGTGGGCACGATCATCCACGCGATCGAGCTGAAGCCGGGCGCGGGTGCGAAGGTCGCGCGCTCTGCCGGCACCTTCGCCCAGCTGGTCGGCAAGGATTCGGGCTATGCCCAGATCAAGCTGATGTCGGGTGAGCTGCGGACAGTGCGCGCCGAGTGCATGGCTGCGATCGGCGCCGTGTCCAACCCGGACAATTCGAACCAGCAGATCGGCAAGGCTGGCCGCAAGCGGTGGATGGGCTTCCGCCCGCATAACCGCGGCGTCACCATGAACCCGATCGACCACCCGCATGGTGGTGGTGAGGGCCGGACCTCGGGCGGCCGCCATCCGGTCACGCCCTGGGGCAAGCCGACGAAGGGTGCGAAGACCCGCAACAACAAGCGGACCGACCGGCTCATCGTCCGGCGCCGCAACGCGACGAAGGGCTGATCGCGATGCCGCGCAGCGTATGGAAGGGGCCGTTCGTCGACGGCTACCTGCTCAACAAGGCGGAAGTGTCCCGTGCCTCGGGGCGCAACGAGATCATCAAGATCTGGTCGCGCCGCAGCACGATCCTGCCGCAGTTCGTGGGCCTCACCTTCGGCGTCTACAACGGGAAGAAGTTCGTCCCGGTGCAGGTGACGGAGAACATGGTCGGCCACAAGTTCGGCGAGTTCTCGCCGACGCGCACCTTCAACGGCCATTCGGCCGACAAGAAGGCGAAGCGGGGCTGAGATGAGCAAGCCGAAGCACGCACGCACCCTCGCCGAGACCGAGGCCCAGGCGGCGACGCGGAACATCCGCGTCAGCCCGCGCAAGCTGAGCCTGGTGGCGGGTCTGATCCGCGGCCGCACCGCGCAGGACGCGGTCGCGACGCTGACCTTCTCCAAGCGCCGTATCGCGCAGACGGTGAAGAAGACGCTCGAGAGCGCGATCGCCAACGCCGAGAACAACCACCAGCTCGATGTGGACCGTCTGGTCGTGTCGCGCGTCGAGGTGGGCCGCTCGGTCGTGATGAAGCGCTTCCACGCACGCGGCCGCGGCCGTTCGTCGCGCATCGAAAAGTGGTTCAGCCACCTCACCATCGTGGTGGCCGAGCAGATCGCGGACGCGCCGGCGCCGCAGCAGGAGGCCGCGTAAGATGGGCCAGAAAGTTAATCCGATCGGGCTTCGGCTCGGCATCAATCGGACTTGGGATAGCCGGTGGTTCGCCGCCGATGACTATTCCAAGATGCTGCATGAGGACCTGAAGCTGCGCCGCACGCTACGCGACCGGCTGAAGGGCGCGGGCGTGTCCCGCGTGGTGATCGAGCGCCCGGCGAAGAAGCCGCGCGTGACGATCC
>JBIKSZ010000095.1:0-13168 GCA_044348345.1 Roseomonas sp. | reverse complement strand
TCTTCCCAGCCGATGATCGGGCGGCCGCGCCAATGCTGCGGGCCCCACATGGCGGCGTCGAAGGCTTCGAAGAACAGCGCGCGGGGGGAGCTGTCGGTGCGCTGCTGGCGTTCTTCCAGGATCACGCGGCGCTCGGGTTCCAGCTCCGCGGCCGGGATATGCGCGGCAGCGAAGCGGTCCGCTTCCATCATCGCGATGAGGTCGAGGCGGGAGGCTTCGACATGCTGGAAATAGCCGGTGACATCGCGGGAGGTGAAGGCGTTGTCGTTGCCACCTTCCCGCGCGACGCGGCGGGAGAATTCGCCGGAGGCAACGCGCGGGCTGCCCTTGAACAGCATGTGTTCCAGGAAATGCGCGACGCCGGAGCGCCCGGCCGGGTCTTCCCCGCCGCCAGCCGCGACATAGGCGTATTGCGCAACGACGGGCGCGCGGCGCTGTTCCACGAAGGCGACGCTGAGGCCGTTCGGCAGGGTGCGCAGCGTCGCGCCGAAGAGCGGGCGGTCGGCGGCGGCGGCCTGGGCGCGGGCTTCGACCGGGAGGGTGCCGGCCGCAGCCGCGCAGGCGGCGGCCTGGAGGGCCGCGCGACGGGTGAGGGCTGTCATGCCGCGAAGGTGGCCCCGCTTGCGGGCGAGGCCAACCCCTTTCGGCGAATCGGCTCGCAGAGGGTCTCGCCCATAAGTATACGCCGATGCAGCGACGCACCCGACGGATCCTCTCTGCATGACAGACAGCCGCGAACAAGCCGCCAACCGGCGCTGTGCCTCCGGCGCGTTCCGGGGCGACAGCTGGGCCGTTGCGCTGGCTGCAACGCTGCCCGCGCTGGCCGCGCTCGGCGTCTTCGGCGTGGTGACGACACCGGACACCCCGAGCTACCAGGCCTATGCCGATGCCCTGCGTGCCTGGCCGCTGCCGAGCGGAGAGGCGCTGCTGCGCTCCTCCCCCTCGCCGGCGACGCTCTTCCGCACGCCGGGCTATCCGGCGCTGCTCGCACTATTGCAGGCCGCGGCCCCGGAGCGTTGGCCGCTGCTGCTGGTCGCCCTGCAGATCCTGGCGCAGTCGGCGGTCGCGGCGGCAGCGCACCGGGCTGGGCTGGCGCTCGGGCTCGGCCGCTGGGCCGCGATCGCCGCGGCGCTGATGCCGGCGGTCGGCTGGGCGGCGGCCGCGCAGGTCATGGTGATGACGGATGCGCTCTATGGCGCGCTTTTCAGCCTTGCCGCGCTGGCGCTGCTGCGCGCCGGGCTGGCGGAGACCGGGCGGCTGCGCCTGGTGCTGCTGGCGGGCGCCTTGCTTGGCCTCGCGACCACCGTGCGGGAGGCGACGCCCTACATCGCGCTCGCTCTGCTGCCGGCGGCTGCGGTGGCGGCCGGGCCGCGCCGGCGCCTCGCGGGCATGTCGCTGCTGCTCGCGCCCGTGGCGCTCGCGGCGGGCCTGATGGCTGCGTCGAACCATGCTCGCTCGGGCCACGCCGTGCTGTCCACCTCGCGCCAGATCGTGATGGTGCAGGCGACCCTGCCGGCGCTGCGCCGCGGCGCGCCGGTCTATCACGGCGAGGACGCCTTCGACCGCACGGTGCGAGAGACGGTCGTGCTGCGTGGCTACGAGGCGATCGACGAACTGCACCGGCGGCTGTTCGAGGCCGGGTACACCTCGCCCGAGATCGCGGCCATCGCCTCCGCGCGATATCTGCGCGCCTGGCGCGAGCATCCGGAGGAGATGCTGCGCGGCGTCATGGTGCGGCTGCCCGTGAAGATGTTCTGGATCACGTTCATGCCGCTCGACGCCTGGGCGGAACTGCACCTGCGCACCGGCCTGCCTGATCCCTGGTTCCGGCGCGAGGGCGTGCTCGCGCGCATGGCCGCGCAGGGCTCGGCAGCGGGGGCGGCGCTGCTGGTCGTGCTGTCGGCCAGCCGGGCGGCGGGGCTCATGGTGACGCTGGCGGCGATGCTGGTGCCGCTGTTGCTGGCGCGACGCGACCCGCGCTGGTGGCCGCTGCTGGGCATGTGGTGCGCCTGCGCCGGCTTCTTCGGCGTCTATGCGCCGGTGCATATCGAGCAGCGCTACCTGCTCCCGGTTGTGCCGCTGGCCTGTCTGCTCGGCGTGACGGGGCTGATCGCCGCACGGACGGCGTGGCGTGGGCGAAGGCGCGCAGCGGAGTTGCGCCGCCTGGCGACCCTGCGCCAGGGCTGATCGCGCCGCGCGCAGCCGCGTGCGTTACACGCTGCTCGGCCGCGGCTCGCGGTCGGTGGCGAGCTCGTCCCTGGTCTGCTTCGCGACCAGCCCGGCCATGCCGAGGGTGAGGCCGAGCAGCTCGGCACAGAGGATGCGCATGCGGATGCCGATCGCCGCGAGACGCGCGGCGAGGGCGCGAGGAAGGGCGGGCATGGACGCTCCCGGCGGGTTGACCGGCGCAAGCCCTGCCCGGGAAGGGTGAAGCCGCGGTGCGGCGGGTCGGGTGCGGGCCTCAGCCGCCGCCCAACGCCCAGAGCAGCACGCCCTTCTGGGCGTGCAGGCGGTTCTCTGCCTCGTCGAAGACGACGCTCTGCGGGCCGTCCATCACCTCGTCGGTGATCTCCTCTCCGCGATGGGCGGGCAGGCAGTGCATGACGATCGCATCCGCCGCGGCATGCTTCAGCAGCGCGGTGTTGAGCTGGTAGGGCGCGAGCAGGTTGTGGCGGTTGATGGTCGCCGTATTCGGCTTCTCATCCGACATGGAGACCCAGGTGTCGGTGACGACGCAGCGCGCGCCGCGCACGGCCGCGACAGGATCGGCAGTGAGCTCGATCTCCGCGCCCTCGCGCCGTGCCCAGTCCACCAGCTGCGCGGGCGGGGCGAGTTCGGGCGGGGTGGCCAGGCGGAGCTTGAAGCCGAAGCGCGCGGCCGCCTGAAGAAAGCTCTGCGCGACATTGTTGCCGTCGCCGGTCCAGGCGACGGTCTGCCCGGCGATCGGGCCGCGATGCTCCTCGAAGGTCATCACATCGGCCATGATCTGGCAGGGATGCGAGACGTCGGTGAGGCCGTTGATGACGGGCACCGTCGCGTGTTCCGCCAATTCGCGGATCTTCGCGACATTGTCCGTGCGCAGCATGATCGCGTCCACGTAGCGGGAGAGCACGCGGGCCGTGTCCGCCGGCGTCTCGCCACGGCCGAGTTGCATGTCGCGCGAGGACAGCACGAGGGCGTGCCCGCCCAGCTGGTGGATCCCGACCTCGAAGGAAACGCGGGTGCGGGTGGAGGGCTTTTCGAAGATCAGCGCGACCGTCTTGCCCGCGAGCGGCTTGCCCGCAACGGCGCCGCGCTTGGCCTGCTGGGCAAGGTCCAGCATGCGCCGCAGCGTCGCCGCGTCGTGGTCCATGATCTCAAGGAAGTGGCGGGGGGGCGCGCTGCCCCCGCCCGCCACCTTCAGCGCCGCACTCATTGGGCGGCGGCCCTGGCCGCGTCGGGGGCAACGCGGCGGCAGGCGCGGTCGAGGAGGGCGATCGCCTCATCCGCATCCGCTTCCGTGATGATCAGCGGCGGCGCCAGGCGCAGCACGTTCATCCCCGCCGCGACGGTCAGCAGGCCTTCCTGCATGGCGGCGTCCTGCAGCGCGCCATTGCTGACAGCCTCATGCAGCTTGAGGCCGAGCAGTAGCCCCGCGCCGCGCACGCCTTCGATCACCGTCGGGTGGCGCTGCGCGAGGGCCAGCAGGCCACGCCACAGATGCCGCGCCACGCGGTCCACGCCATCGAGGAAGCCGGGGGCGAGGATCACATCCAGCACGGCATTGCCGGCCGCGCAGGCCAGCGGGCCGCCGCCATAGGTCGTGCCATGCGTGCCGGGTTTCAGGTGCTTCGCCACATGTTCCTTGGCGAAGACCGCGCCCAGCGGGAAGCCGCCGCCGATGCCCTTGGCCGAGGACATCACATCCGGCTCGATCCCGGCCCATTGATGCGCCCAGAGTTTTCCGCTGCGCCCCATGCCGGTCTGGACCTCGTCGAGGGCCAGCAGCAGGCCGAATTCGTCGCAGGTCGCGCGCAGGTCGCGCAGGAACTGCAGGTCGGCGGGGCGCACGCCGCCCTCGCCCTGCACCGGCTCGATCAGGATGCCGGCGGTCTCGGCGGTGATGGCGTCGCGCACGGCGTTCATGTTGCCGAAGGGCACATGGTCGAAGCCCTGCACCGTCGGGCCGAAGCCGGCGAGGTACTTGGCATTGCCGGTCGCGGCGATCATGCCGAGGGTGCGGCCGTGGAAGGCGCCCTCGAAGCAGATCATGCGGTAGCGCTCGGGGTGGCCGGTCTCGGCGTGGTACTTCCGCACCGCCTTGACCACGCCTTCATTCGCCTCGGCGCCCGAATTGCAGAAGAAGACGCTGTCGGCGAAGGACTGCGCGACATGGCGCGCGGCCAGTTCCTCGGCCTGCGGGACGCGGTACAGGTTCGAGACATGCATCACCCGCGCCGCCTGTTCGGCGATGGCCTTCACCAGATGCGGGTGGCCATGGCCGAGGCTGGAGGTCGCGATGCCGGCGCCGAAATCGAGGTATCGTCGCCCATCCGCGGCCCAGAGCTGCGCGCCCTCGCCCTTCTCGAAGGCAAGGTCGGCACGGGCGTAGTTCGGCATCAGGGCGGGAATCACGATGTTCCTCGCTTCCTCCGGCTCCGCGCGGCCGGCGGGCGAGATGCCCCCGGTAGACGCGGAAGCGGATGAAAATGCCTGAATCGTCCGTGGGGGTCAAAACGTGCCGGGCCGGCAAGGCATGCGCCGCCTTTCGGCCCGGTATGTCCGCCGCTCAGCCGCGACGGCGCAGCCCGTCTTCCTCGTAGCTATAGGCCGGCAGCGCCCGCAGGCTGTCGCGCGTGGCGCCGGGCAGCATCCAGCGCTCGCGCTCGGGGTTATACAGCAGCCGCTCATAGGGGATGGCGACCAGCCGCGCCCCAATCCCGAGGAAGCCGCCGACCGCGAGCACCGCGACCGGCTGGCCGCCGCCGGGCGGAACGATCAGGTCGTCCACGGAGCCGATCGTGTCGTTCTCCGCGTTGTAGATGGTGGCGCCGATGACGCGGCTGGCCCGCCGCCCGCCCTGCAGGCGTTCGCTGTCCACCGCCATGCCGGGCGTGGTCGCGCCCGTACCCGTGCCTATGCCTGGCGCCGCAGGCTGCCGTGGCGTGGCCTGGTCGCCCTCCGACGGCATGATCTGGGTCGTGTCCTGCCGCTGGCTGCTGCCGCCGCTGTTCGCCTGGCCCAGCGCGAGCAGTGGCACGGCGCAGAGCGCGGCCGCGCTCGTCATCAATAGAATTTGTCGCCATCCGCGCATGCCGTGATCTCCCATGTCGCAGTCCGCCCCGCGTCGCAACGCCCTGGCGTGGCGGGAGGTTGCGGGAATGGCTTGGGAGGGGGCCGCCCTGCGCGCGATGCGGGTCGCCAGCCTCCGCCAGGGCGTGGCACAAGGGGGCCATGACGCCGCAACGGCGCCGGGCCGGGCAAGAGGGACCCCGTCCGGCCGGTCCTCCTCCCGATGAAGCGCGCCTGGCCGAGGCGGCGCTGGCGCATCTCGCGCGCTTCGCCGCGACCGAGGCGGGGCTGCGCCGGGTGCTGGCGCGCCGCGTGGACCGCTGGGCGCGGGCCGCCGAGGCCGAGGGGCAGGCCGATGTCGCCCCCCGCGCCGCCGCCGCCAAGGCTGCGGCTGCTTCGGTCGCCAAGCGGATGGTGGCGCAGGGCGCTGTGGATGATGCGGCCTTCGCCGAAAGCCGCGCGCGGCGGTTGCTGCGCAGCGGCCGCTCGCGCCGCGCGGCGCTGGCGCATCTGCGGGAGAAGGGCGTGGACGCCGCCACCGCCGCCGCCGCCCTGCCCGAGGGGGAGGAGGCGGAGTTGGCCGCCGCGCTCGCCTTCTGCCGGCGCCGGCGCATCGGTCCGTTCGGCGCGGCGGGTGGCACGCCGGAGGCGCGGCTGAAGGCGCTCGGCGCGCTGGCGCGGGCCGGCTTCGGGCGCGAGATGGCGTCCCGCGCGCTCGGCATGGCGCCGGAGGAAGCCGAGGCGCGGCTGATCGCGGCGCGGCAGAAATGATGGCCGAGGCACGAGGCTCTGACCTGCGGCCCGAAGGGCCGAGGCCGCGAACGCGGCCCGCGGCTTATGCCGCGAAGCCAAGGGCCGCGGATGCGGCCCGCGTCACGCCAAAGGCGTGCCTCCGGCACGACGCGTTTGAGGGGCACGACGGTGAAACCGTCGTGCGCGGGAAATGACGGGGCCAGTAGTTTTCACGCGCGCGGGGGTGTGGCGCGGGGCGGTGGCGAGCTTGCCGCTCTGGCTCGGCATGGTGCCCTTCGGGATGGTCATCGGCGTGCTGGCGAATGCGAAGGGGCTCACCTTCGCCGAGGCGGTGCTGATGAGCATGATCGTCTATGCCGGCGCGGCGCAGCTGCTGGTGCTGGAGCTCTGGGCCGATCCGGTGCCGATCCTGGCAGCGATCGTCGCGGCGGGGGTGGTGAATATCCGCATGGCGCCGCAGGGCGCGGCGCTGGCCGGCTGGCTCGACCGGCTGCGCGGCTGGAAGCTGTGGGGGACGCTGGCGACGCTGGTGGACCATTCCTTCGGCCTGGCGGTGCAGGAACAGCGCCGCGGCGGGCGGGATGCCGGCTACCTGCTGGGCGTCGGGCTCGGGCTGTGGGTGGCCTGGGTGGCGACGACGGCGATCGGGCATCTGGCCGGGAGCCTGGTGCGGGTGCCGCCGGGGCATCCGCTGTTCTTCGCCTCGGTCGCGGCCTTCGTCTCGATGCTGGTCGGGTTGTGGCGCGGCCCGCGGGTGGATCTGGCGCCGTGGGTCGTGGCGGGGCTGGTGGCGCTGGCGGTGCACCGGGCGGGGGTGCCGGCGCCGCTGCCGCTGCTGGCGGGCAGTTTTGCCGGCGCGGCGCTGGGGGCGTGGATCGAGCTGCGCGGGCGGCGGGTGGGCGCGCAAACATGATGGAACTGCGGCCGGATGTGCTGCTGGCGATCCTCGGGATGGCGCTGGTGACCTATGCCTGCCGGGCGGGGGGCTATGCGATCCTGCGCAGCATCCGCCCGCCGGAATTCGTGGAGGTCATGCTGCGGCACCTGCCGGGCGCGCTGTTCGCGGCCTATGTGGCGCCGCCCCTGGTGGCGGGGTCCTGGCCGGCCTGGGTGGGCGCGGCGGCGGTGGTCGCGGTGCAGCTTGGCACCCGCAACCTTGGGCTTGCGATCTGCGCGGGTGTGGCGGCGGTGTGGGGCGCGCAGGCGCTGGCCGGATAGGGGCCGCCCCGCGCTTGACCCTGGGCGGGGGCCGTCCGCATATGACGCCGATGTTTCGGCTGCGCGTCCCTGTTCGAATTATCTCCCCGGCCTTCGCCTGAAGGCCGGGAGTTTCGCACGCGCCCCACGCTGACCCCGCGGCCCGATCACGCCGCCCGAGAGCCGCACCCATGAACGATACGCCCCTTGGCGCCCCCGAGACGCCAGCCGCCCGCGACTACCGCGGCACCGTCATCCTGCCAAAGACCGATTTCCCTATGCGCGGCGATCTGCCGAAGCGCGAGCCCGATTGGCTCGCCCGGTGGGAGGGCATGGACCTCTGGGCGAAGCTGCGCGAACGCTCGAAAGGGCGGCCGGTCTTCGTCCTGCATGACGGCCCGCCCTACGCCAATGGCAACATCCATATCGGGCATGCGCTGAACAAGGTGCTGAAGGACGTCATCAACCGCGCGGCGCAGATGGCAGGCCACGATGCCGACTACATCCCCGGCTGGGACTGCCACGGCCTGCCGATCGAGTGGAAGGTCGAGGAAGAATACCGGGCGAAGAAGAAGAACAAGGACGATGTCCCGATCCTCGATTTCCGCGCCGAATGCCGTGCCTATGCCGCGCGCTGGCTGGAGGTGCAGGCGGAGGAGTTCAAGCGGCTCGGCATCGCCGGCGATTGGGCGAAGCGCTATGCCACGATGGATTTCCCCTCCGAGGCGGTGATCGCGGGCGAGATCGGGCGCTTCCTGATGAATGGCTCGCTCTATCGCGGGCTGCGGCCGGTGATGTGGAGCCCGGTCGAGAAGACGGCGCTGGCGGAAGCCGAGATCGAGTATCACGACCATGTCTCGCCGACGCTCTGGGCGCGGTTCCGGGTGACCTGCGCGAAGGCCACGCACCTGGTCGGCGCGTCGGTGGTGATCTGGACGACGACGCCCTGGACCATCCCCGGCAACCGCGCGGTCGCCTATGGCGATGAGATCGACTATGCGCTGGTGCATGTCGAAGGTGTCGCGGATGGCAGCCATCTGAAGGTCGGCGAGGTGCTGCTCGTCGCGCTGCCGCTGCTGCCGCAATTCGAGAAGGATGCGGGGCTCGGCGCGCACAGCATCCGGCGCGTGCTGAAGGGCGCGGAGCTCGCGGGCGCCATCGCCGCGCATCCGCTGCGCGGCATGCCGGACGCCGCCGGCGGGTACGATTTCGATGTGCCGCTGCTGCCGGGCGATTTCGTGACGACCGAAGCCGGCACGGGCTTCGTGCATATCGCGCCCGGCCATGGCGAAGACGATTTCAACCTCGGCCGCGCGCATGGGCTGCCGGTACCCGAAACCGTGGGCGATGACGGCACCTACACCGCGCAGGCGCCGGGCTTCGTCGGGCTGCATGTCTGGAAGGCGCATGACGCCGTCTATGCGGCCTGCGAGGCGCTCGGCACGCTGGCGGCGAAGGGCAAGCTGAACCACAGCTACCCGCATAGCTGGCGGTCGAAGAAGCCCGTCATCTTCCGCGCGACGCCGCAATGGTTCATCCGGATGGATGGAGAGCACGCCTCCGGCGTGACGGATGATGCGCGCTCGATCCGGAAGACCGCGCTCGACCAGATCGCGAAGACTCACTTCGTCCCCGATATGGGCCGCAACCGAATCGGCAGCATGGTCGCAGGCCGCCCCGATTGGTGCATCAGCCGCCAGCGCGCCTGGGGCGTGCCGATCCCGGTCTTCGTGGAAAAGGCGACCGGCACGCCGCTGCGCGACCAGGCGGTGGTGGACCGCGTCGTCGCGGCCTTCACCACCGAAGGCGCGGATGCCTGGTACATGCCCGGCGCCGCGCAGCGCTTCCTCGGAGCGGAGCGCGACGCGGCCGATTACGAGCAGGTGATGGACATCGTGGATGTCTGGTTCGAATCGGGTTCCACCCACGCCTTCGTCCTGGGCGAGATGGGCGGGCGCGGCCTGCCGGCGAAGGCGGACCTTTATCTTGAAGGCTCGGACCAGCATCGCGGCTGGTTCCAGTCGTCGCTGCTCGAGAGCGTCGGCACGCGTGGCGAGGCGCCGTTCAAGGCGATCCTGACGCATGGCTTCGTGCTCGACGAGCAGGGGCGGAAGATGTCGAAGTCGCTCGGCAATGTCGTGGCGCCGCAGGAGGTCGTATCGAAGACCGGCGCGGACATCCTGCGGCTCTGGGTGATGAACACCGACGTCACCGAGGACCAGCGGATCGGCAAGAACATCCTCGATCAGCAGGCGGAGCTGTATCGGCGCATCCGCAACACGCTGCGCTGGCTGCTCGGCAACCTCGATGGCTTCGACGCGAGCGAGACGCTGCCGCATGACCAGTTGCCCGAACTGGAACGCTGGGTGCTGCATCGGCTGACGGAGCTGGATGCGAAGCTGCGCCAGGCGCAGCGCGACCATGACTGGAGCGGCGTCTATCCCGAGATTCACGCCTTCTGCTCGGCCGATCTCAGCGCCTTCTACTTCGATATCCGCAAGGATTCGCTCTATTGCGATGCGAAGGATTCGCTGCGTCGGCGCGCGGCGCGGACGGTGATCGACCAGCTGCATCGCTGCCTGACCGCCTGGCTTGCGCCGGTGCTGGTGTTCACGGCGGAGGAAGCGTGGCTGGCGCGCTTTCCGGATGGCGAGAGCATCCATCTGCAGGACTGGCCGGTGCTGCCGGCGGCGTGGCGGGATGAGGCGCTGGCGGCGAAGTGGGCTGCGCTGCGCGAGGCGCGCGGCGTCGCGACGGCGGCACTCGAGGTTGCGCGGCGCGACGGGCTGATCGGCGCCTCGCTGCAGGCGCGCGTCGCGCTGGCGGGCGACGCCTTCGCCGCGCTCCCGGCCGAGACCTGGGAAGAGGTGCTGATCGCCTCCCAGGTGGCGGTCACGCCGGGGGCCGAGGCGAAGGCTGTCGTCGAGGTCGCGGCGGGGCAGAAATGCGACCGTTGCTGGCGGGTTCTGCCGGAAGTGGGGCAGTCGCAGACGCATCCCGCGCTCTGCCGGCGCTGCGAGGCGGTGGTGGAGGGGCAGGCGGGGTGATGGGGGTGTCCTCATCTTCGCACCCCCACCCCGACCCTCCCCCGCAGGCGGGGGAGGGAGAAGCTGCGCGGATGCTGCGGCGGGGGTTGATCCTGGCCGCGGTGATCCTGGCCGCGGACCAGGCGTCGAAACACTACATGCTGTTCGTGCTGCATTTGCCGATCGTGCAGCACATCCCGCTGGTCGAGATCGGGCCCTTCGGCTTCGACCTGACCATGGTCTGGAACCGTGGCGTCACCTTCGGCCTGCTGGCCGGCGATGCGGCCTGGACGCAATTCGCGCTTGGCGCGCTGGCGCTGGTGATCGCGGGCGTGCTGCTGCGCTGGATGGCGCGGGCGGATAACCGCACCACGGCCTTCGCCCTCGGCGCGGTCATCGGCGGGGCGGTCGGCAATGTCATCGACCGCATCCGTTTCGGGGCGGTGGCGGATTTCTTCGATGCCCATGCCTGGGGCTGGCACTGGTACGTCTTCAACGTCGCGGACGCGGCGATCGTGCTGGGCGTGCTGGCGCTGGTCGCAGACGCCTTGTTCCGGCCACCCGCCGGCGTTAAGCCTTCTGCCCCATGACACAGCGCCCCGCCCGTCCGACCAAGGCCGCCAGCAAGTTCGCCTTGGCCCTGCCGCTGCTGCTGGCGCTGGGCGCCTGTGGCGGCGACACCTCCCGCACCCTCGGCTTCACCCGCGCCCCGCCGGACGAGTTCCAGGTGACGACGCGCGCGCCGCTCTCCGTGCCGCCGCGGCTGGGCGACCTGCCCACGCCGACCCCCGGCGCCCCGCGCCCGCAGGATAGCCGCTCGGCGGCCGCCATCCTCGCGCCCGGCGTCGCCGCCGCCCAGCCCTCCGCGGCCGAGCGCGCCCTGGTCGCCCGGGCCGGCACCCCGGTGGAGAGCAATATTCGCCGCCGCGTGGATGAGGAGAGCCTGCGGCTCGACCAGCCGCCTGAAGGCTTCGTGGACCGGATGATGTTCTGGCGTCCGGCCGGCCCGACGGGCATCGCCGTGGACCCGACGCGCGAGGCGCAGCGCCTGCGCGAGAACGCCGCGCTCGGCCGCGAACAGACCGAGGGCGAAACCCCCATCGTCCAGCCGCGCCAGCGCAGCCTGTGGGAGCGGCTGACGGGTAGCTGACGCCCCGTCGGGGCCCCGGGGGGGGCGTCCAGCGCCCCCGGATGGCATGCCCGCCCGGCGAGTCCGCCGCATCGCGCCCTGGATCATCCGGGCACCGAACATCTGTTTCGTGTGGCGGCGCCATGATGAGGGAAACCGTTTCCAAGGGGTGACGTGGCCCTGGCGGCCGCGCGGGCCTATCTAGAGGCCGAAACCCCCCCCCTTCTTCCGGTAGCTTCCCTTGACCGATCCGACCCAGCCTTCGGCGACCCCCCCCTTTCTGAACCACGATCGGCCCCCCGTGCCCGACATCGTGGTGCCGCGGGGCGTGCAGCCCTTCCACCTGCACCTGAAGCCGGTGCGCGGCCGCCTGGTGCGGCTTGGCCCGCTGGCCGAGGCGTTGCTCGCCCGCCATGGCACCCAGCACGACGCAGTGCTCGGCCTGATGGGAGAGGCGCTGGCACTGACGGCGGCGCTCGCCACTGCGCTCAAATTCCGCGGCTCCTTCAGCCTGCAGGCCAAGGGCGACGGGGCGGTGCCGATGCTGCTGGCGGATTGCACCGAAGCGGGCGCGCTGCGCGGCTATGCGCGGGCCGAGCCCGAGAAGCTCGCGGCGCTGCTGGCAGCGGGCACGCCTTCGGCCAGCGAGCTGCTCGGGGCGGGGTACATGGCCTTCACCTGCGACCAGGGGCCGGACATGGACCGCTACCAGGGCATCGTCGCCATCGAGGGCACGACGCTGGCGGAGATGACGGGCGCCTATTTCCGCACCTCGGAACAGCTGCAGAGCCAGGTGTACCTGGCCGCGGCGCGCACGCCGGCCGGCTGGCGCGCGAGCGCGCTGGTGATCGAGCGCGTCGCGGGCGAAGGCGGCGTGGATCCGCAATCCGACGCCGAGGCGCTGGATGATGCCTGGCGCACTGCCCAGGCGCTGGCCGGCACGATCACGGCGGCGGAGATGCTCGACGACCTGCTGCCGGCCGAACGCCTGCTGCACCGGCTGTTCCACGCCGAGGGGCTCGCGCTCGATCGGCCGCGGGCGCTGTCCTATGGCTGCCGCTGTTCGCGTGCGCGACTGGCGCAGGTGCTGGAAGGCTTCCCCCCCGACGACCTCGACCACATGGCGGAAGCCGGTGCGATCACCATGACCTGCGAATTCTGCAACCTCGACTTCCGCTTCGAGCGCGATGAGGTGCAGGGCAAGGCAGGGCGGGCGTGAGGTTTTTCGCGCGCTGCGTTACGATCTAGAATGGATTCGGTCTTCCGGAGGGGTTCGACGATGCTTGCGCGCAGGACGCTGCTGCTGGCCCTGCCACTCGCTGCCGCCGCCTGTGCGTCGGGCGAGCCGGAGGTGCTGGCGCCGCTGGTCAGCGGCTACCGCCATCTGACGCCGATCCGGCTGAATGTCGCGGAGGTCGAGGTGATGACCCTCGGCTCCGCCACGATCCGGGTGGATGAGCCCGCCCCGCTCCGGCCGGAGCAGGAGATGGTGCGCATGGCGCAGGACCGGCTGGTGGCGGCGGGCACCGAGAATCGCGCCCGCTTCCTGGTGCAGATCGCCGAGTTCCAGCGCGAGGCGATGGCGGCCCGCGGCGGCGTGGTGGGCATGTTCACCGGCGATCCGGGGGAGCGGCTGGCGACGCGGCTGCAGGCGCGGCTTGAGGTGGTCGGCACGGACACACGGCGCGTCGGCTTCGTCGAGGCCGAGGTACGGCGCCAGCGCACCCTGCCGGAGGGCGCCACCCCTGCCGAGCGGCGCCGCGCGGCGGAGGAGATCCTTCGCCAGGCGATG
>JBIKSZ010000288.1:0-4022 GCA_044348345.1 Roseomonas sp. | reverse complement strand
CTCCCAGTGGAATCCGGTCATTTGTCCCCCTGGATTACAGCGATGCCGTGGATCTCGATCAGCGCGTACGGTCGTAGCAGCCCAACGACCTGGACGCCGGTGGATGTGGGCAGGCGCTCCTTGAAGAATTCGCGCCGTACCGCCGCGGTACCGCGATAGTTTTCCGTCGTGACGTAGTGGTCGACGGTCTGCACGATGTCGTCGTGGGTACAGCCGGCCTCGGCCAGCAGAGGCCCCCATTTTCGGAAAATCTGGCGCGTCTGTTCCACGATGTCGCCAGGGGCGGTGATGTTTCCCTCGTCATCCGTGCCGGTCGTGCCGGAGATGAAGAGCAGGTTCCCGACACGCCGCGCCGGCCAGTAGGTATAGCGAGGATTCCAGGGCTTCCCGCCGGTGATCTTCTCGTCGCGCATTTGCTCCGTACCCCCTAGTGTCTGCGCCGGTCGGCAAAGCGCACCGCCTTGGTCTCCCGCCCCGCATCATAGATCGCCTGCCGCGGCTCCAACGCCACGCGCGGGCGGACGCCGATTGTGGCCTGTGTCGCGGCCGCGACTTCGGCGGCAGTGGCCTCCGGGTCGGCACCGCCGCCAGGCGCGATGCGCACGACGAGTTCGTCAACCGGGAAGGGTTCATCTGGGTTGGCGTGATCAATCACTACCTGGAATTCCTCCAGCGCAGTGATGCGCTGCAGCCGCTCGAGCAATGCGGCCGGATTGATGAGCATGCCCTTCACCTTGATCAGGTCCTTGGTCCGTACCACGGGGCCGACAAGCCTCTCGCCAATGCGGCCGCAGTGCGGGCAGGCATCGCGCTTGATGGAGATGATATCGCCGACGAGGTAGCGCAGCACGACGGTGCCGCGCCGATCAAGATGCGTGATGGCGAGTTGGCCGCGCTCGCCATCCGGTACTGGCCGTCCTGTCTCTGGGTCCACCACCTCGTGGAAGAGCAGTTCCGGCGCCGGGTTATGCCACTCGCCTTCTTCCTGGCACTGCGCGAGCCCACCTGATTCCGTCGAGCCGTAGCGGTCGAAGACCACAGAGCCGGCGCAGCCCTGCTCGCGCATCAGCCGGCGCATATCCTCGCGGAGAGGCGCGGAGCTCGCCTCGCCGGTAACCGCGCACATGCGGACCGAGCGGATGTCGGCGCCCAGCTCCGCGGCGCGGATCAGCACGCGGCGGACGAAGCTTGTAACGCCCCAGAGCACGGTGGCGCGATGCCGCTCAATCACGCGCACCGCCTCATCCATCGGTTTCTGGACGCCGAAGGGGCCCACCGGTGCGCCCCCCATCGCAGCCGTGACCGCCGCCCCGCAGGCGTATGCGAGCGTCGAGGAACGCATGAAGGCGCCCATCGACGCAGCGGTCAGCGGGAAGAGGTTGGCGATGACGTCGCGTTCCCCGATGCCGGCAATCTCGCCGACGCGGCGGTTCAGCAGCAGATAGCCATGGTAATCATATGTGGTGTTATAGATCGGCGTCGGATCGCCCGAACTGCCAGTTGTGTGCACCACTTCCCACAAGGCGCGCTCGGCCACCGGCAGGTCGGGGCAGTCCAGGCGGAACTCGGCCGGACGCTCCATCAGCAGGCGTTTCGGCGTAAGCGGCAGCCGCCAGAGATCCGCGATACCCTGCACTGCGTCGAGATCCACGCCGCGCCAGGCCTCCCGGTAGTAGGGATGTCCGCGACGGCAGAGGTCGATCATGTGCCGCAGCTTATGGTCGCGCAGGCTGGCCAGTTCGTTCGGCGGCAGGCGAGTGGCGTCCATCATGGTGTTGTGCCTACTCCGCCCTGAGGCCGTTCTCGCGTACGACGCGGCCCCACTTCTCCGTCTCCGCCGCGATGTAGCGGGCGAATTCCTGCGGGGTGGAGGTTGCCACGTCGAACATCTGCTCGGTCAGGCGCTGGCGCATGGTGGGCTCGTTCACCGCCGCGACCAGGGCGCGATTGAGGATGGTAACAATCTCCGGTGGGGTGCTGCCGGGCGCCAGCACGCCCATCCAGGTCGACACATCATAGCCGGGAAAGCCGGATTCGGCGACGGTCGGCACCTCGGGCAGCAGCGGCGAGCGCTGAGGAGTGGTGATTGCCAGCGCGCGCAGCTGGCCGCCGCGTACGCGCGGAAGGGCAGCCGGCGCGTTGTCGAAGATCACGTCGATACGCCCCGCCATCAGGTCCACCTGCGCTGGCGCGCCGCCGCTGTAGTTCACGGTGGTTAAGCGGCCCCCGCCCATGGTCGCGAGCAGCGCGCCGGCAAGCTGGCCCGAGGATCCAACACCGACGGAACCGTTGGTCAGCTCACCTGGCCGGCTGCGCGCCATCGCCACCAGGTCACCAAAGCTGCGCGCTGGATGGTTCGGCCCGACAACGACGAGCGCGGGTACCGAGATCATCGTGCTGACCGGCGCCAAGTCGCGCTGCGGGTCGAAGCCCATACGCACCAGATGCGGCATGACCGTCAGCGGCCCGAAGACACCTAGTACGATCGTGGTCCCATCGCCAGGCGATCGTGCCACGGCCTCCGTTCCTGGAAGCCCGTTCGCGCCGGGGCGGTTCTCGACCACGACGGAACGATTCAGCCGTTCCGCGAGCGCCGGCGCGACGGTGCGTGCGGCGATGTCGCCGGTGCCGCCGGCGGGGTAAGGCACGACCCAGCGAATGGGCCTCTGCGGCAGTTCCTGCGCCATGGCGGGCGCGGCCATGGCGAAGGCGGCCAGCAGGGGAAGTGCCCGTCTCAACATGATGCTCTCCTCATCCTTGAATGAATCGGTGCAGTTCGGCGATACGGCGCTCCGCACCCTCCGTCAGGTCGCGCAGGATCGCGGCAGCAGGGCGGACTGCGGATAGCATGCCCGCCGCCTGGCCGGCCGGATTGCTGACAAGATCCAGCCGTCCGGCATGGCGCGCCGCGTTTAGGAAATCCTCGAAGAGCACCTTCTGGTGCGGCATGCCCAGCGCTTCCAGTCCCGACGCAGACCATTCGGCATGGATCGGGTTGCGGAAGGTGCGCGCGGTCTTGCCGGTATAGATGCGTGTCGCCGCGAAATCCTCCGACCGGCCGCCGAGGATCTGAGCGCGGTGCTCGGGGTGTATGCGCGTCTCCTCAGCGGCGAGGAAGGCCGTGCCGACCCATGCGCCCTGCGCGCCAAGCGCGAGCGCGGCGGCGACCCCGCGTCCATCGGCGATCCCGCCCGCGGCCACGACCGGGACGTCGCCGGCGGCATCCACCACCTGTGGCAGCAGTGGGAAGGTCGCAACACTGCCGACATGGCCGCCGGCCTCGGTGCCTTGCGCTATCACGAGGTCCACGCCCGCGTCTAACTGACGGCGAAGATTGCCTAGGCTGCCCACCAGGCCGCCGACCCGCACGCCTCGGGCTCGTGCGCGCGGGACCAGCGCAGTGGGGTCGCCGAGCGCGACAACAAACAGCGCGACGCGTTCCTCGATGACCACATCGGCCTGCGCGTCGGTCAGTTTCGGTGTCCAGGTGAGGTCGAGGTCGATCGGCAGGCGCGGGACGCCGTGGCGTTCGTAGAGCGCCTCTACGAAGGCGAAGTGGCGCGGATGATGGCGGCGGATGTCGTCTCGGATCTCCGCACGCGTGCCTTCCCGTGTCGACAGCGCCGCAGGCACGATGAGATCGACGGCGAAGGGGCGGTCGGTCAGGCTGCGGATGCGGTGGATCACGTCACGTAATTCGTCTGGCGTCAGCCCGCTGCCGCCAAGGCAGCCCATGCCGCCGGCATTCGAAACCGCGGCAACGAGTTCCGGCGTGGTGACGAGGCCGCGATAGATGCCCATCCCGGCCTGAAGAACCGGCACGCAGATCCCAAGCTTGTCGCACAGCGGTGTTCGCAGCACGCCGCCTCTCTCCCTCAGCGCGTGACCATCGCATACGCGTGCTTGGTCGCCAAGCAGCTTTGGAGATCTTGACCGCTTGGCGCGCACCATCGGACAGTGGTGCAACAGAAAGCGCGGGGCGGCGCATGGAACTCGGTTTGCGGGGCAAGGTGGCGCTGGTA
>JBIKSZ010000287.1:0-4033 GCA_044348345.1 Roseomonas sp. | reverse complement strand
TTGCCTGGCACGACCGACTGCAGGAACCCTCGACCGGCTTCTGGGGCCTGAACCAGGCGCATGACGCCACGGCGCTGCTGCACGCCTTCGCGGGGTCGATGCACAATTTTCATCTTTGGTACGCGCTACGGCGACCCCTGCCCTTCCACACCCGCGCCGTGGACTACGCGCTAACCCTGCCGCCGGTGGTGGACAGCGCCTGCATCGATGCGGATGCGGTGGACCTGCTGGTGCATGGCCTTGCGCTGACCGGCCATCGCGCCGCCGAGATCCGCGCCTGGTGCGCGGCACTGCTGCCACGGCTGCTCGACTGGCAGGAGGAGGATGGCGGCTTCTGCGACGTCCAAACCGGCACGCGCCGCCAAGATGGTTGGGTGCGCGGCTACGAGGAACCCCAGGGCCTCTCCAACACCTTCGCGACCTGGTTCCGCTGGATCGCGATCGCGATGATCGCCGACCTGCTCTGGCCCGGCCGCTGGCCTTGGCGCTTCCGGGGCATGGTCGGCATCGGCTACCGGATGCCCATGCCATGACCGACGCGGCGGACCCCTTCGCGCATCTGCATGACGAGGCCTATGACGCGCGCTTCGCCGCGCAGCGCGCTGGCGCTGCGACGCTGGTGAACGCGCATGGCCGGCCGACCGTCTCCCTAGACGGCACCTGGCGGCTGACGCTTGACCCCTTCGAGGAAGGATTGCGCCAGCGCTGGTTCGCCTATGACGACGCACCGCCCGAGCGGTGGGACACGCCGCGCGACTGGCAGTGGGATGCGGGCGAACCCGCACCGGTCCCGGGCTGCTGGAACCTGCTGCGCCCCGAATTGCTGCATTACGAAGGCGCGGTCTGGTATGTGCGCGACTTCGATGCCGCCGCTGCAGGCCCGGGCGAGTGCGTTCTGCTGCAGTTCGGCGCTGCGGCCCAACGGGCCGAGGTGTTCCTCAACGGCATGCATCTCGGCGGCCATCTCGGTGGCTCGACGCCCTTCAGCCTCGATGCGACCGCAGCGCTGCGCGCAGGGCGCAACCGGCTGATGGTGATGGTCGAGAATGCGCGGCGGGCCGAGCGCGTGCCGATGCACCATTTCGACTGGTTCAACTATGGCGGCCTTCATCGCAGCGTCGCGCTGCTACGCCTGCCGCGGCTGCATCTGCGTCGTTTCGCGATCTGGCTCGAACCGGGCTCCGCCCACCGCCGCATCCACCTGCGCGCCAGCTTGTCGCAGCCGCTGGACAGCACCGGGTGCCTCGTCATCCCGGCGCTCGGCCTGAACGCCGAGGTCCCGTTCCGAGCCGGTGTGGCCGACCTCCTTCTTGATGCGGCCCCGCCGCTCTGGTCGCCGGATAACCCGATCCTGCTGGATGTCGAACTGCACCACGAGGGCGAGGTCCTTCGCGATCGCGTCGGATTCCGTGAGATTCGCGCCGAGGGCACACGGATACTCCTCAACGGGCAGGATCTCGTACTCTGCGGCGTCTGCGTGCATGAGGACGACCTGGAAACCGGCCGCTGCTCCGATGAGGCGGACATCAGGCGGCGCATCGCGCATGCGCGCGAACTCGGCGCCAACTTCCTCCGCCTGGCCCACTATCCGCATGACGAGCGCGTCGCCAGCCTCTGCGATGAAGCCGGGCTCCTGCTGTGGAGCGAGATCCCGGTCTATTGGGCCATTGCCTTCGACAACCCCGCAACGCTTGCCGATGCGCGCAACCAACTCGAGGAGATGATCGCGCGCGACGCCAATCGCGCCAGCGTCATCCTGTGGGGCGTCGGGAATGAGAACGCGGACACTGATGCGCGCCTTGCATTCATGGCCAATCTCGCGCACGCCGCGCGCACGGCCGATCCTTCGCGCCTTGTCACCGCTGCCTGCCTCATCAACCGGGAGCGGTTCTGTATCGAGGACCGCTTGGCCGAGCATCTCGATGTTATCGGCCTCAATGAGTATTTCGGCTGGTACGAGCAGGGCTTCCAGGGTCTGACGCGGTTGCTGGCCAATTCGCGGCCCGATCAACCCGTTATCATCAGCGAGACGGGCGCCGATGCGCGCCCGGGCCATCGCGACGCCTCAGCGCCGCTCTTCAGCGAGGAACGCCAAGCTGCCTTTTATGAGGGCCAGTGTGCTGCACTGGAACAGGCCAGCTATGTCCGTGGTTTGGCGGCCTGGCTGCTCTACGACTTCCGGTCCATGCGCCGGCAAACGCGCGAGCAAGGCGGCTTCAACCGCAAAGGAGTGATCGCCGAGGACAAGATGACCAGAAAGCTGGCGTTCAAAGCGCTCGCGCAGTGCTTCCAGCGCCTGCGCTCGCGCCGTGAACTGGACCTCACCTCGCGGTAGCGATCGCGGCGGAGATATCGTGGCGCGACCTGCGTTCGGACGCGGCGAAGCCGTTCTGGGTTGTGAGCGAGAAGAAACCCGCTCTGCATGTGCAGAGAGCCTATCCATTGCGAGTATCGGGAACGTCGGGTGCAGGGACAGGCAGCCACCGACAGTTTCGAATCACGTGCCGGAGCGGACACTGCATACGGCGACGCACAGGTGACGCTGGTACGTCATCACAGTGGCCGCCTGTAGGGGCGCGCCTGTCGTGCTGCCCCAATCCCGGAAGGCAGGAGCTCCGCTCCTCGCCAGGGCGCATCGCGTGCAGCACGCAGCCAGTCCTTCGTAGCGGATCGCTATCTGTAACTGCAGACCAGGCGTAACCAGCTCCACCCCGGCATCATCTGGAGCAACGAGCGCAGTCTTGGCGCCACTCCAAGCCAGATGGCCTGGGCTGATCGCGAACGCGCCGCCTTGTGCCGATCGTTCCCTTCCCTGGGGAAGGGCCGCCGCCCGAGGCGGTCTCGGAGCCAGCGTCCAAATCGATGACCGATTTACAGACCTCGATTTGCTGCGCACCCTATCGCTGCTGAACAACCATAACGCCAAGATTGCTCTGACAACGAAAGACGATCTTCAGGAGGAAGAGCTCAAGATGATCACGCGTCGCAGCAGTATCGCCGCCCTCGCTGGTTGTACTCTGGCAGGTGGGCGTGTGGCGATTGTGAAGGCGCAGGAGGCGTGGCCAACGCGACCTGTCCGCATCATCATCCCCTTCGGTGCCAGCGGCGGAGCTGACACCTTCACGCGCCTGCTGACGGAACCTCTGGCGCAGGCGCTGGGCCAGCCCTTCGTGGTTGAAAACCGCCCAGGCGGCGGCGGTGTGATCGGCACCGACGCTGCGGCGAAGTCGGCCCCGGATGGGCACACACTGCTGATGCTGACGGTGACGCTGACGGCCAATGAGACACTTATGCCGAACCGGCCATATGTGCTGCTGCGAGACTTCGTGCCGATCGCCTGCCTCAACCGCACGCTGCAGGTGCTGGTGGTCAACCCGAGCCTGCCGGTCAACAATGTCGCCGAGTTGATCGCGCTGGCGAAGGCGCGGCCAGGCCAGCTTGACTATGCCAGCTCCGGGCCTGGCACACCTTACCACATCGCCTTTGAAGTCTTCCGGCACATGGCCGGCATCGATGTGCAGCACGTGCCCTTCCGCCTCAGCGGCGACGCCCGCAACGCGGTGATGGGCGGTCAGGTCCCGATCATGTTCGATGGCATTGCCACGATGAACCCGCTGATCCGCGCCGGCCGCGTGCGGGCACTCGCCACGACCGGCACGTCACGCTCGACCCTCTTGCCGGATCTGCCGACTGTCGCCGAGGCGCTACCCGGCTATGCACAGATCGGCTTCAACGGCCTGCTGGCGCCGACCGGCACGCCGCAGCATGTCGTCGAGAGGCTGAACGGCGCGGTCAATCGCATTCTAGAGACGCCGGCCATCACCGCGGCCTTCGCCCAGCTTGGCGCGGAAAGCGCACCGATGTCGCCCACCGCCTTCGGCGACCTCCTGCGCGAGGACATCGACAAGCGGCGCGAGTGGATCCGCATCGCCGGCATCCGCCCCGAGTGAAGCTTTACGGCTGCGAGGATAGATGGCGATCACCTTCACGCTCAACGGCGCCTCCGTTACGCTCGACATGCGAGGGGATGTCT
>JBIKSZ010000286.1:0-4061 GCA_044348345.1 Roseomonas sp. | reverse complement strand
CGGGTGGAAGCCGTCCACATCCTTCTCCGGCGCGACGGCGGAAATCACGACCTCGGCGCGGATCTGCGCGGGCAGCGGCAGCTGCACCAGGATGCCATCCACCGCCGGATCGGCGTTGAGCTGCGCGACCACCGCCAGCAGCTCGGCCTCGGTCGTCGCCGCGGGCAAATGGAGGGTGGCGCTGTCGAAGCCGACCTCCTGCGCCGCCTTGTCCTTGTTGCGGACATAGACGCCGGACGCCGGGTCCTCGCCGACGCGGACCACGCGCAGGCCAGGGCGGAAGGGAAGCGCGGCGACGCGCGCGGCGATGCTGCGGCGAAGCTCAGCGGCGACGGCCTTGCCGTCGATCAGGCGGGCGGACATGGGGGGGACGCCGTTCGGAAGGGTGGGGGGGCTCAGAAGTACAGGCCGCTGCGCAGCAGATAGCCGCGGATGGCCGCGAGCGCGATGGAGCAGGCGGTGATCAGCAGCAGAAGGACCAGCGGCGAGAGGTCGATGCCGCCGAGGTTCGGCAACCGCGCGCGAAGGGGGCGGAGCGCCGGTTCCGTCACGCGGTAGAGGAAATCGGCGATGGTCCAGACGATGCGGTTGCGGCCGTCGAGGACGTTGAAGGCCATCAGCGTCTGCACGATGGCCGCGAGCAGGACGGCCCACCAGAACAGGTCGAGCCCCGCCTGCAGGAGGAAGAACACGGCATCGAGCAGCATCGGCGGTTCCCTGGCGTCCTTGTTGAAGGGGAACCTAGTGGGGGTGCGGGTGCCGAACAAGGCGCGGGGGGCTTGGGGTTGAACCCCGTGCCGCGCTGCCATTTTTTGATCCCGCGCCAGGGTCTCGCGGCTTGACGGGCGCCGCCGGCGCCGTCATAAGCCGCGCCCTGCGGTGGACGGGGCTGTAGCTCAGTTGGGAGAGCGCGTCGTTCGCAATGACGAGGTCAGCGGTTCGATCCCGCTCAGCTCCACCACCGCTTTTCCTTCCAATTTGGTCTGACGCAGCCGGGCGCCGAAGCGCTTGGGGCTGATGGCGCGTGCCTGACGGGCGGCGCGCACCGCCCTCTCACAGTCTTCCTCATGGGCGCCGCGGCTGACCGGCAGGCTGCTTTTTTCTGGCGAGCATTTCTACAACCCAAGATAATTCAGCCTGCCGCCGATCGCTTATATTCCGCATGAAATGGCAAAACAGACATCAATTAAAGATAACCTTAAGTGGAATATTGGTCTGCGTCTCGAAGCGCGCATGTCTTGAAACCCTACAAGCTCGTAATGTTAATAGCTCAGATATCAGCGCTGATGACCCTGCCGTGCCTCGGCAGCGGCGCGGGTGTTCGCGGTAAAGCCTGCTGAAGGAACCAGGAACATGACAGGTTTCAGGGCATTTGGGCTACGCGCAGCGCTGCTGGTGGGCGCGTTAGGTGGCGTGGCAGCGACCAACGAAGCGGCGGCTCAAACCCGGATTTCCCGGATGACCTCGATCTTGCTGGTCCGAATCGGCGGAATTCAGGCATAGTTTCAATAGGTTGAGGCTGCTTCGGTGACGGCGCGATGGACCACCCAACGGGTGAATCGGATGATGGCGCCCTGCGGGTCGATTTCGACCGTCGCCTCAGGCTGGAGTTCCACGGCAGCCGCATCACCTCCGACGCCGGGCTGCTGGCCTACCGGGAGCTGGACGACGTGCTCGGACTGACCGATCTGGCCAGTGGCGCGTTGTCGGAAGCCCGCCGAGGTCGCAACACGCGGCATCTCCTCGCCGGGCTGCTGCGGCAGTCGGTATTCGGCCGCCTGGCAGGGTATGAGGATGTGAACGACGCTGAACGCCTGGCGCATGATCCGGCGATGCGCGCGGTGGTCGATCGTTGCGGCCTGGATCGCCGGGCCGCATCAACGAGCCAGATGGGCCGGTTCGAGACGGGCTGGCTGACCAGCGAGGCGAACCTTGCCGCCTTGGCTGCTCTCTCCGGCGCCTGGATCGACCGGGTTCATGCGCGCAGGCCGCAGTCGGTGATCGTGCTCGACATGGACAGCAGCGTCAGCGAGACGCATGGCGGGCAGGAAGGCAGCGCCTACAACGGCCACTTCGGCTGCACCTGCTATCACCCGCTGTTCGTGTTCAATCAGTTCGGCGACCTGGAGCGGTGCGCGCTGCGGCCTGGTAACGTCCACAGCGCGGCCGATTGGCGCGCTGTGCTGGAACCCGTGATCGCCCGCTACCAGGGCCGGATGAAGCGTCGGTATTTCCGCGCCGACGCGGCCTTCGCCAATCCCGAGATCTACGAGTTGCTGGAGGCCGAGGGCTACAATTACACGATCCGGCTGCCCGCCAATGCCGTGCTGCAGGAGAGCATCGCATGGCTGTTGAGGCGCCCGGTCGGGCGGCCGCCGCATGAGGTGCGCCGCCATCACGCCAGCTTCAGCTATCGGGCTGGATCGTGGCGCAAGCCGCGCCGCGTGGTGGCCAAGGTGGAATGGCATCCGGGCGAGTTGTATCCGCGCGTCGGGTTCATCGTGACCAACATGACGCGCCCGGCCGAGCGAGTGGTCGCCTTCTACAACCAGCGCGGCACGGCAGAGCAGCACATCAAGGAAGGCAAGAATGCCGTCACCTGGACCCGGCTGTCCTGCATGCGGTTCGCCGCCAACGCGGTGCGGCTGCAGCTGCACGCGCTGGCCTACAACCTCGCCAACTTCCTGCGCACCCTGGCGCTGCCCGACGAGGTCAAGCACTGGTCACTGACCACGCTGCGGGACCGGCTGGTGAAGATCGGCGCCAGGATCGTTCGGCACGGCCGCTCGATCGCCTTCCAGATAGCCGAGGTCATGGTGCCTCGTGCGCTGTTCCGGCAGATCCTTGCGGCGATCACCGCGCTGCGTCCATTGCCGCCGCCGGCTCGATGTTGAGCCTCGCTGGCCGCATCGGTCGCGCAGGCCGGCGGCGGGAGAACCGTGTCCGGATCGCGGCCGGAGGCGCCTGTTTTCCGCTCCGACGGCGACCATCGACCGCGCAGACCCGGTGCGCGCGTCATCCAGGCCCCGTCACTGTTGCAAGAACCGCCGAACCGTCAATACGCTCACCGCTCGATAGTCGGACCAGCCGGCCATCTGGGAAATGTCGGTTCAAGGCGCGCATAGAGGCCGGGCTCCCGGCCATCTGCGCCCTTGACCGCGCTGGGGTGAAGGTGAAGGCAACCGGCTTGGGGCTCGTCCTGCTCGCTATTGCGCGGCCGCTGGAGGCGATCGAGACCGCAGCGCGCGGGGCGCAGATGGCGGGGACCGACCGGCCTTCCAACCGTGCCTCGTAGGCGTTCGCGGCTGCCGCTCTCGACCCTCAGCGGCGGGTACTTGGCGCGGCATCGGGTCCTGCGGTCGATGGCACGGCCCGCGCTCTCTATCGCGTCTGACCCGTCCTGCGCGGCGGGAGTACGCAGACATACGGTGCCCGCGCTGGCGGCAACCGGTGACATGCCGGAGCAGAAGCGCCACCGCGTTCGCCACCGCACGCCGCGCAGGCGCGACTGGGGGGGGCCAAATGACCCCCGCCCTCAACTCGCTCACCGGCGTACAGCTCATCGTCCCCGCGCTGTCCAACCCACACTTTGCTGCCTTCACCCTGCCGGCCGTCTCACCTGCCGAGGTAAGGGACGCGCACTGGGACCCGGTGGGGCGGCTCGGCGCGGCACGGGAGGTGCTGTGGATCTCGGAGACCGGCACACGCGCGCGGACACGAGCCGCCGCGCCCTCTGGGGTACGCTGAAACAGCCGGGCAAGGAGACAGGTGCCGAGCGCGGTCGCTTCCCGCTGATGAACCGGGCCATCCGGATCGCCGGGAGACTTTAGGGGCGATGCCAGGCAAATAGAATTCTAATCGCTGCACCTCCATGTCCTGCCGAGCCTTCACTCACGGCGCCTCGGCGAAATCTGGCGTCCCGTTGCCACCTGCGCGGCGTCGCGACTTCGCGGGCGCGTTGCTCGAAACCAGCCGCATCACCTGCGTGCTGACCTGCCATGTATGGTCGAACTGGAAGTGCCTGACGGCCGGGAAGGTCAGCGCTTCGACGGTGGATCTCG
>JBIKSZ010000094.1:0-13426 GCA_044348345.1 Roseomonas sp. | reverse complement strand
CGCAGCACCTCAAGGAATCCGCCGTTTTGCCACCTGGACCGACAGCACCGCCGCAGCGAGGTCCACGGTCGACGCGCTGACGTACCTGGCGGTCACACGCACGCTGTTGTTCGACCACACATGGCAGTCGACCACGAACGCGATGCTGCTGCTGTCGAGCGACGCGTCGGCGAAGTGGCCGCGCCGCGCGACGCACCTTGAAGGCGACATCGCCGGTTGCCCTGGCGCTGATTCGCGATGCATCGCCAGATCACTGCGTTCGCAGTCAAATGCCCCATAGGCTCCCTGGTAGCCGGCCGCGCCGCCGCAGCAATCAGCGCCCCGTTTGGCCCACTTCCATCGCGCCCGGAGGTTCGTCGCCGGTGATTGCCTCACGCCTGGCCAGAGCGCGCGGCGAGACGCTTCAGCGCTTCGGCCGCCGCCAGGTAGCCGACGACCAGGGCGGCGATCACGCCAAGCAGCGCACCCGGTAACGGTGCGAAGCCCAGCAACGGCGCCATAGGGCCGAGCGCCAGCGCGAAGGCCACCGCCAGCGCCGACAGCGAGGTCGCGATCAGCGCCGGATGCGGCGCCGTCGCCTTCCAGGCACGGCCATGGGTGCGGATCAGGAAGATCACCAATACCTGCGTGGCCATGCTCTCGATGAACCAGGCGGTGCGGAACTCCTCAGGTGTCGCGCCGAAGCCCCAGAGCAGGATGCCGAAGGTCGCGAGGTCGAAGACGGAGGAGAGCGGCCCCATCACCACCGTGAAGCGCAGCACCGCCCCCATGTCCCAGCCATGCGGCTTCGCCACGTCCCCGGCGTCCACGGCATCGAAGGGGATGCCCACCGTCTTGCCCTGGCCCGTCAGCACCTCAAGATGCGGTATTGGCATCGTCGGTTGCGCGGCACCGACTTGAGCCTTGTAGCCAGTTCCACTCTCAAGGCCGCAGCGAATAGTTTCTCGGGGTGACCGCCGTTCGGTACAGGCGGCTCCAGGCTCCCCGAACCCCACCCGCCAGGAGGCTTAGCCTCCTGGACCTCGATCAGTTTTGGGGTTGGCGAGGGAGGGGGCATCACCGGTGCGCCGGTGGACACGGGCGCGCGCTGCCCCCTCCCTCGCCAAACCCAGACTCATGGGTTCCAAGGGGCCACTGCCCCTTGGCGGCGTGGGTCCGGGAGGGGCAGCGCCCCTCCCGGCGTGACCCCGCCGCCTGACCGCGCTATGACCCCGCCCGAGACTAGGGAACCGCCCGTGAACAAGCCCCTTCCGAACTCCTTCCGTCAGGGCCCCGACGCCCGTGGCCGCTTCGGCGAATTCGGCGGC
Organism: Roseomonas sp.; assembly: GCA_044348345.1. Lineage (GTDB taxonomy): Bacteria > Pseudomonadota > Alphaproteobacteria > Acetobacterales > Acetobacteraceae > Falsiroseomonas. Next base: position 12,119 of record JBIKSZ010000094.1, on the reverse strand, counting down.
CGCTTCGTGGCCGAAACGCTGATGCCGCTGATCCTTGAGGTCGAGCGCGCCTATGAGGCCGCCAAGAAGGACCAGGCCTTCCAGGACGAATGGCGCCGTCTGCTGACGCATTATGTCGGCCGCCCCAGCCCGCTCTGGTTCGCCGAGCGCCTGACCGCGCATCTCCGCGCGAAGTCGGCCCCCGGCAAGGGCGCCAAGGTCTATTTCAAGCGCGACGAGCTGAACCACACCGGCGCGCACAAGATCAACGCGGTGCTCGGCCAGATCCTGCTGGCGAAGCAGATGGGCAAGACCCGCATCATCGCCGAGACCGGCGCGGGCCAGCATGGCGTGGCTACCGCAACCGCCTGCGCGCTGATGGACCTGCCCTGCATCGTCTATATGGGCGCCACCGACGTCGAGCGGCAGCAGCCCAATGTTTTTCGGATGAAGCTGCTCGGGGCGGAGGTGCGTCCGGTGACTTCGGGCGCCGCCACGCTCAAGGACGCGATGAACGAAGGGCTGCGCGACTGGGTCGCGAATGTCCACGACACCTACTACTGCATCGGCACGGTGGCGGGGCCCCATCCCTATCCGGCGATGGTCCGCGACTTCCAATCCGTGATCGGCGAGGAAGCGAAGGAGCAGATGCAGGCCGCCGAAGGCCGCCTGCCGGATGTGCTGGTCGCGGCGATCGGCGGCGGGTCGAACGCGATGGGCCTGTTCTATCCCTTCCTCGATGATGCCGATGTGGCGATGATCGGCGTGGAAGCCGCGGGCCATGGGCTCGATACGCCGGAACATGCCGCGGCGCTGTCGCGCGGGCGGCCGGGCGTGCTGCATGGCAACCGCACCTACCTGTTGCAGGATGGCGACGGGCAGATCACCGAAGCGCACAGCATCTCCGCCGGCCTCGATTACCCCGGCGTCGGCCCAGAGCATTCCTGGCTGCATGAGATCGGCCGCGTGCAGTATGTCGGCGCGACGGATAAGGAAGCGCTGGACGCCTTCCAGCTCTGCTCGAAGCTTGAGGGCATCATCCCCGCGCTCGAGCCTGCGCATGCGCTGGCGCATGTGATGAAGATGGCGCCCGAGATGGACGCCAACCGCATCATCCTGATGAATCTCTGCGGCCGCGGGGATAAGGACATCTTCACCGTGGCGCGTCACCTGGGCGAGACGATCTGACCATGTCCCGCATTGCCACTCGCTTCGCGAAGCTCAAGGCCGAAGGCCGCGGCGCGCTGGTCACCTTCCTGACCGGCTTCGACCCAGATCGCGCGACCTCGCTCAAGATCCTGCAGGGCCTGCCGGCGGCGGGTGCGGACGTGATCGAGATCGGCGTGCCCTTCACCGATCCGATGGCCGATGGCCCTTCGATCCAGAAGGCCGGACAGCGCGGGCTGAAGGCGGGTGCGACGGTGCCTGGCATGCTGGAGCTGGTGCGGGAGCTGCGGGGGACGGAGAAGGACACGCCCGTCGTGCTGATGGGCTATTATAACCCGATCCTGACCTACGGCGTCCCGCGCTTCTGCGCCGATGCCGCGGCCGCGGGCGTGGACGGGCTGATCATCGTGGACGTGCCCCCGGAAGAGGCCGACGAGGTCGAGCCGCATGCGCGGGCGAATGGCCTCGACCTGATCCGGCTGATCGCGCCGACATCGGATGCGGCGCGTCTGCCGCGCATCCTCGGCGCAACGACTGGCTTCATCTATTATGTCTCGATCACCGGCATCACCGGCACGCGCAGCGCCGACTATGCGTCGCTCGCCCCGGCAGTCCAGCAGCTGAAGCAGCACACGGATCTTCCTGTGGCCATCGGCTTCGGCATCCGCACACCCGAACAGGCCGCGATCGCCGCCTCGGTCGCCGATGGCGCGGTGGTCGGCACCGCGCTGGTGGACACGCTGGCCGCGACGCTGGATGCGGATGGCCGCCCGACGGTGGACACCGCGCCGAAGGTGCTCGCGCAAGTCGCCGGCCTGGCGCAAGCCATCCGCGCCGCGAAGAAGCAGGCTGCGTGATGCGCGCGCCGCGGGCCTTTGTTGTTCGGCCGCCAAAGGCGGCCCGCGCCGCGACCAACTGCGGTGCCGGGCACGCCATGTCTGCGGCGCGAAAGCCAAGCGCGCGGAGCGCGCGCCCGGCGTCTGAGGGCACAGCAACATGAACTGGATCACGGACTGGGCGCTGCCCAAGATCAAGGGCCTGATCGGCACCTCGCGCGAGGTGCCGGAGAATCTCTGGCACAAATGCCCCGCCTGCCAGCAGATGATCTTCCACCGCGACCTGGAGCGGAACCTGCATGTCTGCACCGGCTGCGGGCATCACATGCGCCTTTCGGCGCAGGCGCGCATCAAGGCGACGCTGGATGAAGGCTGGTCGCGCATCGAGCTGCCCAAGGCGCCGACCGATCCGCTGCGCTTCCGCGACCAGCGCCGCTATTCCGAACGGCTGAAGGACGCGCAGACCAAGAACGCGATGGACGATGCCGTCGTCGTCGCGCAAGGCGAGATCGAGGGCCGCAAGGCTGTCGTCGCCGCCTTCGAATTCAGCTTCCTCGGCGGCTCCATGGGCGCCGGCGTGGGCGAGGCGCTGGTCACCGCGGCGAAGCTCGCTGTGCTGCAGGATGCGCCGCTGATCGTCTTCACCGCCTCCGGCGGGGCCCGCATGCAGGAAGGCACGGTGAGCCTGATGCAGATGCCGCGCACCGTCATCGCGACGCGGCTGGTGAAGGAAGCGGGCCTGCCCTTCATCGTCGTGCTGTGCGATCCGACGACGGGCGGCGTCACAGCCAGCTTCGCCATGCTGGGCGACATCCAGATCGCCGAGCCCGGCGCGCTGATTGGCTTTGCCGGTGCGCGCGTGATCGAGCAGACGGTGCGCGAGAAGCTGCCCGAAGGCTTCCAGCGCGCCGAGTACCTGCTGGAGCACGGCATCCTCGACATGGTGGTGAAGCGCCACGAGATGCGCGCGACGCTGGCGCGCGTTATCTCCCTACTGCGGGAGAAGCTTGTGCCGGCCGAAGCGGAGCGCCCCGCCCTGCCCGCGCCCGCCAACGAGGACGCAAAGCCAGCTTAAGGTGAGCGCACTGCCTGCCTCGCGCAGCGAGGCCATCATCGAACGCCTGCACAGCCTGCACCCGAAGCTGATCGATCTCAGCCTCGGGCGCATGCAGCGCTGCCTGGACGCACTCGGCAATCCGGAACGCCGGCTTCCGCCGGTGATCCATGTTGCGGGCACCAACGGCAAGGGCTCGACCTGCGCCTTCCTGCGCGCCATCGCGGAAGCCGCGGGGCTACGCGTGCATGTCTACACCTCGCCGCATCTCGTGCGCTTCCATGAGCGTATCCGCCTGGCTGGTGAGCTGGTGAGCGAGGAGGCGCTGTCGGATGCGCTCGAACATGTCGAGCGCGTGAATGCGGGCGAGCCCATCACGGTGTTCGAGGTGACGACCGCCGTCGCCTTCCACCTGTTTGCGACCGTCCCCGCCGACCTGCTGGTGCTGGAAGTCGGCCTTGGCGGCCGGTTCGACGCGACCAATGTCGTGGATCAGCCGGCCGCGACCGCCATCACCTCGATCTCCATGGACCACATGGATTTCCTGGGCGACACGCTGGCGAAGATCGCCTTCGAGAAGGCGGGCATCATCAAGCCCGGCGTACCCTGCGCGACCGGCGCGCAGCAGCCCGAGGCGCTTGAGGTGTTTGCGCGCGTCGCCGCCGAGCGCGGTGCGCCGCTGTTTGCGCGCGGCCGCGACTGGCATGTGGACCGCCACGCCGATGCGACGCTCGCCTGGCGCGATGCGCGGGGCACCATCGCGCTGCCGCGCCCCGGCCTGCCCGGGCCGCACCAGGCCGACAATGCCGGCATCGCCATCGCCGCGCTCCGCGCCTGGAACCCGCTTTGGCTGACGGAGGCCGCGATCGCCGAAGGCGTCGCACGCGCCAGCTGGCCGGCGCGGATGCAGCGCCTGACCGGGCGGCTGGCCGCCCTGCTGCCGCCCGCTTGGGAGCTGTGGCTGGATGGCGGGCACAATGCCGGTGCCGGCCGCGTCATCGCCGAACACCTTGGCGAGGCTTTCGCCGACCGGCCCTGCCATGTGCTGGTCGGCATGAAGGGCGGCAAGCAATCGGCGGAATTCCTGCAGCCCGTCATCCCGCAGGCCACCACGCTCTGGGCGGTGGCCGAGCCCGGCCAGCATCTGGCGATGCCGATCGAGGCGATCGTGGAGGCCAGCGGCGGGGCGGCGCGGATCGGGGGAACGGTGGAACAGGCGATCGCCGCCCTGCCGAAGGACGGCCCCCCGGCGCGCGTGCTGATCTGCGGCAGCCTGTATCTGGCCGGCGAGGTGCTGAAGCTGGACCAGGGATGACGCAGCGCGCGGGGCCTCACGCCCCGCGCGGCGTCACGGAAGGCTCAGCCGAGCTTGCTGGCGATCCAGTCCTTCATCGCGCCCTTCGGCAGGGCGCCGACCTTGGTGTCCACCGGCTTGCCGTCCTTGAACAGGATCATGGTCGGGATGCCGCGCACCGCGTAGTCGTTCGGCGTCATCGGGTTGTCGTCGATGTTCACCTTCGCGACGGTCAGCTTGCCGGCATATTCCTTCGCGATCTCATCGAGGATCGGCCCGACCATCCGGCAGGGGCCGCACCATTCGGCCCAGAAATCCACCAGCACCGGGCCGGGCGCCTCCAGCACGTCCTGCTTGAAGCTGTCATCCGTCACCGCCTTGGTGAGTTCGCTCATCGTCGGTCTCCATCGCCGGGGAAACGCCCCGGTCACTTGATGGCAAGATCGTGGCGGTGCGGCCCGGGGTCAAGCAAGCGCCTCGCCGGGCCGTGAAATGGCCTCATGCGCTGAGCGCATGGGCGTCCAGAAGCTCTCCCGGCAGGGGCATGAAGCGCGCGCCATAGGTCCAGACCAGCGCGCATTCCACCGCCCGCCCGGGGAAGGCCAGCCGCAGCACGGCGCGATAGGCCGCCATCTGACGCAGATAGAGCGCCGGCACCTGGTCCAGCGCCACCGGTGGCGGGCGGTTGGTCTTGTAGTCCACCACCAGCACGCGATCGGGCGTGACCAGCAGCCGGTCCACCTGCCCGCTGACCAGCTTGCCGCCAAGCCGCCCGGCAATGGGTGCTTCCGCCAGGCTTCCCGGCCCGAGGGAAGCGGCCAGCGCGGGTTCGGCCAGCAGCGCCATCACCTCCGCCAGGGTCTCGGCCTGCTCGGCGGCCGAGAGGCCCTGGCCGGGCCGGGCGAGGAAGGCCCGCGCCGCAGCCTCACGCTCGGCCGGGGCGCGGTCGGGCAGGTGTTGCAGCAGGGCATGGATCAGGCGCCCCCGCCGGAAGCGCCGCCCAGTGGGATCGGCGCTGCCATGGGGGGCGGCGGCGGGCGTCTCATTCTCTGCCGGGATGGCCGACGGCGAGAGCGCCTCAGGCCCCGATTCGGCCGGCGCCGGCAGGCGCGCCCAGCCAGGCAGGTCGGCTGCCGCGAGCGCCGGCGCGTCGCGGCCATCCGGCTTCGCCGCGGCGGCCTGCGCGCTGTCCAGCCGGCGCAGCGGCGCGGCGGCGAATCGGGCTTCGGCGGGGGCGCCGAACGCGTCCGGCGCGAAGGGTGTCTCGGCGGCGCCGGCGAGGCCAAAACCTTCGGCGATCAGGTCGTACCAGCAGCCCTCCGGCCAGGGCCGGGTCTTCGGCGCCTGCTTCTGCCAGCCGCAGACCAGCAGCCGGTCCTCCGCCCGCGTCAGCGCGACATAGAGCAGCCGATGCTCCTCCGCCGCGCGGGCCTGCTTCTCGGCATCCAGCAGCGCGGTGAAGGCGGGCGCATGCGCGTCCTTGCGCGGCGCCCATAACGGGATGGGATGCGCAGCACCCTCCATCTGCCAGCGCACCGTGCGGTCGTCGCGGCCGCTGCCGACCGTGTCGGGCAGGATGACGATCGGCGCCTGCAGCCCCTTGGCGTTGTGCACCGTCATCACGCGCACCACGTCGCCGCCCGATTCCGCTTCGCGCTTCACCTCCGCGCCGCCGCGGCGGATCCATTGCACGAAGCCCTGCAGGCTCGGCGGGTGGCGGCGCTCATGATCCAGCGCCGCGTTCAGCAGCTCATCCAGCGGATCGGCCGCATCGGGGCCGAGCCGCGCCAGCAGCCTTTCGCGCCCGCGATGCTCGCCCAGCACTTCGGCCAGCAGCGCATGCGGCGTGACGAGGTCGGCGCGGTTCATCAGCCGCGCGATCCAATCCGCCGCGCGGCCTTCTGCCGTCTCTGCCCCGCGCGCCTCCGCCAGCCGCGCCCAGAGGCTGCCCGGCCGGTCCTGCGCGAGCGCGAACAACTGCGTCTCCGACAGCCCGATCAGCGGCGATTTCAGCACCGCCGCGAGCTGCAGATCATCCTCTGGCAGCAGCAGCACGTCGCAGAGCGCGAGCAGATCCTGCACCGCGATCTGCTCGGCCAGCCGGATGCGGTCCGCGCCGCCGACCGGCACCTGTTTTTCCTTCAGCGCGCGGAGCAGGCGCGGCACGAAGCTGCCGGTGCGGCGGCGCACCAGGATCAGGATATCGCCCGGGCGGATCGCGCGGCCGCGCGCGGGCAAGGGCTCCTTGCTCTCGATCCAGTGGTGGATGCGCGCGGCGATCGCCTCCGCCAGCATCGCTTCGGCACCCGCGGTGCGTGCGGGTTCCTCGGGCACTTCCCAGGCGGGTGGCGGGGCGGCGCTGTCGGCCTCCAGCATCGGCCACAGCTCCACCACGCCGGCCTGGCCGATGCGGTCGGGGCGGTGCGTCAGCTCCGCGCCCTCCTCCACCACGCCCGCACGCGCGGGGCCGGCGGCGAAGACGGCATCCACCAGTTGCAGCACCGGCGCGGTGGAGCGGAAGGAGACCTTCAGATGCACGTCGCGCAACCCGCTGCTGATCGCCGCGCAGCGTTCGGCGAAATGCGTCTTCCACCGCCCGAAGCCGGTCGCATCCGCGCCCTGGAAGCCGTAGATGGATTGCTTCACGTCGCCGACGGCGAAGATGGTGCGCGCGGGCTGCGGCTTGTCCTTTTCTACTCCGCGTCCAGCGAAGAATTCCGCGGTCAGCGCGGCGGCGATGCCCCATTGCGCGGGGTTACTGTCCTGCGCCTCGTCCAGCAGGACATGCTCCAGCCCGCCATCCATCTTGTAGAGCACCCAGGCGCTGCCCGGGTCCTGCAGCACGCGCTGCGCGGCCAGGATCAGGTCGTCGTAATCCATCAGCCCGCGCGCGCGCTTGCGCGCGGCGAAGCCGTCCAGCACCGGCGCGCCGAGATGCAGCAGCGCGCGCGTGGCATCCAGCAGCCGGCAGGCGCGCCGCGCGGCCTCCACCTCGGCCACGCGCTCGCCCTCGGCGCGCAGGATGGCAACGCACTCCGCCTGGCGCGCGCCGACCTCCTTCGTTGCCAGCGTCGCGCGCACTGTGCCCTCCTTGGTCAGGAAGACCTCGCTCCACCCCTCCCAGCGCGCGACACGCTGCGCGGCATCGAGCGCGAGCCAATCCAGCAGCTTCGCCCCGCGCTTCTGGTCATTCGAGTTGCGGCTGGCTTCCAGCAGCCGCGCTGCGGTGACGATCTCCGCCTCCACCGCCGCGACGGCGCCCGTCAGCAGCGCAGCATCCTCTGCCGCGTTGCCTAGCCCCAGATGCCGCGCGATGGCCGCGCACAATCCCTCCAGCGAACCGGCACCGCGCAGCGCCGCCGACAGTCTTTCGCGGTCGCGCGTCAGCGTGGAGACCAACTGGCCGAAGGCCGAGGGCGGCACCAGGCTCGCCAGCGCATCGAGTGCCGCGCGCGGCGTGCGCGGGCCGGCCAGCACCTCCTCCTGCGCATCGGCGAGCAGGGCGGCGGCCTCGCGATCCTCCACCACGCCGAATTGCGGCGAAAGCCCCGCTTCCAGCGGGAAGGCGCGCAGCAGCGACTGGCAGAAGGCGTGGATGGTGGAAATCCGCATCCCGCCCGGCAGTTCCAGCACGCGGCAGAACAGCGTGCGCGCCGCCGCCAGCTCTGCCCCCGCTGGTGACCGGCCGAGCAGCGCCGCGATCTGCCGCTCGAGCTCCGCCGCCGGCGCGACCGCCCAATCGCCCAACCGCCGCGCGAGCCGCGTGGCCATCTCCGCCGCCGCGGCCTTGGTGAAGGTCAGGCACAGGATGGCGCCGGGCCGCGTGTCATCGGCCAGCAGCAGCCGCAGCACGCGATCGGTCAGCACCTTCGTCTTGCCCGAGCCGGCCGACGCCGTGACCCAGGCCGAGGCCGCGGGGTCCGAGCCCAGGCCCTGTTGCAGCTCCGCTTCCTGGCGCGGGGTGAGGGCGGTGGTCATTCGACCTCATCCTCCGCATCCGCCCATTCGGCGATACGCGACAGATGGTCGTAATCGCTGCCCTTCGGCGCGCGCGCGGGATGCGGGCGCGCGCGGAACGGCGCGTCGCCCAACAGGAACTGATCCACGAGGCGTCCGAGATTCGCGAGCGAGTCGCGCGCCAGCGCCTCGATCTCCTCGGCTTCCGTCAGCATCGGATGGATCGTGCCCGGCTCCTGCCCGCCGGTCAGCTTCCAATAGGTCAGCGCGCGCACCGCCTTCACATGCGCCAACCCCTCGAAGGCGCCTTCCAATGCGAGTGCCGCTTCCAGCGGCAGCTGCGGCGCGCTGCCATCTTCGAGCTGCGCGCGCCGCGGCGGATCGCCGGTCTTGTAGTCGAGCACCGCGAGCGATCCATCGCCCAGCACATCCAGCCGATCCGCGCGCGCCTTCAGCGTGACATCGCCGCGTGGGCGCTTCAGCACATGCAGCGCCTGGCGTTCCGTCAGGCTCGCCGCGATGTGGCCGCCCTCGCGCATCCCGCCTTCCAGCTCGACGACGAAGTCGCCGATGCGCGCGAGGCGCGGCCGCCAGAAGGCCGCAAGGCCGGGCCGCGGGCCCTCGGCCTCAAGCGCGGCTGCTGCCGCCTTCGCCCAGATCGCGCGGGCCTCCGCCTCGCCCGGCCAGCCGCCCGGTGCGGCGGCAATGCCGCGCACGAAGCCCGCCAGCGCGCCATGCACGATCTGCCCGTAATCGATCGCCCCCACATCCGCATCCAGCGGATCGAGCGGGCGCAGCCGCAGCACGCGCTTCGCGTAGAAGGCGTAAGGGTCGGCCAGCAATTCGGAGACTTCCGTCACGCTGATCTCGCGCGGGCGCAATGCCGCGGGCGGCGCCGGCGCCGGGCGCTGGACCGGCCGCGCCTCGCCCGCCGGACGATCGAGCGCCGCTGCCCAGCGCGCCGCCTCGCTCCGCGGCAGCGCCAGGTCCTGGCCTTTCAGGAAGGTCTCGATCCGCGTCAGCCAGCGCGCGGGCACGGTCGGCGCACCGCCGCGCCGCGCGGCGCGGGAGAGCACCGCCTCCGGCGCTGCGCAGGCCGAGAGGAGGAAGTCGGTGCAGACGCGGCCGATCCGCGCCTCCGGCTCCGGCAGGCCGAAGGCCGCGCGCATCGGGCGGCTCATCCAGGGGCCGGGGTCGGTCGCGAGCGGCCACACCGTCTCATCCAACGCGCCCAGCACGATGCGGTCGAAGGACAGCAGCCGCGCTTCCAGCAGGCCAAGGATTTCCACACGCGGATGCGCGCCCGCCTCGCGCCCGCGGCCGCTGCGCCGCGTACGCACCGCGGGGCCTTCCAGCGCCGCGTCGAACAGCGCCGGCCAGGCGGATGCAGCCAGTGGCGGCAGCGCCGCCATCGCGGGCGCCATGTCGGCCAGGTGGCTGGCGAGCACCTCGCCTTCCTCCCCGGCATAAAGGCGCAGCCCGCCCGGTTCCGTTGGTGTGCCCGAAAGCGCCTCGGCGGCGGCGAGATGCGCGGCCAGCAGGTCCGCTGGCGGCTTCGCCGCGCTATCGCCCGGCACGAAATCACAGAGCGCGCGCGTCAGCGCCGCCAGCATAGCTTCGATCCGCGCGAGCGCCTCGGGATGGGCGCGCAGCGCCGCGGCGGCGGCAGCGCCAAGCCCTGCCAGCCCGCCCTGCGGCCGCGGCCCGCGCAGCACGCGCCGTTCCAGCAGCCGCACCGCGCCGAGCCACGCCGCGCGCTCCATCCCCGCGGCGCACAGTGGATGCTTCAACGTGGCCAGCAGCGGCACGGGCGCGAAATCCTCTGCCACCATCCGCGCCAGCAGGCGCAGGAAGGCGCCGGCGGGCGTGGTGCCCAGCGCCTCGCCGGCGCTGTCATCGGCGATGATGCTGTGGCGGATCAGCTCCGCGGCGACGCGCCGCGCCAGGTCGCGGTCCGGCGTGACCAGCGCGGCGCGCGCGCCGGGCGCCTCCAGCGCCTCACGCAGCGTGAGCGCGATCGCCGCGGCCTCGGCCTGCGTATCGGGCGCTTCCAGCACGGCCAGCCCATCGAGGCCCGGGCGCCAGCGTTCGGGATCGGGGCGCGTCCAATCGTCGAGCCCTTCCGGCGGACGCAGCGCCATCTCCACCATCGCCGCGCGCGCCGCGGGCACGCGGTGGTGGCGGAGAGAATCGCAGCCCGGCCAGCGGCGGATGCGCTCATGATCCGCCGCCATCGCCTTCAACAGCCGCGCCTGGGAGGAGAAGGGATGCGTCGGCGCAGTCTCGACCGCCGCCCAGATCCGCCCCAGCGCCTTGCGGTCGAGGCCATGCAGCACCACGGCACCGTGTGGAAGATTGGCGACGACGCGCAGCAGCTCGGCCGCCGCCGGGATGGTGCCGCCGACGCCGATGCCGGCCGCGATCACCGGATCGGCGGGCGGGTTCGCCGCCCATGCGGCAGTCTGCGCCTGCAGCGCCAGCACGCGCCGCAGCCCGATATCGAGCAGCCCTTCCGCCTGCAGCCAGCTTGCCCATTGGCTGGCGATGCCACGGAGGAAGGTGGTGGTGATCTGCCAATGCGTCGCCTGTTCCTGCGGCACCAGGTTTTCGAGCCGCGCGAGCCAGGCCTCGGTGAAGACCAGCGGATCGGCTTCGCGGAGCAGCGCCGGGTCCTTCTCCTCCAGCGCCACCTCGTCGAACAGGCGGCCGAGCTCGCCCGCCAACTGCCAGGCCTGTTCGGGCGTGGTCGGCCCGCCATGCCGCGCGGGCAGTCGCATGACGAAGCTGGTCAGCACCGATTGCCGCGTCAGTGGCGCGACGGCCGGCGGCAGATCGAGCAGCGCGGGCAGGGCGAGCTCATCCGCATCTTCCGTCGAAAGCCCCGCCAGCGCGCGCATACGCGGCAGCAGCATCGCATCCTGCTCGGCCGCGACGCGGAGGAAGGCGTCGCGCAGCCCGCGCGCGGAGCGCCGCGTCGGCAGAAGGATAGTGGCCCGCGCCAGCGCATCCGCTGGCGCGCCGCGAAACCGTTCGAGCACCCCGGCGGCGAGGCAATCCAGGAAGGGAAGATGCGCCGGGATGTCGAAGATGTTCATGGCGCGCGCCGGTGCTCCCTCTCCGGTTGCACGGAGGAGGGTCGGGGAGGGGGCGCGACTGGTCGTTGGCGCGGCGGACGCATCACCACGCCATCAAAACAACGCCGGCAGGATGCCGGCGCGGAGCATTGTCTCCGCTCGCTCCAGGTCGCGCGGGGTGGACAGGTGGAACCACGCGCCGTCATGCACCAGGCCGAACAGCCGCCCGGCCTCGATCGCGCGGTCATAGACGCGGTTGAGGGAAAAGGCGCCGTCCGGCATGCCTTCGAACAGGCGCGGGTGCAGGATCTGCACCCCGCCGAACAGATAGGGCGCGATCTCGCGTTCCTTCGGCCGCCGCGCGTGGCCCAGCGGATCGAGCAGGAAATCGCCCCGCCCCGTCTCGCCATCCACATGCGCAGTGCGCACCAGCAGCAGCAGCGCATCCATCTCCGCCAGATCGAAGGCAGCGGATAGGCGGCGCAGCGCGGCGCTCGGCCCATCCAGCCAGAAGGCGTCGCCATTCACGACGACGAAGGGCTGATCCCCAAGATGCGGCAGCGCTGCCTTCACCCCGCCGCCCGTCTCAAGCAGCGTCGCCTCCCGCAGCACCACGGGCGCGGGCTTGGCGCCGTGATCGGCGACAGCGGCAACGACCTGGTCGGCGAACCAATGCGCGTTCACCACCAGATTTTCGATGCCTGCATCGCACAGCCGGTCCATCGCGTGATGCAGCAACGAACGCTCGCAGAGCGGCA
>JBIKSZ010000093.1:0-13481 GCA_044348345.1 Roseomonas sp. | reverse complement strand
GCGCGTCGCTGCTAAGGCCGCGAGGTAAATGGGGGGCGCCTGCCCGGCGCCCCCGCCCCGTCACGCCGCCGGGTTCAGCACGCCGCGGCGGATCTGATCGAGTTCGATGCTCTCGAACAGGGCGCGAAAATTGCCCTCACCGAAGCCCTGGTCGCCTTGGCGCTGGATCAGCTCGAAGAAGATCGGGCCGATCACCGTGCCGGTGAAAATCTGCAGCAGCCGCCCGCCCTCTGGCGTCGGCGCCCCATCGGTCAGGATGCGGTTTTTCGCGAGCCGCGCGATCTCGGCGTCCGACAAATCCGGCATCCGCTGGCGCAGCAGCTCGTAATAGGTGTCGGGCGTGTCCATGAACTGCACGCCCCGCGCGCGCATGCCTTCGACACTGCCGAAGATGTCGGTGGTGCCGAGAGCGACATGCTGGATGCCCTCCCCGCCATAGGCGCGGAGATATTCCTCGATCTGGCTCTTGTCGTCGCTGCTTTCGTTGATCGGGATGCGGATCTGCCCGCAGGGCGAGGTCAGCGCGCGGGACTTCAGCCCCGTCAGCTTGCCCTCGATGTCGAAGTAGCGAATTTCGCGGAAGTTGAAGAGCTTCTCGTAGAACTGCCACCACACATCCATCCGACCGCGATGGACGTTGTGCGTCAGGTGGTCGATCACCGTGAGCCCGTTGCCCGCGGGCTTCGGGTCACGCTCCCCGAGCCAGCGGAAATCCACGTCGTAGATCGAGCCGTGCTCGCCATAACGATCCACGAAGTAGAGCAAGGACCCGCCGATGCCCTCGATCGCCGGGATGTTCAGCTCCATCGGACCGACTTTGGCCGTGACGGGCTTGGCGCCGAGCGCGATGGCCCGCGCATAGGCCTGCGCCGCATCCGCCACGCGGAAGGCCATCGCACAGGCAGACGGGCCGTGCACCTTCTGGAAGGACTGCGCAAAGCTCTCGGGCTCGGCGTTGATGATGAAGTTGATGTCACCCTGCCGCCACAGCGTCACCTGCTTCGAGCGGTGCCGCGCGACCGGGACAAAGCCGAGGGAGGCGAAAGTCGCTTCCAGATGCGCGATGTCCGGGCCGGTGAATTCGACGAATTCGAAACCGTCGGTGCCCATCGGGTTGATGTCGCTGACCTGGCCGGCGACGGCGGTGCGATCGGGCGGGATGTCCATAGCGCGTTTCCTTCCATTCCTGGGAAGGAGGGATAGCGCAGGCCGTCAGGCGAAAAGCAGCGAACTACGAGCAAAACCTGGCACGCATCGCTATCATTCGCTATGAACAGGCATGTCCAAGGCGAAATCCACCATAGACCTCGATGCGGCCGATCGGCGCATCCTGCGCGTGCTGCAACGCGACGGGCGCATCGCCGTCACCGCACTGGCGGAGGAGGTCGGCCTGTCCGCCACACCCTGCCTGCGCCGCATCAAGCGGCTGGAGGAGGCTGGCGTGATTGCGCGCTATGCCGCGCTGGTCGATCCGAAGCGCGTCGGCTTCCCGATCCAGGCCTTCGTGCAGGTCGCGCTCTCATCGCATGCCGAGGAGGTGGCGACCGCCTTCCACAAAGCGCTCGCATCGCGCGAGGAAGTGCTGGCCGCCTGGGCGATGAGCGGCGACATGGACTACATGCTGCATGTCGTCGCCGAGGATTTCGACGCCTATGCCGATTTCGCGCTGAAGGCGCTGCTGCGCATGCCCGGCGTGAAGGAAACCCGCAGTTCCTTCGTGCTCACCGCGCTGAAGCCGGCGGGGGCCGTGCCAGTTTAGCGGCGCGCCAGCACGCCCTTCGCCGCCGCGACGCCGGTCGCAAAGCAGGCCTGCAGCAGGTAGCCGCCGGTCGGCGCTTCCCAGTCCAGCATCTCGCCACAGGCAAAGATGCCGGGATGCGCGCGCAGCATGAAGCGCTCATCCAGCGCCTCCCAGCCGATGCCGCCGGCCGCGGAGATCGCGCGCGCCATGCCCTGCGGCGCGCGCGTCGTCAGCGGCAGCGCCTTCACCAGCGCGGCAAGTTCGCCACCCGCGCCCGCATGCCTCACTTCCTGCATCAGCGCGATCGCCGCCGGCGGCAGCGCAAGCGCCTTGCGCAGCATGGTGCTGACGGTCTCGCTCTTGCCGCGCACCGCCAGACGCCGCGCCACCTCGGCGGCATCCATGTCGGGGCGAAGATCGAGCGTGAAGGTCGCGGAACCGTCCCGCGCGATCGCGCCGCGGATCGGCGCCGACAGCGCATAGACCGCGCCACCCTCGATCCCCGCGGCGGTCAGCATCGCCTCCCCGCGCTGGGTCACGCCGCCGAAGGTGATGGCGATGCGCTTCAGCGGTGTGCCCGCATACCGCGCCAGATGCGCCGACCAGGGCAGCACGAAACCCATATTGGAGGGCGCGAAGGGCGTGAGCGGAACGCCCGGTAGCAGCCCCGCCCAGCCCCCATCCGAGCCCAGCCGCGGCCAGGACGCACCACCGAGCGCCAGCACGACCGCATCCGCCGCCACGCCGACCTCGCCCTCGGGCGTCGCGAAACGTAGCGCGGTGCCCTCCAGCCCGATCCAGCGATGCCGCGTCCGCAGTTCCACACCCAAGCCACCAAGCCGCCCCATCCAGGCGCGCAGCAAAGGCGAGGCCTTCAGCGTCTTCGGGAAGACGCGACCCGAACTGCCAACGAAGGTCTCGATGCCCAGCCCCTCGCACCAGGCGATCAGCGCCGCGGGCGGAAAGTCGCGCACGGCGTCCAGCAGCATGGGCGCCTGCGGTCGATAGCGCGCCAGAAAGGCATCGAGCGTCTCGGCATGCGTCAGGTTCAGCCCGCCGCGCCCAGCCATCAGGAACTTTCGGGCCGGCGAGGGCATGTGATCGAACACCGTCACCGTCGCGCCAGCCTGGGCGAGCGTCTCCGCCGCAACCAGCCCTGCCGGCCCCGCCCCGATCACCGCCACTTTCATCATGGCTGCTTTCTGCGCCCGTCGCGGCGCGATATCCAGGCCCGATGGACGCAATCCTCGTCACCGGCGGCGCCGGCTTCGTCGGACTGAACCTGGTCGAGGCGCTGCTCGCGCGCGGCGAGCATGTGGTGGTGTTCGGCCGCGAAGCCACCCTGCCCGCCCCTGCCCCCGCCATACTGGGCCGGCTTCCCGGCCGGCTCGAGGTAATCCAGGGCGATGTGCAGGATGACGACGCCCTGCGCGCCCTGTTCCGTGGCCGCCGCATCGGCGCGGTCTTCCCCTTCGCCGCCGTCACCGCTGGCCCGCAGCGCGAGGCCGCGGACCCCGCGCTGATCCTCGACGTGAACCTCAAGGGCGTCATCGCCACCCTCGCCGCCGCGCGCGATGCGGGGACGGTGCGGCGCGTGATCCTGCCCTCTTCCGCCGCCGTCTATGGCGAAAGCGCCTACACCCATCCCCTCCTCGACGAGGCGACAACCCCGCCCGTGCCGATCACCCTCTACGGCGTCACGAAATACGCGGTGGAGCGGGCGGGGCTCCGGCTGGCCGGGCAATGGGGGCTCGATGCAGTCGCCGCCCGAATCGGCGCCACCTTTGGTCCGTGGGAACGCGACACGGGGCTGCGCGACACGCTCAGCCTGCACCTCGCCCTGGCCGAGGCCGCGCGGCGGGGCGAGAGCGTGACGATTCCCGCAGAACCGCCCGCCTATGACTGGGTCTATGCCCGCGACCTGGCGGCCGGGTTGCTGGCGCTGCTCGATGCGGCCGATCCGCCGCACCGGGTGGTGAACCTGGCCTCGGGCCTGGATTGGGCGCCGCACTACCCCGCCTGCCTCGATGCCCTGGCCCGCGCCTTCCCTGGCTTCCGCTGGCGCCATGCCGCGCCCGGGGAAGCGCCGACGATCCGCTGGAACGAGACCCGCAACCGTGGGGTGATGTCGAACGCCCGCGCACGCGACTTCGGCTGGCGCCCGCGCCCCGAACCGGCCGCGGCAGTGGCCGATTATGCGGCCTGGCTGTTGGCAAGCGCGAATCAGGGATTACCGTAGGGGAGACAGATTCCCCCCTCACCGACCCGTCCGCCACGGCGGGGCCGCGAACCATCCAGGACTACCCATGCCCGATACCCTGCCACCCCTCGGCTCGATGGATCCCACGCGCCTGAAGTTCGGCATCGGCCAGCCCGTGCCGCGCGCCGAGGACCCGACGCTGCTGACCGGCCGGGGCCGCTACACGGACGACATCGCCCTGCCCGGCCAGGCCTATGCGGTGATGGTCCGCAGCCCCTATGCCCATGGGATCATCCGCGGCATCGGCACGGAGGCGGCGCGCGCCATGCCGGGCGTGCTCGGCGTCTACACAGCCGCTGACCTCGCCCATGTCGGTCCGATGGTCTGCGCCATGCCGCTCAAGAACGCGGACGGATCGCCGCTTTCCACCACGAAGCGCCCGCCACTCGCTGCCGACCGTGTGCGCCATGTGGGCGACCCGGTCGCCTTCGTCGTGGCCGAGACCAAGGCCCAGGCGAAGGACGCGGCCGAGGCGGTCGAACTCGACATCGAGCCGCTCGACGCCGTGACGGAGGCCTCCGCCGCCGCCGCCCCCGGCGCGCCCCAGCTTTATGACGAGCTGCCCGGCAACCTGGTGCTGGATTTCGTCGCCGGCGATACGACGAAGGTCGCCGAGGGCTTCGCGAAGGCCGCGCATGTCACGCGGCTGTCGCTGCGCAACAACCGCGTCGTCGTCGCCGCAATGGAGCCCCGCTCCGCCATCGGCAGCTTCGAGGATGGCCGCTACGTGCTGCGCGTCGGCTGCCAGGGCGTGTTCGGGCTGCGCGCGCAAATGGCGCAGCTGATGGGCGTGGAGGCGAAGCAGCTGCGCGTGCTGACCGGCAATGTCGGCGGCAGCTTCGGCATGAAGGCCGCAGCCTATCCCGAATATCCCTGCCTGCTGCACGCCGCGAAGCTGCTCGGCCGCCCGGTGAAGTGGACGGATGAGCGCAGCGGCTCCTTCCTCTCCGACGCGCATGGCCGTGACCATGAGGTGGAGGCGGAACTCGCCCTCGATGCCGAAGGCCGCTTCCTCGCGGTGCGGCTCGTCAGCTTCGCCAATATGGGCGCCTGGCTCAGCACCGTCGCGCCGCTGATGGGCACGGGCAATTTCTTCAAGAACGTGCAGTCCAACTACGCGACGCCGGCGATCGAGGTGCGGACGAAGTGCCTGGTGACCAACACCACGCCCGTCTCGGCCTATCGCGGCGCAGGCCGGCCGGAGGGCAACTACTTCATGGAACGCCTGATCGAGCAGGCCGCGATCGAGATGAAGCTCGACACGGTCGAGATCCGGCGTCGCAACCACATCCGCCCCGAGCAATTCCCCTTCGCCGCGCCGTCGGGCAGCGTCTATGACGGCGGCGCCTTCACCGCGCTGCTCGAGACGACGCTGGCGGCGAGCGACCCCGCGGGCTATCCGGCGCGCGTCGCGGCCAGCCAGGCGCGCGGGATGCTGCGCGGGCGGGGCATCGGCAACTTCCTCGAATGCACCGCGCCGCCCGCGAAGGAACAGGGCGGCATCCGCTTCGAGAAGGACGGGACGGTGACGATCATCACCGGCACGCTCGACTACGGCCAGGGCCATTGGTCCGCCTTCGCGCAGGTGCTGCACAGCGCGCTCGGCGTTCCCTTCGCGCAGGTGCGCCTGCTACAGGGCGATTCCGACGAGCTGATCGCGGGCGGCGGCACGGGCGGGTCGAAATCGCTGATGGCCTCCGGCGCCGCGATCCTGGAAGCGTCCGAGAAGGTGATCGAGAAGGGCCGCGCCGCCGCAGCCTGGGCGCTGGAAGCGGCCGCCGCCGACATCGAGTTCGAGCCGCATGCCGGCAGCGACGACACCGGCCGCTTCGTCATCGCGGGCACCGACCGCGGGATCGGTATCCTCGAACTCGCCACGAAGCTGCGCGCCGCGCCGGCAAAGCCGGAGGGCGTCCCCGACACCCTCGACGTCACGCATGTCTACGACCAGGCGCCGATGGCCTTCCCGAATGGCTGCCACGTCTGCGAAGTGGAAGTGGATCCGGAGACCGGCGTGGTGCGGCTCGATCGCTACCTCGCGGTCAATGATTTCGGCGTGCAGGTGAACCCGTTGCTCGTCGCCGGCCAGGCGCATGGTGGCATCGCGCAAGGTGTGGGCCAGGCGCTGATGGAGAACGTCGCCTACACTGAGGACGGGCAGCTGCTGTCGGGCAGCTATATGGACTACGCCCTGCCGCGCGCCGGCGACCTGCCGGCGATCGAGACCGGCAGCCATTCCGTGCCCTGCACCACCAACCCGCTCGGCGCCAAGGGCTGCGGCGAGGCGGGCTGCGCGGGCTCGCTACCGGCGGTGATGAACGCCATCGTGGACGCGCTGCGCCCGCTCGGCATCAGCCATGTGGACATGCCGGCGACGCCGGAGCGGGTCTGGGCGGCGATCCAGTCGGCGCGGTAGCGCGTCCAGGCCAATTGGAAGCGCTTGGCGACTCGGGACATGCGGCACGACAAGCGACAAGGCTTCTCAGGCCCGTTGCGAACAAGCGCCCCGCGAAGCTGCCGGCCCCCGATCGCGCGGGGCTGGCGCGCGGCATCGCCGGTCGGCGCGACGGTGATGGCCGCGACAATTTGACCTTCGGGCCAAACTACTTGATCGTGTATTGTGTTGAACCAAACTCGATTGCAGCGTCACCCTTCAACCTGACCCGGTTAATCCCTGGCTCACCTGTCGGCCGTCACCATGGCGTGGCAGGACTTCGTCATCCGAGCCTCAACCCATTGATATATTTGGAAACCCATGTCGGATATTGATCGCGTCTTCGCACAGCTGGGCGGCAAGCGCAGCTCTGACGGCGACCAGCGCGAACTGCGGCGGATCCCGCGCAAAGGCAGCGCGGCCGGCAGTCGGGTTGTCGAAGTGGTGCGCCTTCCTGCCAAAGGCGCAGCCAGCCCCGGCGGCGCTTCGCGCCAGACCGATTATCGTCTGCGTGCTGCGACCTGGGACGATGGCTTCCCGACGAAATCCGCGCCAGCGCCCTCCGTGTTTGCGCCGCCGCCTGCCGCGGACGCGCCCCCAACGGTCGCCACCCCGGTCGTCCATGTGATGCCCGGCTGGGCACCAAGCGTGGTGGAGCCCGAGGCCAAGCCAGCGCCTTCAGCCGAGCCGATGCGGCGCGCGGCGCGAGGCCGCACAGTGAAACCGCCCGTCGGCCGGCGCGTCGCCGACCCCTTCGATGCCGCGGACGATGTCGCCAATTGCCTGCGCTGCGGCTACGTCGTCGAACCGTCGCGCGAGCGGCGCGGGCTCATGACCTGCGCGGCCTGTGGGTGACCAAGGTCGTTCGGCCATCCAGCCTGCCCCACCCCGTGGCGGCGACAGCAGATGCGCCGCTTCCATGGCGCCAAGCCTTGGTGCAGAATTACACATCGACAATGACGGCCGCCTGAACGGCCTGTTGCACCGCACTGGGAGGCGGATATGAACATCACACGTCGGACGCTGCTGGGCAGCGCATTGGCCGCACCCTTCATCAGCACGCAGGCCTTCGGTCAAGGCTTCCCGAGCCGTCCGCTCACCATCCTGATCCCCTTCGCGGCTGGCGGGCCAACGGACATGATCGGCCGCCTGCTGGCCGAGGGCATGTCGCGCGAACTCGGCCAGCCGGTGGCCGCCGAAAACGCGACCGGCGCGGGCGGCACCATCGCGGCCGCGCGGCTCGCACAGTCGCGCCCCGACGGGCACACGCTGATGATCCACCATATCGGCCTGGCCGCGGCGGCGACCCTCTATCGGCAGTTGCCCTTCAGCATCGAGCGCGGCTTCGCGCCGCTCGGTGTCGTGTCCCACACCGGGATGGCGCTCGTGGCACGGCCGGATTTCCCGGCGCGCGACCTGCCCGGCTACATCGCCGTGCTGCGCGAGCAGGGCGACCGGCTGAACCTCGGCCATGCCGGGCTCGGCGGCTCGAACCAGCTTTGCGGCATGCTGCTGCAGCATGCGGCCGGGCGCGCCGCCACCACCATCGTCTTCCGCGGCAGCGCGCCGGCGATGACGGAGATGATGGCCGGGCGGCTCGACCTGTCTTGCGAGCAGGCGACGGTCGTGGCCCCCCTGGTACGCGACGGCCGCATCAAGGCCTTTGGCGTGACCCTGCCCGAACGCATTCCGGGCTTTGACGTGCCGACGACGCGCGAGCAGGGCGTGGACCTCATCATGTCCGCCTGGCACGGGCTCTATGCCGTGGCCGGCACGCCGCCTGAGATCCAGCAGCGTCTGGCACAAGCCATGCGCGCCACCCTGCGCGACGAAAGGCTGCGGCAGCGGTTCGCCGAGACGCTGACGACGGTGGCGACCGAGGCCGAGGCCACCCCCGCCCATCATGCGCAGTTCCTCGCAAGCGAGATCACGCGGTTGCGGCCGCTGATCGTGGCGGCTGGCCAGTTCGCCGACTGAACGCTGCCCCGGCCGGTCCGCCGCCCCTGCGGCGGACCGGCCATCGGGAAAGTAAGCGCGGATGAATCCCTGGGACGATGTCATCCCCGAGGAGGAGCGGCAGCTCTATCGCGCTGCCGGCTTCGGGCGGCGCGGCGGAGTTGGCGCGAAGCCGGCTCTGCTCATCATCGATGTGCAGTACCGGACCGTCGGAACCCACCCGCGCCCGCTGCGGGACGCGATCGCAGAATTCCCGACCTCCTGCGGCGAGCGGGGCTGGGCCGCCGTCGCGCAGATCGCCAGGCTACTCACCCTGTTCCGGGAGAAGCGCTGGCCGGTACTCTACCCGCATGTCGCGCCGAAGCAGGGCCACGATGCCGGCCGCCTGGCCGAGAAGGTGCCAGCCATGTTCGCGGTGCCGCCGCATGGCTATGATTTCGTCGCCGAGGTGGCGCCGGAGCCCAGCGACATCCTGCTTCCCAAAAAGCATCCGAGCGCCTTCTTCGGCACGCCGTTGGCAAGCCATCTGGTGGATCTCGGCGCCGACACGCTGGTCGTGACGGGCTGCACCACCAGCGGCTGCGTGCGCGCCTCCGTCGTGGATGCCTTCTCCTACAATTTCCGCGTCATGGTGCCGAGCGATGCGGTCTATGACCGCGGCGCCACCTCGCATGCCGTGAACCTGTTCGACATGGCCGAGAAATATGCGGATGTGATGACGACCGAGGCCTGCGAGGCGGCGCTGCGCGGCCTTCCAGCATAGGCCGTTATCCGGCGCGGCGCGGGCCGGAAAGGCCCGCGCCAAGCCTCAGCGATGCGCGAGGTAATGCGCAATGGCGCGGATGTCGTCGTCCGACATGCCGAACATCACGGCATTCATCTGCGTGTCGGTGCCGACGCGCTGATTGTCGCGATACTCGATCAGCGTGTGGACCAGGAAATCCTCGCGCTGATGGTTGATGCGCGGCACCTGGGCACGGCCGGCATAGCTCGGCAGGTGGCAGACATTGCAGTTGCGCTGCACCGAAATCTGCGCGCCACGCGCCGCAAGCGCCGCATCATGCGCGCCGCGCTCCGGATCGGGCGCCGAGGGATAAGCCGCGAAATAGGCGGCGATGTCCTCCACCTGCTGATCCGTCAGGCCCCGCACCGGCTCGGCCATCGCAGCCACCGGGCGCAGCCCTTCGCGGAACAGGATCAGCTGCAGGGTCAGGAAATGCGGCTGCTGCCCGGCGAGGGACGGCATCAGCGGCACGCCGGAGACGCCGCGCTCGCCATGGCAGGCGGCGCAGTTCCGCTCCTCGGCCAGCGCCGCGCCGCGGCGTGCATCCTGCGCGGAAGCGGGTGCAGCGGTGGACACGAAAAAGGCGGCGGCCATCACGGCCGCCGCCAGGGTCACACGCAGTCGCATCACCGGCGGGCGGTGACGCGGTAGATCGCGCCGTTCTCCTCGTCGGAGATCAGCAGCGCGCCATCCGGCATGGTCAGCAGCCCCGCGGGGCGGCCGAGGAAGCGCTGGTTGGCGTCGTCGCGCAGCCCGGTCAGGAAGGGCTCCTTCACCAGGCGCCCGCCCTCGTCACGCACGACGACGACCTCGAAGCCCGACAGGCGCGGGCGGTTCCAGGAGCCGCGCAGCGCGATGAACATCGCGTTGCGGTAGCGCTCGGGGAAGGCCGTGCCGGTGTAGAAATGCGTGCCGATCGGCGCGACATGCGGGCCGAGCAGCATCGCCGGCGGCGGGAATTCGCTGCACTGGCGCCCATTCACCGCCGGATCCTGGAAGCCGCCATGGCACCAGGGGAAGCCGTGATGCTCGCCGCGGCGGATATTCACATGCAGCGTGTCAGAGGGCATGTCGCCGCCGGCCCAGTCGCGCGCATGGTTGGTGAACCACAGCTGGCGGGTGGTGGGGTGGAAGTCGAAGCCCACCGAATTGCGCACGCCGCGCGCCTCGATCCGGCGGTCGGAGCCGTCCGGGTTGAAGCTGGCGATCAGCGCATAGCGCTCGCCATCGGTGTCGCAGATGTTGCAGGGCACGCCGCGCGGCACATAGAGCCGCCCGTCGGGGCCGAACTGGATATGCGTCCAGCCATGGTGCGGCGCTTCCGGCAGGTTGAAGGCCGCCGTCATGTCCACGGGCTGCGGGTTCGTCAGGTTCGCCTCGACATTGTCGATGCGCAGCATGCGGTTGATGGCAGAGATGTAGAGAGAGCCGTCCCGCATCGCGAGGCCGGACGGCTGGCTCAGCCCCTGCATCAGCGTGCTGACCTGGCGCTCCGTGCCGGTGTCGCGCACGGCATAGACGCGCCCGATGCCGCGGGTGCCGACGAAGATCGTGCCGTTAGGGCCGCGCACCATCACGCGTGCGCCCGGCAGGCCATGCGCCCAGAGCTCCACCTGGAAGCCATCGGGCACGCGGAGCGCGGAGACCGGGATGCGGTCCACCGGCGTCGCCGTCAGGCGCGGCGGATGCGGGGCGAGCGGGGAATTGGCCATCTCGGCCGGGCGACCCTGCGCCCAGGCGGGCGGAGCCGGCGGGGCGCCTTGCGCGAGGGCAAGGCCGGGAAAGGCGGCCAGGGCCGCGGCGATCATATGGCGACGAAACACGGACGCTGTTCTCCCGGGTTGTTGATTTCTCCGGATTGAAAGATGACGCCGTGATTTCGGCAAGATGGGTGGTGCGTTATTTTTCGCAGCCTTGCCCCAAATCGGCGGCCGACGCGCCGCCCCTTCAGTCGAAGGCGCGGTACCGGAACGCCGTCGTGCCGGCCTCGGCCACGGCGGCCGCCAGCATGCCGTGATGGGGCGAAAGGGCGCAGGCCGGATCGGTGCTCGCCGCATCGCCGGTCAGCGCGAAGGCCTGGCAACGACAGCCGCCCCAATCCTTCTCGGCATGCGCGCAGCCCTGGCAGGGCGCGGGCATCCAGCTGGTGCCACGGAAGCGGTTGAACGCCTCGGCATGGTGCCAGGCATCGTGCAGCGACACCTCCCGCACATTCGGGAACTCCATCCCGGCGATGGATTCGGCCGCGTGGCAGGGCAGCACGCGCCCGGCCGGGGACACGGCCAGGAAGCGGCTGCCCCAGCCGCCCATGCAGGCCTTCGGCCGCGCCGCGTGGTAGTCGGGCACGACATAGTCGATGACCAGCCGCCCGCGATGCGCAGCGCGCGCGGCCTCCACCACCTGCGTCGCCGTCTCCAGCTGCGCGCGCGTCGGCAGCAGCGCGTCGCGATTCGCCAACGCCCAGCCATAATACTGGACGTGCGCGACCTCGATCCGCTCTGCCCCCCAGGCGAGGGCAAGTTCGATCAGGGCGGGCAGATTGTGCAGGTTCTGGCGATGCACGACGGCGTTCAGCGTCAACGGCAGCCCGGCCTCGCGCACCAGCCGCGCGGCTTCGGCCTTGCGGGCCTGCGCACCCTTCATCCCGCCAATCCGCTCCGCCCCCGCTTCCTCGGCGTCCTGCACGGAGAGCTGGACGTGATCGAGACCCGCGGCCACGAGACGCGCCATCAGCGCCGCATCCAGCAGCACGCCAGCGGTGATGAGGTTGGTGTAGAGCCCAGCCTCATGCACCGCCGCGACAATTTCCACGATGTCGCGCCGCGCCGTCGGCTCCCCGCCCGAGAGGTGGACCTGCAGGCAACCGAGTGCGGCAGCTTCGCGGAACACACGCGC
This sequence comes from Roseomonas sp., assembly GCA_044348345.1. Taxonomy (GTDB): domain Bacteria; phylum Pseudomonadota; class Alphaproteobacteria; order Acetobacterales; family Acetobacteraceae; genus Falsiroseomonas. The sequence continues at coordinate 1,411 of JBIKSZ010000093.1, read as the reverse complement.
CCATTCGGCGGTGGAGAGTTCCGCACTCGCCCGCGCCAGCTCGACCGGGTTGGAGCAATAGGGGCAGCGCAGCGGGCAGCGATGCGTGAGTTCGGCCAGCAGGGCGAGCGGCGCGTTCACCACGCGAGCGCACCCTTGGCCACGAGGTCCTCCAGCATCGGCCGGACATCGGCCGCGATCTCCTCGCGCGGGGCATCGAACTTCGCCGCCAGCGCGTCCAGGATCGCCTCCACATCGCGCGCGCCGTCCACCAGCCGCAGAACCTCGAGCGCGGTCTCGTCGGGGACGAACATGCGCTCCGGCGCCATCACCACCCAGCGGCTGCGCGCCTTGTCCTCATGCAGGCGCACGCCGCGGGCGAAGCGCGGGATCATCGCGCGTGCCCTTCCGGAATGAAGGCGCCGGGCGGCGGCAGGCCAGGCGCGACATAGGCGAAGTGCAGCGCATCCAGCTGCGCCCAGAGCAGGTTGCACTTGAAGCGCAGCGCGGCCAGCACCGCCTCCTGCTTCTCCGCCGTGTCGGCGTGGCGCTTCACATAGTCCAGCGCGAAGGCGACATCCTGCGGCGCCTGGGTCAGGCGCGGCTTGAAATAGGCCAGCGTCGCCTCGGTGACGAAGTCGTAGTTGCGCAGCATCCCCGATACGCGCTGGGAGATGATGTTGGGCGAGAACATCTCCGTCAGCGAGGAGGCGATCGCCTCCAGCAGCGACTGCTCCCGCACGAAGCGCACATAGGCGTCCACCGCGAAGCGCGTGGCCGGCAACAGCCCGCGCAGGGACACGACGTAGTCGCGATCAAGGCCAAGCCCGTCGGTCAGCGCCAGCCAGCGCTCGACGCCGCCCGGATGCACCCCGTCGCCGTCATGGTCCTCAAGCCGCCGGCGCCATTCGCGCCGCAGCTCCGGCGTCGGCAGGCGCGCGAGCAGGGACGCATCCTTGGCCGGGATCGAAGCCTGGTAGTAGTAGCGGTTGAGCGCCCAGGCCTGGACCTGGCCCTTGGTCAGCTTCCCGCCATGCAGCAGGTGATGGAAGGGGTGGTGGATGTGGTAGCGCTCGGCACCGATCGCCTGCAGCGCAGCTTCCAACTCGTCGGGGGTCATCAGGGCGGTCACAGGACCAGCTCCATTCCATCCTCCCCCACCTCCCACCCGGCAGCGGCGAGGTGCGCGCGCTCCGGGCTGTCGGCCAGCAGGGCAGGGTTCGTGTTGTTGATATGAACGAAGATGCGCCGACGCGCGGCGATCGGCGCGAATTCCTCCAGCGTGCCGCCAGGCCCGGTCATCGGCATGTGGCCCATCCGCCGCCCGGTCTTCGGACCGGCGCCGAGGCGGATCATCTCCTCGTCGTCGAACAGCGTGCCGTCGAACATCACGCAATCCGCACCCTTCAGCCGCTGCCGAAGCCCGTCGGTC
>JBIKSZ010000285.1:0-4136 GCA_044348345.1 Roseomonas sp. | reverse complement strand
AGGTCCGTGGCATCCGTTGCGGGGGTCAAAAGACCGAAAGCACCCCGCCACCACGGGACTTGCCGCGCCAGCCCGCGCGATGCTTGATGCCCGCGCGCCGCAGGCAGGCGCGCGTGGAGACCGCCGATGCGGGTTGCCGTCATCCAGATGAACCAGGGCTCCGACAAGGCCGCGAATATCGGCCAGGCGCGGCGCCTGATCGAAGGCGCACTCGCGGCCGACCGGCCCGACATGGTCACCCTGCCCGAGACCTGGACCAACCTCGGCGGCGGGCGCGAGGCGCGCAACGCCGCGGCCGAAATCCTGCCCGAGCCGGGCGGGGAAGGCGGCGAGGCCTATGAGTTCCTGCGCGCCATTGCGCGCGCGCACCGCATCCATGTCCATGGCGGCTCGATCATCGAGAAGGGCGCCGACAAGCTCTTCAACACCACGCTGATGTTCGATCCGGATGGGCGGGAGATTGCGCGCTACCGCAAGATCCACCTGTTCGACATCACCGCCCCCGATGGCACGGGCTATCGCGAAAGCGCGCTGTATGGCGCGGGGACTGAACTGGTCTGTGTCGAGGCGGGCGGCGTGAAGTGGGGCCTGACCATCTGCTACGACATGCGCTTCGCGGAGCAGTTCGTGGCGCTGCGCCAGATGGGGGCGGAGGCGATCCTGGTGCCGTCCAACTTCACCCTGCAGACCGGCAAGGACCATTGGGAGGTGCTGCTGCGCGCGCGCGCGATCGAGACGCAGTGCTGGATCGTCGCCGCGGCATCCCATGGCGGCTATGAGGAGCGCGGCGCGGTGCGCCAGGTCTATGGCCATTCGCTGATCTGCGACCCGTGGGGGCATGTGGTGGCGAAGTGCAGCGACGGTACCGGCTTCGCGACGGCGCGCATTGATCATGCCGTCACCGCGCGGGTGCGCCGGGACATGCCCGTGCTGGAACATCGCGTTGCAAGGCGCGTGGACGCGCTGGCATGAGCGCGGCATCGCGTATCGCCTTCCTCGCCGCGCCAACCGAGGTCGCGCGCGCGGCGCAGGACAAGCTCGCCGCGCGCTACGGCGCAGCCCCGCTCGACCGCGCGGAGGTCGTGGTCGCGCTCGGCGGCGATGGCATGATGCTGGAGACGCAGCACCGGCTGCTCGGCCGCAACCTGCCGGTCTATGGCATGAATTGCGGCTCTGTCGGCTTCCTGATGAACGATTTCCGAGAGGAGGGGCTGCCGGAGCGCCTGGCCGCGGCGCAGGCCGCCATGGTGCATCCCCTGCGCATGCGCGCCTTCACCGGCGCGACCGAACCCACCGAGGCGCTGGCGATCAACGAGGTCTCGCTGCTGCGAGAGACGCGCCAGGCGGCGAAGATCCGCATCATAATCGATGGCAAGCTGCGGCTGACGGAGCTGATCTGCGACGGCATCCTGGTCAGCACGCCGGCCGGCAGCACCGCCTATAATCTCTCGGCCCACGGGCCCATCGTGCCGCTCGGTGCCAATCTGCTGCCGCTGACGCCGATCAGCGCCTTCCGGCCGCGCCGCTGGCGTGGCGCGCTGCTGCCGGGGGAGGCGGAAGTGGTGTTCGAGGTGCTGGAGGCCGACAAGCGCCCGGTCTCCGCCACCGCCGACTACACCGAGGTGCGCGATGTGCGGCGGGTCGAGGTGCGGGAGGACCGCAGCGTGTCGCTGACGATGCTGTTCGACCCCGACCACGGCCTGAGTGAGCGCATCATCGCGGAGCAGTTCACGGTCTAGCTGGCTCCCTCGGGGGTTGGGACAGGGCTAGGGCCCGGCCGAGGTTGACCGCGCCCGCCGCGTCTGCGACGACGCGGCCTATATCCGCGCCCGACCCGCGACACATTGGCCGAATTGCGGTGCGACGAACCGCCCGCAGATCGGCCATGCGCCCCGCCCGGATGCGCCAGGCTGGCCCATGGAAACCGACACGACCGCTCCGATTCCCGCCGACCCGTCCACGCCCAGCGAGGCCGGCGGCCCCCTGATCCTCGCGCTGCCCAAGGGACGGATCCTGAAGGAACTGGCCCCCCTGATGGCGCGCGCCGGGCTCCAGCCGGCTGCCGATTTCGGCGACGAGAACAGCCGGCGGCTCCGCTTCGAGACCAACCATCCCGGGCTTGATGTGGTGCGCGTGCGGTCCTTCGACGTCGCGACCTTTGTCGCGCATGGCGCGGCGCAGATCGGTGTCTGCGGCGCCGATGTGCTGATGGAATTCGACGACGACCAGATCTATGCGCCGCTCGACCTCGGCATCGGACGCTGCCGCGTTGCGGTGGCGGAGCCGGTGGAGATGGCCGGCCAGGATCTGGCGAGCGCGTCGCGCATCACGGTCGCGACGAAATACCCGCAGATCGCCAAGCGCCACTTCGCCCGGCGCGGCATCCAGGCCGAGGTGGTGGAGCTGAACGGGGCGATGGAACTGGCGCCTTCGCTCGGGCTCGCGCGCGTCATCGTGGATCTGGTGCAGACCGGCTCGACGCTGAAGGCGAATGGGCTGGTGGAGACGGACGTGATCGCGCATGTGACTTCGCGCCTGATCGTGAACCGCACGGCGCTGAAGACGCGGCCGGAGGCGATCGCGGGCTGGATCGCCCGTTTTCGGGCGGCGCTGGCGGAGAGGGATGCGCGATGAAGACCCTCCGTACGAGCGAGCCCGGCTTCGAGGTCGCCTTCCGCGCGCTGTTGGACGAGGCGCGGGAGACGACGGCGAAGGTGGATGGCGCGGTCGCCGGCATCATCGCTGATCTGCGGGCCCGCGGTGATGCGGCGCTGCTGGACTTCACCGCGCGCTTCGACCGCTGGACGCCGCGCGACGCCGCGGCGCTGCGCGTCTCGGCTGCCGAGATGGATGCGGCGGTTGCCGCCATTCCCGTCGACCAGCGGGACGCGCTGGCGGTGGCCGCGCAGCGGATCGAGGCGTTTCACCGCGCGCAGTTGCCGCGCGATGTGGAGCTGAATGAGCCAGGGCTGCGCACCGGGATGCGCTGGGGCGCGCTGGATGCCGTCGGCATCTATGTGCCGGGTGGCAAGGCGGCCTATCCGTCCTCGGTCCTGATGAACGCGCTGCCGGCGCGGGTGGCGGGTGTCGGGCGGATCGCGATGTGCGTGCCGACGCCGGATGGCGTGCTGAACCCGCTGGTGCTGGCCGCGGCGCGGCTGGCGGGGGTCACGGAGGTTTTCCGGGTGGGCGGCGCGCAGGCCGTCGCCGCACTCGCCTGGGGCACGGCGACGATCGCGCCGGTGGATCGCGTCGTCGGCCCCGGCAATGCCTATGTCGCGGAGGCGAAGCGCCAGGTCTTCGGGCGCGTCGGCATCGATTCCATTGCCGGCCCGTCCGAGGTTGTGGTGATCGCCGATGCCGCGAATGATCCACGCCACATCGCGCTCGACCTGCTGGCCCAGGCCGAACATGACGAGGCGGCGCAATCCATCCTGGTCACCGACGATGCGGGCTTCGCCGGGCGTGTGGCCGCGGCGGTGGCGGCGGAACTCCGCACCCTGCCGCGGGCCGCGATCGCCGCGGCGTCCTGGGCCGCGCATGGGGCGGTGGTGCTGGTGCGCGATTGGGACGAGGCTGCGGAGGTCACCAACCGCCTGGCACCGGAGCATCTGCAGATCATGGTCGCCGACCACCGGGCGCTGTTCGGGAAAATCCGGCATGCGGGGGCGGCCTTCCTCGGCCGCTGGTGCCCGGAAGCCGTGGGGGATTATGTCGCCGGGCCCAATCACGTCCTGCCGACCGGGCGGACGGCGCGCTTCGCCTCGGGCCTCTCGGTCTTCGATTTCCTGAAACGCACCACCTGGGTCGAGGCGGAGCGGGACGGGCTGGCGGCCATCGGCCCGGCCGCTGTGACGCTCGCCCAGGCCGAGGGGCTGGACGCGCATGGGCTGAGCGTGTCGGCCCGGCTGGCCGTCTGTCCTTGACCCGCGCGGCGCCGGCGCTCATGTTCCGGCGCGAATCCGAATATTGCGCCCGTCCGGATGCCGCTGCCCCCCGTGGCGGACCGACGGGACGCGCCACGTAAAAGGAGCCTCATGTCGAAGGAAGACATGATCGAGTTCAGCGGCCAGGTGGTCGAGCTGCTGCCGAATGCGATGTTCCGCGTGAAGCTGGACAACGACCACATGGTGCTG
>JBIKSZ010000284.1:0-4158 GCA_044348345.1 Roseomonas sp. | reverse complement strand
GAGGTCTCGGCGATCGAGGTCGCCAGCACCACCTTGCGCCGCCCATCGGGCAGCGGGTTCAGCGCGCGGTCCTGCTCGGCCGGCGGCAGCTCGCCATGCAGGGGCACCACCTCGGCGGCGATGCCCGAAAGGCGCTCTGCCGTGCGGCGGATCTCGCCCCAGCCGGGTAGGAAGGCGAGCAGGTCGCCGGGATGGTTCGCGAGCGCCGCACGAATGCTGTTGGCCATCGCTTCCGGCAGGTCGCGCGGGTCGGCGAGTTCGCGCGTGCGATGCTCGATGGCGACGGGGAAGGCGCGGCCGAGGCTTTCGATGACGGGCGCGTCTGACGAAGCGCCCAGCACGGCGGCGAAGCGTGCGATATCGAGGGTTGCGGACATTGCCAGCAGGCGCAGCTCCGGCCGCAGCGCGCGCTGCAAATCGAGGCAGAGGGCGAGCGCGATGTCGGTGTCGAGGTTGCGCTCATGCGCCTCGTCGAACAGCACGGCGGCGACGCCATCGAGGCCGGGGTCCGATTGCAGGCGGCGGACCAGCAGGCCTTCGGTCACCACCTCGATCCGGCTGCGGTCGGAGAAGGCACGGTCGAGCCGCGTGGCGAGCCCGATGGTTCCGCCGGGCGCAGCTTCGCCGAGCAGTTCCGCCATGCGGCGCGCGGCGGCGCGGGCGGCGACGCGGCGGGGCTCCAGTACCAGGATGCGGCCCTGGCTGGCCCATGGCTGGTCCATCAGCGCCAGCGGCACGAGCGTCGTCTTGCCCGCGCCGGGCGGTGCGACGAGCACGGCGTTCGATGCCGCCGCCAGCGCCTGGGTCAGGCGCGGCAGGGCTTCGGTGACGGGAAGGTCTGGCAGCGACGGGATCACGCCGCTGCCATAGCCCGTGTCAGGCGCGGGCGAAACGCCCGTCGCCCCAGCGTTCTCCGCGCGTTACTCGGCGCGGATATTTGCGGTCTGCACCACGCGGCGCCAGCGCTCGATCTCCGCCACCTGGAAGCGGCGGTACTCGTCGGGGCTGTTGCCGACCACGTCGAAGCCGATGGCGTTCAGGCGCTGCACATTCTCGGGATGCTTCAGCGCTTCCGTCACCACGGCATGCACGCGGGTGAGCAGCGCGGGCGCCATGCCCGCCGGCGCCATCACCGCCTGCCAGGAGGTGACGACGAAATCGCTCAAGCCCTGCTCGATCGCGGTCGGGACATCGGGCAGCAGGCGGTTGCGCTCCGCGCTGGTCACCGCGATGGCGCGCAGCCGCCCGCCCTGGATATGCGTGGCGACCGTGCCGAGGTTCTGGAAGGACAGCTGCACATTGCCCGCGATCAGGTCGGTCGCCGCCGCCGCGCCGCCCTGATAGGGCACATGTTCCGGGTCGGTTTCGGTGCGCTGCTTGAACAGCTCCATCGTCAGATGGTCCGACGATCCGACGCCGGAGGTGGAATAGCTGGTCCGGCCGCGATTGGCGCGCAGCCACTGGATCAGCTCTGCCATGGTGCGGACCGGCACGCGTTCGGGGTTCACCACCAGCACATTCGGCGTGGTGACGGCCAGCGTGATCGGCGTCAGCTCCCGCACCGGGTCGTAGCCGAGATTCGGGCGCAGCGCGGTGTTGATGGCGAAGACGCCGATGGAGCCGACGAACAGCGTGTGCCCATCAGGCGCGGCGCGGACCACGGCGCGGGACGCGACTTCGCCATTCGCGCCGGGGCGATTCTCTGCCACGACGGGCTGGGGCAGCATCTGGGCCATGCGGTTGGCGATGACCCGCGCGGTGATGTCGGACGGCCCGCCGGCCACGAAGGGCACCACGACGGTGATGGGGCGGGTCGGCCATTCGGGGGCCTGGGCCGCGGCCAGGCGCGGCGCGAGGGGGGTGGCGGCCAGCGCGGCCAGCAAGCTGCGGCGATCCATGATGCTTCCTCCGGTCAGTCTTCGTTGCGGGCAACATGCCGTGTCGCGCGCTGGGACGGAAGGGCGCCTGGGCCGGTTCCGGCCCGCATCGTGCCGGCCTTGGGCCTTTACGCTCCCGCCCCGGGCGGATAAGCGCCCCCCAAGCACCCAGGGGGACCCCATGCCGACCGACCTTGAGATCGCGCGCGCCGCCACCCTCCGCCCGATCGCGGCCATTGCGGAGCGTGCGGGCATCCCCGACAGCGCGCTCGAGCCCTATGGGAAGTACAAGGCCAAGCTGTCGCCGGACTTCGTCGCCGAGGCCTCGGCGCGGCCGGCGGGGAAGCTGGTGCTGGTGACGGGCATCAGCCCGACGCCGGCGGGCGAAGGCAAGACGACGACGACCATCGGCCTCGGTGATGCGCTGAACGCGCTCGGGACGCGGACGATGATCGCGCTGCGCGAGCCCTCGCTCGGCCCCTGCTTCGGCGTGAAGGGCGGGGCCACGGGCGGCGGCTATGCGCAGGTGCTGCCGATGGAGGACATCAACCTTCACTTCACCGGCGATTTCCACGCCATCACAAGCGCCAATAATCTGCTGGCGGCGATGCTCGACAACCACCTGTATTGGGGCAATGAGCTCGGCCTCGATCCGCGGCGCGTGACGTGGCGGCGCGCGATGGACATGAACGATCGCAATCTGCGCGATTGCGTCGTGGGCCTCGGCGGTGCCTCGCAGGGCGTGGTGCGGGAGGATGGCTTCGACATCACCGTCGCGTCCGAGGTGATGGCGGTCTTCTGCCTGGCGAAGGACCTGCCCGCGCTGCAGGAGCGGCTGGGCCAGATGATCGTCGGGCGCACGCGGGATGGGCGCGCGGTGACGGCGCGCGACCTGAAGGCGGATGGCGCGATGACCGTGCTGCTGAAGGAAGCCTTCTCGCCCAATCTGGTGCAGACCATCGCGGGATCGCCGGCGCTGGTGCATGGCGGGCCGTTTGCCAATATCGCGCATGGCTGCAACAGCGTCGTGGCCACCCGGCTCGGCCTCGGGCTCGCGGATGTGGTGGTGACGGAAGCGGGCTTCGGGGCGGATCTGGGGGCGGAGAAGTTCCTCGACATCAAGTGCCGTCAGGCGGGGCTTACGCCCGGTGCCGCCGTGATCGTCGCGACGGTGCGCGCGCTGAAGATGCATGGCGGCGTGGCGAAGGCCGATCTGGGCCGGGAGGATGTGGCCGCCGTGGTGCGTGGCGCGTCCAATCTGGAACGGCATGTCGAGAACTGCCAAAAATTCGGCCTGCCGGTTGTGGTGGCGCTGAACAAGTTCACCTCCGACACGCCGGCCGAGATCGCCGCCGTGCAGGCCGCGATGGAGCGGCTGGGGACGGAGGCGATCCTCTGCACGCATTGGGGCGATGGCGCCGCGGGCGCGATGGAGCTTGCGCGCGCCGTGAAGGCGCGGCTCGACAGCGGGTCTGCGCGCTTCGCGCCGCTCTACCCGGAAGCGATGCCGCTGGCGGAGAAGCTGCGCACCATCGCGCGCGAGATCTACCGCGCGGCGGATGTCTCCATCCCCGCAGCGGCGGCGCAGAAGCTGGCGCGCTGGGAACAGGAGGGCTTCGGCCACCTGCCGGTCTGCGTCGCCAAGACGCAGTATTCCTTCAGCGCCGACCCGACCGCGCTGGGCGCGCCGACGGGCCATGTGCTGCCGCTGCGCGATGTGCGGCTTTCGGCCGGCGCGGGCTTCGTGGTGGCGATCTGCGGGGAGATCATGACCATGCCGGGCCTGCCGCGACGCCCGGCGGCGGAGACGATCGGGCTGGATGCGGCGGGGCAGATCGACGGGCTGTTCTGAGCGCCCGCGCTCAACGCCGCCGCGCTAGACCATGATCGGCGCCGATAGAAGCGCCGATCATGGTCTAGCCTATTGTTTGGTCGCGTGATTCACGCCTCTGACCGTTCCAGTCTCCGGCGATCACGCTCTACGGTCTGGCCGGGGGGGCGGCCCAGAAGGCGGGTCAGTTCCTCCGGCACCGGTTCGATCAGCGTCGCGTCGTAGAGGCGGCCGAGCTCGCGGCGGAGCCAGGCGTCGAAGTCGTCCTCGCGGGGCGAGACCAGGGCGGGCGCTGCCCGCCGGTGCGGCGCAGCCTCTGGCAGGAATTCCACGTTCATGGCCGCAGCAGCGCCCTGCCGGGCCGCCGGTTCCGTGCGCCGTGCCGCTTTCGGAGTCTTCGTCGCCGCCATGGCATTCCTGCAACGGCGTTCGCCGGATGCGGGAACGCCT
>JBIKSZ010000005.1:0-41668 GCA_044348345.1 Roseomonas sp. | reverse complement strand
GACAGGGTCAGCTCCGCCCCGCCCGCCAGCGCGCCCAGTCGCTCATCTCCGGCAGGGCGCGCGGCGCCCCGACGGGGCCAGTGATACGCAAGCCGAGTTCCGGCGCCTCCGGCACGGGGCGCGTGCCGATGCGCAGATCGAGCGCCCCGCGCTCCAGATCCGCACGGCCCGAGATCGTCGCCGTCACCCCGCCCTCTGCGGCCAGCCGCCCCATCACAAGCCGCATCTGGCCGGCCTCCAGCCCCGCCTCCGCCTCCAGCCGCTCGAAGGCGGTCGCGCCGCCCAGCAGCGCACGGCGCAGGCGCGCCTCCGCCTCCGTCGCATCCGGCAGCGACGCGGCGGCGACGGCAGCGCCGAGGTCCAGCCCGGTCAGCACGCCGTCCCGCAACGCGAAGGACAGCGTACCCGTGAGCGTGCCGAGCAGCGCCGCTGGGGCGTGGCCCACGGCCGTGAGGCGCGCCGCCGCCTCGCCGCGCCCGGCCGCCACATCATAGGGCAGGCCCAGCAGCGGCGCGGCCAGCGCGACATCGGCCAGACGCGCTTCCAGCGCGAGGCGCGGCGGCACACCGGCGGCGAGATCGATACCGAACGCGCCGTCCAACGTGCCGCCCATGAGCCGCGCCCGCGCCCGTTCCAACCGCAGGCGCCCATCGGCAAGGCGCAGCGCGGCCGAGGCCGCTTCGGCGGTGGCGCCGCCGGCCTCGATCCGCGCCGCCTCCAGCGCCAGTTCCGCATCCAGCCCCGCGAGCCAGTCGAGCGCGATGGGCTCCGCACTGCGGAGTTCGGGCAGCGGCAGGGGCAGGCGCTCCGCGGCGATGCGCCCGGTCAGGCGAGGACGCGCACCGGCGGCAAGCTGCAGCGCGCCCCCCATCCGCAGATGGCCCGCCACCAGTTCGAAGCTCTCGGCTGCAACGCCCTGCGGACCGGCATTGAGGTTGGCAACCAGCGAAAAGGACCCCTCCCCCAGCCAGGGCAGCGCGGTGCCGAAGGCCTCCGCCAACAGCCGCGGCGTGCCGGGATGGCGCAGCGTCAGCGCGCCGCCGCCGCGCAGGCCAGGCAGGTCGAGGGTCGCATTCGCCTCGGCGCGGAGTTCACCAAGCGAGGCCTCCCCGCGCAGCGCCAGCGCCTCCGGCGGGCCACCACCGCTGACGCGCAGCGACAGCGGCATGGCCGCCAGCGCGCTACGATCGGGCCAGCTGCCCGGCACCAGCGCCATCACCCCGCGGGAGGACGGACCATTCACCTCCACAATCAAATCCTGCAGACGGATCGACTGGCCGATGGTCATGACGCCGGAAGCCGCGAGGTCGGCCTCCGCCAGCCGGCCCGAGAGCCGGCGCAGCGTGACGCGGCCATTCTCCACCGCCGCATCCAGCGCGGCGCGATCCAGCGCGGCCTCCCCCCAGCGCGCCTGGTCTGCCGTCAGGCGCAAATTGAGGTCGAGACCGCCGAGCCTCCGGCCGATCCCCGCAGGCTCCAGCCCATTCGGCAGCCATCGCGCCAGGTCGATCCGGTCGAGCGCAAGGCCGAGGCCGAGCGCCGGGCGCGCACCGTGCCGCAGCGTGGCCGCGCCCGACAGACGCAGATCCTCGAAGGCGGCCACGAGTTCGGGGACCGAGGCCTGCGCCTCCTCCAGCACCAGCCGGAAGCGGCCCTCTCCGCGCCGGAGCAGCGCGGGGTCGATCTCCTCAACCGGCAGGCCGAGCGCCGCCAGCGTCGCGCGGATATCGGGGCCCGCGAAACGCGCCCCGATCTCAAGCCGCCCGCCCGCCGTCGCCCCGGCCAGTTCAAGCTCCGTATCGCCCGGCAGCAGCGCCGAGACATCGCTCAGCGTCAGCCGCCCTTCCTCAAGGAAGGCAACGCCGCGCAGGCGGCGCAGCGTCAGACCGGCGAAGCCCGCCGCTTCGGCCGCGAGATCCACTGAAACCGGCCAGGCCCGCGCACCGGGGGCGCGCAGCGCGGCGAACCAGCCATCCAGATCCACCCGGCTGGCGAGCAGCGCCAGATCGAGCCGCGGCGCCGGCACCAGGCGGATCGCCAGCGCCCCGCGGGCCGGCGCGCCGCCGAGGTCGAGCGCCATGTCCTCCGCCGCGATCAGCTCCGCCGTCGCGTTCAGCCGGCCCTGAGCGCGGAAGGGCCCCGCCGGGGCCGGCAGCAGCGCCGCGAGGTCGGGACCGGAGACCTCGACCGTGCCCTCGAAGCCACCGGCGGGCACCAGCACGCCGCGGGCGCGGGCATTGGCCTCGGGCAAGGTAAGAGAGAGCTCCGCCGGCGCGATGCCGTCCCAGCCGGGCCGCCCCAACGTGCCGGCGAAGCGCGCCTGCCGCCCGGCCGAGGTGAAACCGCCCGTCACCTCCAGCGCCTGGGCGGGACCGGCGGAGACGAGGCGCGCGTTGACACCCTCCAGCACGGTCGCGCCGATGCGCACGCGCCCATCCTCGACCTGCGCGTCGAGACGCGTGATCCAGCTCGGCGGGCGCAGCGACAGCAAGGGGCCGGGCGGCCAGGGCAGGGTGAGTTCGGCGCCGATGAGCGCGATTTCCCGCGGCTCGATGCGGCCCGCGATCAGCGCGCCGAGATCGAGCCGCAGCCGCAGCATGCGGGCGGTGACGCGAAAGCCGGTCTCGGCCTCCGTGCCCGGGGGTTCGGCAATGGTGACGCCGCCGGCGCGCACCACGGGGCTCGGCAGCAAGACGAGCTCGACCGGGCCATCGAGCGTGACGGGCCGGCCGAGCTGGCCGGTGGCGATATCGGCCAGGCGCGCGCGCCACGGCTCCCAATCCACCGCGCGCGGGCCGAGCCAGAGGGCGGCCAACGCAAGGAGAAGGAGCGAACCGAGCGCGAGCGCCGACTTCCTCATCCCGGTCCGGGGGCGCCCCCGGGGACGCCGTATCCGCCGCCGCCCGGCGTCTCAAGCCCCAGCACATCGCCGGGCGCGAGCGAGGCGCGGTCCTGTCCCTTCAGCGCCTGGATGGTGCCATCCATTCGTTCCACCCATTGCCGGCCCGGCGCGCCGGGCGCGCCGCCCTCAAGCCCATGCGGCGGGACAGTGCGGCGGGAGGCGACGATGACAGCCTCCATCGGGCGGAGGAAACGGATGCGCCGACGCGAGCCATCGCCGCCGGGCCAGCGCCCGGCGCCACCCGAGCCGCGGCGGATGCCGAATTCCTCAAGGCGGACGGGGTAGCGCAGCTCGAGCACCTCGGGGTCCGTCATGCGGGTGTTGGTCATGTGCGTCTGCACGGCGGAAGTGCCGGGGAAGCCCGGCCCGGCGCCGATGCCGCCGCAGACCGTCTCGTAATATTGGTAAACCGCATCCCCGAACAGCACGTTGTTCATGGTCGCCTGGGCCGAGGCGCAGGCGCCGAGCGCCGCGAGCAGCGCGTTGCAGGTCATCTGGCTGACCTCGGTATTGCCCGCGACCACCGCCGCGCCGCCACCAGGGCCACCCTTGCGCGGGGCCAGGAAGCTGCCCTCGGGCACCACGATCTCGAGCGGGACGAGGCAGCCATCATTGAGGGGAATGTCCTCCCCGACCAGGCAGCGGAAGCAATACAGCACGACGGCGCGGCAGACCGCGGCGGGGGCGTTGAAATTGTCCGGCCGCTGCGGTCCCGTCCCGGTGAAATCGATCACGGCGCGGCGATTGGCCCGGTCCACTCGCACCGCGACCTTCAGCGGCGTGCCATCGTCGATGGTGGTTTCGAAGGCGCCATCTTGCAGGCGTTCCAGCACGCGGCGGACGCTTTCCTCCGCATTGTCCATCACGTGCTTCATATAGGCGCGCACGGTGTCGAGGCCGAATTCCGCGACGGCGCGGCTCAGCTCCTGCACGCCCTTTTCGTTGGCCGCGACCTGCGCCTTGATGTCGGCGACGTTCACATCCGGGCTACGCGCAGGATAGCGCGCGGAGGCGAGCAGCGCGCGGAACTCGGCTTCTCGGAAGCGGCCGGCCTCCACCAGCAGGAAGTCGTCAATGACGACGCCTTCCTCCTCCAGCGTTTTCGAACCGGGCGGGGTGGAGCCGGGGGTGAGGCCGCCGATATCGGCGTGGTGGCCGCGGCTGCCCACGAAGAACAGGATCTCGCGCCCCGCCGTATCGAAGACGGGCGTAATGACCGTGACGTCCGGCAGATGCGTGCCGCCATTGAAGGGGTTGTTCAGCGCGACCACGTCGCCGGGTCGCAGCGTCGTGCCGCGAGACCGAATGACGGTGCGCACGCTTTCGCCCATCGCGCCGAGATGAACAGGCACATGCGGCGCATTCGCCACCAGCCGCCCCGTCGCATCGAAGATCGCGCAGGAGAAGTCGAGCCTCTCCTTGATGTTCACGCTGAGGGACGTGTTCTGCAGCACCGCGCCGGTCTGCTCGGCGACGTTCATGAACAGGTTGTTGAACAGCTCGAGCATCACCGGGTCGGGGCGCGAGAGGTCGGCCACGCGTGCCGCGGCGCGGGCCTCCGTCCGGCGCAGAACGAGGTGGTTGCGTGGCGTCACCTCGGCGGTCCAGCCGGGCTCGACGACGGTGGTCGCGATCGCTTCCCGGATCAGCGCGGGGCCAGGGATGCGATCGCCGGCGCGCAGCGCCTCGCGGTCCAGCACCGGGGCGTCATACGCCGCGCCGCCGCTGAACAGCGCGACGGTGTCGAGGCGCGGGATGGCCTCGCCGGCCGCGCGCGGGGCCAGGGCAGCTTCGTCCACCGTCTCGCCCGGCTGCGTCACCTCGACGACGCAGGCCTCGACGATGACGGTGCGCTCCGGCGTCGCAAAGCCGAAGCGGCCGCGATGCGCATCGGTGAAGGCAGCCAGCACGGTCTCGAAGGCGCCGAAGGCCACGGGCAGGAAGCTGTCGGTGCCCTGGTAGCGCAGATGCAGCCGGCGCGCGGCGCGGAGCGCGGCCGGATCGGCGCCCTGGCGCGCCAGCTCCGTGCGCCCGGCCTGCTCCAGCGCATCCAGCCGGCGCGCGAGCTCGTCCATCGCCTCCGCCGCCAGCGGCGCTTCCACCGCAGCCTCGCGAATCACCGTCTGGTCGGCGAGGCCCATGCCATAGGCCGACAGCACGCCGGCGAAGGGATGGATGAAGACCGTCTCCATGCCGAGCTCGTCCGCGACCAGGCAGGCATGCTGCCCGCCGGCGCCGCCGAAGCATTGCAGCGCATAGCGGGTCGCGTCGTGGCCCTTCTGGATGGAGACCTGCTTGATGGCGTTGGCCATGTTGGCGACGGCCACGCGGAGGAAGCCTTCGGCCACCGCCTCCGGCGTGCGCCCGGTGCCGGTGGCCGCCGCGATCTCCGCGGCGAGGGCGGCGAATTTCGCGCGCACCACCTCGGCATCCAGCGGCTGGTCGCCCTTCGCGCCGAAAATCGCCGGGAAGTGGCGCGGCTGAACCTTGCCGACCATGACATTCGCATCCGTCACGGTCAGCGGCCCGCCGCGGCGATAGCAGGCGGGGCCGGGGACGGCGCCCGCGCTTTCGGGCCCGACCCGAAAACGCGCGCCATCGAAGGCGAGGATGGAGCCGCCGCCGGCAGCCACCGTGTTGATCGCCATCATCGGCGCGCGCATGCGCACGCCGGCCACCTGCGTCTCGAAGGCGCGCTCGAATTCGCCGGCATAGAGCGCGACATCCGTGCTGGTGCCGCCCATGTCGAAGCCGATGATCTTCTCGAATCCCGCCATGCCGGCGGTGCGCGCAGCGCCCACGATGCCGCCCGCAGGCCCAGACAGGATCGCATCCTTGCCCTGGAAGCTAGCGGCCTCGGCCAGCCCGCCCGAGGATTGCATGAAATAGAGCCGCACCCCCGGCAGCTCGGACGCCACCTGCTCCACATAGCGGCGGAGAATCGGGGAGAGGTAAGCATCCACCACCGTGGTGTCGCCGCGAGGCACGATGCGCGGCAGCGGGCTCGCCTGGTGCGACAGGGACACCTGCGTGAAGCCGGCCTCGCGCGCCAGTTCCCCAAGGCGCAACTCATGCGCCGGATGCGCCCAGGCATGCATCATCACGATCGCCACCGCGCGGATACCAGCGGCCTGCGCCTCGGCCAGCGCGGCGCGGGCGGCGGCCTCGTCCAGCGCCTCGATCTCGCTGCCATCCACCGCGACGCGGCCGCCGATCTCGGCCACGCGTTCATGCAGCAATTCGGGCAGCTTCACATGCAGGTCGAACAGGCGCGGGCGCGCCTGGTTGCCGATGCGCAGCATGTCGGCGAAACCGCGATTGACCAGCAGCAGCACGCGTTCGCCCTTGCGCTCCAGCAGCGCATTGGTGGCGACGGTCGTGCCCATCTTCACCGCCTCGATCACGCCGGGCGGGATCGCGGCGCCAGGCGCGAGGCCCAGGATCTGCCGGATGCCCGCCACCGCGGCGTCGCGGTAGCGCTCCGGATTCTCCGACAGCAGCTTGGCGGTGGACAGCCGCCCCGCAGGGTCGCGCGCGACGATGTCGGTGAAGGTGCCGCCGCGGTCGATCCAGAACTGCCAGCCGCTCATTCGTCGCTCTCCTGCGCAGGGTGGGGACGCGTGGGTGGGCGGCGTCAGCCGCGCGCCACCGCCTCCGCCAGCGCCTTGCCGACATCCACCGTGCCGGCATTGCCGCCCATGTCGCGCGTCCGAGGGCCGCCTTCGGCCAGCAGGTCCTCGATCGCCTTCAGGATCGCCGCCGCGGCGTCCTTCTCACCCAGGTGTTCGAGCATCATCGCGCCCGACCAGATCTGCCCGATCGGGTTGCAGATCCACTTGCCCGCGATATCGGGCGCCGAGCCATGCACCGGCTCGAACATCGACGGGAAGACCTTCTCCGGATTGATGTTGGCCGACGGCGCAATGCCGATCGAGCCCGCCACCGCCGGCCCAAGGTCCGACAGGATGTCGCCGAACAGGTTGGAGCCCACCACCACGTCGAACCAATCGGGGTGCTGCACGAAATGCGCGCAGAGGATGTCGATGTGGAACTGGTCGGTCGTCACCTGCGGATAGGCCTTCGCCATCTCCGCGAAGCGCTCGTCCCAATACGGCATGGTGAAGGTGATGCCGTTCGACTTGGTGGCCGAGGTCAGCTTCTTCCGCGGCCGTGTCATCGCCAGCTCGAAGGCGTAGCGCAGGATGCGGTCGGTGCCGGTGCGCGTCAGGACGGATTGCTGGCTGACGAATTCACGATCCGTGCCTTCGAACATCCGCCCACCGACGGAGCTGTACTCGCCTTCCGTGTTCTCGCGGACCACGTAGAAGTCGATATCGGCCGGCGTGCGATCGGCCAGCGGCGTGCGCGCGCCCGGCAGCAGCCGGCAGGGGCGCAGATTCACATACTGGTCGAAGCCCCGCCGGATCGGGATCAGCAGGCCCCAGAGCGAGACATGGTCAGCCACACCGGGCCAGCCGACCGCGCCGAGGAAGATCGAGTCGCTGTCCTTCAGCCGGTCCAGCCCGTCCTCTGGCATCATGCGGCCGGTCTGCTGGTAGGTCTCGCAGGACCAGTCGTAATGGGCGAGCTTGAGGTCGAAGCCGAAGCGGCGCGCGGCGGCGTCCAGCACGCGCAAGCCTTCGGGCACCGTTTCCTTGCCGATGCCGTCGCCGGGGATGACGGCGATCCTGTGGGTGCGAGCGGCCATGCGCGTAATCTCCAGGCGTCAGGGGCGCGGAAGCTGCCGGGGGAGGGCGCCGGAGGCAACCCCGCCCGGCACGCGCGGCGCGACGTTCAGCGCTGCGCGCGGCGATGCTCGGCCGGCGTCTGGAAGCTGCCGCCCCAGATCCCCCGCCCGTGCCAGCGCGCCGAAAGCTCGGCCGGCACATAGCGCCAGGAATAATCGGTATAGGCGACGGCCAGCCCCTGCCCCACCAGCCAGGCGCCCAGATCCTGCCCTTCGACGGCGCAGCGCGCGATGATCCGCCCGAAGCGGTCCCGGTCCAGCGGCGTGCAGGCGACGGGCCGTCCGGCCAGGAGGCCGCGCAGAGCCTCCGTGGCCTCGGCACCACAGCGCCAGGGCTGGCCGCCACGCTCGCAGAGCTGGTTGGCCTCCGGCGCGTCCACACCATGGAGGCGGATTCGCTGGCCGGCGACGGCCAGCGTGTCGCCATCCACCACCTGCGCGGGGCCGGCGACGGGCGCCTCGGCCTCCCCCGAAGGCAACAGGGCGGCGAGCGCGGCCAGCGCCACAACCACCAGGCCGATGACGGCGCGGCGCTTCACCCCGGGGCTGCCCGGCGCAGGGGGCTGCGCGGCGGGCGGCGCGTGATGCGCCGCATCCAGGGCAGCAGCGCGATGGCCAGCCCCGCCAGCAGCACCCATTGCGCCGGGCGCGGGCCTGCCCCGAGGCCGAGATTGGCCGCCAGGATGCGTTCCGCCGGCAGGCGCGTCGCGGTCGCGTACCAGGCGAATTCCACCGCCGCCGTCGCCACCGCCGCAGCCAGCGCCAGCCCCACCAAGGCCAGGCCATGCGCCCGCGCCCAGCCCGGCAGCAGCCGCCAGAACATCAGCCACAGGAAGCAGCCGGCCAGCAGCGTCGCCGCATCGGCCCCCGACTTCGATTGCAGAAAGGCGTGCA
Organism: Roseomonas sp.; assembly: GCA_044348345.1. GTDB lineage: Bacteria > Pseudomonadota > Alphaproteobacteria > Acetobacterales > Acetobacteraceae > Falsiroseomonas. The sequence goes on along the minus strand of JBIKSZ010000005.1, from coordinate 33,125 downwards.
GCACGCCGGCCGCCGCCAGCGGATAGACCCAGCGATGCAGCCGCTTCCACCGCGGCCCAAGCGCCGCCTGCCACCCATCGGTCGAGGTCCAGCCCAGCACGGAAAGCCCGACCAGCACCGCGAAGCCGAGGGTGAGGTAGATCCGCGTCGCGATCTCGCCAGCGACCGCAAGCCAGTCCCAGGCCATGTGCCCGGCGAACAGCGTCAGGTGCAGCAGCGCATAGCCCAGCGCCGCCAGCCCGATCATCCGCCTGAGCGTTGCCGCCTTCGGCCAATCCGCGACATGGCGGAGCGGCGTGACGGCAAGGCTGAGCAGCAGAATGTGCAGCGCATGCGTCCCGGCCTCGCGCGTCGCCTGCTTCCAGGGCTCGGCGCCGAGCCCGCCCGCCTCCAACAGCGCCAGCAGCACCGCCCCCGGCGCCAGCAGCCCGATCAGCAGGGACAGCCGCAACGCCGAAAAGCGCCCACCCCGGTCGGTCCAGGGCCAGGGGCTGGGGCGTTTGGGGGGCTGGCGGATCGTGCTGTGCATGCCCCCTCTTCGCCGCTACCGCGACGGCGTTTCGTTCAGACCAGCCCGCGCGCCCGGATCTCGGCCGCGACCCGCGCCGTCTCGTCGCGCGCCATGCGGGCATAAGGGGCGGGTGCGGCGGAGATGGGGCGGGCCTCGCCCGCCGCATAGAGGCTTTCGTGCAGGGCCAGGTGCCGCGCCCCTTCGCTGCCGGTCGGGGCGATGTAGATCGGCGCGGATGTCACCAGCGCCTCCGACAGCATGGAGACGGAATCGCCCGTCACCACCAGCGCATCCGCCCAGGCCATGAAGCCCAGCAGCGGGTTCGGCCCGGGGCTGCCCCAGCGATGCAGCCGGTGCGGGACGGGGGCCAGGGAAGCGGCCAGCGCCTCGGTCGCCGCCGCGCCGGTGCGGCGGCTGGCGGTGGCCATGACACTGCCCGCGAAGCCCGCGACGCGCACCCCAAGCCCGGCGGCGATGGCGGGATCGAGCCCCTCCGCCCGCACCGGCCCGCCGACGAGCAGCGCGATGCGGGGCCCGGGCAGATCGACGAGGTCGGGAAACGCCTCCCGCGCCGCGGCGAGCTTCGCCGGCGTGATGCGGTGGGCGGCGCCCAGGATGGGCAGGATGTTGGGCGCCGTGGCCGGTCCGTCATGCCGGCCGATCACCAGCAGGTCGAGCCCGGCCGCCGGCCAGGCGCGCATGCAATGCACCGTGCGCACACCCCGCCCGGCCAGCCAGCGGGCCACTGGGGCGGAGCGCCGGCCGGCGGAGATCGCCAGGCGCGGCCAGGGCAGGACGAAGCCGTCCCGTGCCGCCGCCGTCAGCCCCGCCAGGCTGGGGACCGGGATCGGCAAGCCGGCCAGCCGCCCCCATTCCAGCGGCACTACCCGGAAGGGCAGCCCCAGCCGCTCGGCGATGCCGAGCGCCTGCGCGGCGGTGCCGGCGCGGGGATCGGCCAGGACCCAGACGGGATCGGCCCCGCCCGTCATGGACGCGCCGCCCGGCCAGGGTTACGAAAGCCCGTCACACACCCTCCGCCCACAGGACCACGCCCCGATGGCCGCCACGCATGCCTCCGACTGGGACCGGGACGCCGCACTGACCACCGCGCGCATCCTGCTTGAGATCAAGGCGGTCAATTTCCGGCCGGAGGAACCCTACACCTTCACCAGCGGCTGGAAGTCGCCCGTCTATATCGACTGCCGCAAGATCATCTCCTTCCCGCGCGCGCGCAACCGCATCTGCGACCTTGCGGTGGAGAAGATCGGCCGGCACATCGGCTACGAGACCATCGAATCGGTGGTAGGCGGCGAGACCGCCGGCATCCCCTACGGCGCCTGGATCGCCGAGCGGATGATGGCGCCCATGGCCTATGTCCGGAAGAAGCCGAAGGGCTTCGGGCGCAACGCCCAGATCGAGGGCGAGGTGCCGGTCGGCCAGAAGACCCTGCTGGTCGAGGACCTGACCACGGACGGCGCCAGCAAGATCAAATTCGCCCAGGCGCTGCGCGATGCGGGCGCGATTTGCGACCACACCTTCGTGGTCTTCTACTACGGCGTCTTCCCCGGAAGCTTCGAGCAGATGAAGAAGATGGGGCTGAACCTGCACCACCTCTGCACCTGGTGGGACGTGCTGGAGGTGTGCCGCGAGCGTCCCTATTTCAGCGATGACGCGCTGAAGGCCGTGCGGAAGTTCCTGGAGGACCCGGTCGGCTGGTCCAAGGCGCATGGCGGCATCGGCAGCCTCGCGGAGGCGAAGCCGAAGGAGTAGTCTCGGCGGCGGAAGGCCCCAACGAACGAGGGATCGGGCGATGGTGCGGATCAGCGTCGAACTGCCGGAGGAGGTGGCCGAAGCGCTGGCCCGCGCCGCGGCCGAACGCCAGTCCACGCGCGAGGCCATGCTGGTCGAGGCCGCGCGTGCCTTCGTCGCGGCCGAAGACGGCTTCGACGCCGCCATGGCCGATCACCCGGCCTTCGAGGCCTGGATCACTGAAGGCGAGGCCGACGTCGCAGCCGGGCGCACCGTTTCATTCGAAGATGCGATGGCGGAGGTTGACGCCGTCATCGCGAAGGCGCGCGCGGCCAGGGGCTGATGCGGCTTCGCCTGTCGCGTGCTGCGCTGCGCGACCTGACCGAGGCCGTGACCTATATCGCGGCCGACAACATCGATGCCGCGGAACGACTGCGCGAGCGGCTTCTGGTTGCGGCAGACCAACTCCGCCGCTTCCCCGCCCTGGGCCCGGCGGAGGCGAATGACCGGCGTGTCTTCACCGTGACGGGCACGCGGTTCCGCCTTATCTACCGGGTCGGGCCGGCCGAGATCGTCATCCTGCGCATCCTCCACGGAGCCCGCCAATGGCCGCCCGCACGGGACTGACCCTCGCCCTTCTCCTCGCCGCTCTTCCCGCCCTTGCGCAGGCCCCGCGCGAGCAGCTGACCATCGGCATCACCCAGTATCCCGCAACGCTCCACCCGAACATCGAGAGCATGGCGGCGAAGTCCTATGTGCTGGGCTTCACCCGCCGCCCGCTGACCGCCCACGACCCCGAATGGCGCCTCACCTGCCTCGGCTGCGAGACGCTGCCGACGCTCGAAAACGGCCTCGCGCGGCTGGAGACGGCGCCGGATGGCCGCGCGGGCATCCGCGTCACCTGGCGCCTGCGCGAGGGCTGGCGCTGGGGCGACGGCACGCCGGTCTCGGCGGAGGACATGCTCTTCGCCTGGCAAGCCGGGCGCGATTTCGCCACCGGCTTCGGCGGCAGCGAATTCTACCGCTCCGCCTATGAGGTGATCGTCGAGGATGCGCGCACCATCACGCTGCGCTTCGACCGCATCACCTTCGAATTCGCCGCGACCGGCAATTGGGAACCCCTGCCGGCGCATATCGAGCGCCGCCGCTGGGAGCAGGAACCGCGCAGCTATCGCAGCCGCAGCGCCTATGAGACGGAACCCACCAACCCCGGGCTCTGGAACGGGCCCTATCGCGTGGTGCAGGTGCAGCCCGGCGCGGGCATGACGCTGGAACGCAACACAGCCTGGGCGGGCGCGGCGCTGGCCTTCCGCCGCATCGCCATCCGCACGGTCGAGAACACGGCGGCGCTGGAAGCGCAGCTGCTGGCGGGGCAGCTCGACATGGTGGCGGGCGAACTTGGCCTGCCGCTGGATCAGGTGACGGCGCTGGAACGGCGCGCCGCCAACCGCTTCCGCTTCGCCTACAAGCCGGGCCTCGTCTACGAGCATCTCGACCTCAACCTCGACACGCCGCTGCTGGCGGATCGGCGCGTGCGGCAGGCGCTGATCCTGGCCACCGACCGCGCGCAGATCGTGAGCCGCCTGTTCGACGGGCGCTTCACCGTGGCGCATAGCGGCGTCAATCCGCTGGACTGGGTGCATGACAACGACGTGCGCCAATGGCCCTTCGATCCTGCACGCGCGCGGGCGCTGCTGGAAGAAGCCGGCTGGCGCCCGGGGCCCGACGGCATCCGCCGCAACGCCGCCGGCGAGCGGCTTTCGATCGAGCTGATGACCACCGCCGGCAACCGCTCGCGCGAGGCGGTGCAGCAGGTGATCCAGGGCCAATGGCGCCAGGCGGGAATCGAGACGCGCATCAGGAACGAGCCCCCGCGCGTGCTGTTTGGCGAGACGCTCAGCCGCCGCCGCTTCACCGGCGCGGTGATGTTCGCCTGGATCAGCGCGCCGGAAAGCGTGCCGCGATCCAGCCTGCATTCCGACGAAATCCCGCGCGCGGAGCGCAACTTCTCCGGTCAGAACTACACCGGCTTCCGGAATGCAGAGGTGGATGCGCTGCTCGAAGCCATCCCGATCGAGCTCGACCGCGAGCGCCGCCGCGCGCTGTGGCAGCGCCTGCAGGCGATCTATGCGGAGGAACTGCCCGCCATCCCGCTCTGGTTCCGCGCCGATGCGCATGTCTGGCCGACCTGGCTGGAGGGCGTGCGGCCGACCGGGCATCTCGCGCCCTCCTCGCTCTGGGTCGAGGAATGGCGGGTCCGGTGATCCACCTTCTCGCCGCGCGGCTTGCCCAGATCGCGCTGACGCTCGCGATCCTCTCCTTCGCCATGTTTCTGCTGATCGGGCTGATGCCGGGCGACCCGATCGAGCTGGCCATCGCCGGCGATCCGCGGCTGAACGCCGAGGACGCGGCGCGGCTCCGCGCGCTGCACGGGTTGGATCAACCGCTGCTGGCGCGCTACGCGGCCTGGGCAGGCGGCCTCCTGGAAGGGCGCTTCGGCCATTCGCGGCTCTTCGCGCAGCCGGTCGCGCAGGTGATCTGGCCCGCGCTGCTGTCCACGCTGGTGCTGCTCGGCGCGGCGCTTCTGGTCGCGGGCACCATCGGCGTCGGGCTCGGCCTGCTGGCGGCGGCGCGGCCGCGCGCGGCGCCGGCGGTGGATGCCATCGCCATCCTTGGCCAGTCCGCGCCCTCCTTCTGGCTCGGCATCCTGCTGATCATCCTCTTTGCGGTGACGCTCGGCTGGCTGCCGGCGGGCGGGACGAGCGAGACGGGCGGGATGCTGGAAGCGGCACGCTTCCTGGTGCTGCCTGTGGCGACGCTGGCCATCGCCAACCTCGCGGCTTATGCGCGCCACAGCGCGGCCGCCGTCGGCGCGACGCTCGGCGAACCCTGGATCACCGCCGCCCGCGCGCGCGGCAACGCCGAGGGGCGGCTGCTGTTGCGCCACGCCCTGCCCAACGCCTCCGTGCCCATCCTACAGGTCGCGGCGCTGGATGCCGGCGCGCTGGTCGGCGGCGCGCTGATCACCGAGACCCTCTTCGCCCGCCCCGGCATGGGCAAGCTGATCTACGACGCCGTGATGGGCAACGACACCAACCTCGCCTTGGTCGCGCTGCTGCTGGTGGCGCTGGTGACGATGCTGGCGACGCTGGCCGCCGACCTCGCCCAGCGCGCGCTGGACCCGAGGCTCAGCGACGCATGACCCCCGCCGCACGACATGCGCCCTCTCCACCCGCAGGGGGGAGAGGGTTGGGTGAGGGGGGCCGCGCCGCATGAGGTCGCCCCGTCTCGTCATCGGCCTCCTACTCCTCGGCATGCTCGCGCTGGCCGCGATCTGCGCGCCGCTCGCGGCCAACTGGCTCGGCCACGACCCCTTCGCGCCGGACCTCTTCAAGCGCCATGCCCCCGCCTCGGCCGAACATCCGCTCGGCACGGATGAGCTCGGCCGCGACCTGCTGCTGCGCCTGCTGCACGGGGCGCGCATCTCGCTCGCGGTCGGGATCGCGACCGCGCTCGCGGCAGCGCTTCTCGGCACGGCAATCGGGTTGCTCGCCGCTTGGCGCGGAGGCGTCCTGGATGCGGCGCTGATGCGCCTCGCGGATGGCATGCTCGCCCTGCCCGCGCTGCCGGTGCTGGTGGTGCTGGCCGCCGCCGACACGGCCCGCATCGGCCTGCCCCGCGGCGAGCCCCTGTCCGACGTGCTGCGCATCGTCGTCATCCTGACGCTGTTCGGCTGGGTCGGCGTCGCGCGGCTCGCACGCGCCGCGGCGCTCTCCGTACTCGCGCGGGACTATGTCCGCGCCGCCCGCGCGCTGGGCGCGAGCGAGTCGCGGGTGCTGCTGCGGCATGTCGTGCCGAACATCGCGGGGCCCGTGGCCGTCGCCACCGCGCTCGCCGTCGCCGGCGCGATCCTGGCGGAGAGCACGCTCTCCTTCCTCGGATTGGGCATCGCGCCCCCGGCAGCCAGCTGGGGCAACATGCTGTCGAACGCGCAGGATCTGGTCTTCAGCGCGCCGCTGGCCGCGGTGTGGCCCGGCCTGATGATCCTCGCCGCCGTCGCGGGCTGCACGCTGGTCGCGGACGGCCTGCGGCGGCGGCTAACGCCGTAATGCGTATGTCATCATTCTGTCGCACAGACGTCGCGCAGCCCCGGTAAGCACCCGCCAACTTCCAGCCCCCTGAGGAGAATTGGAAAGCCATGCCGGACGATCTGCGCCACCTGCCCTACGACCTGGAAGCGGGCGACGAAATCCCGTCGAACAGCTCCCCTAACCCGACCTTCGCCGAGATCGCCGAGACCCGTCTCGGCCGCCGGGGCATGCTGATGGGCGGGCTCGCCACCGCCATCACGGGCTTCATCGGCGCAACGGGCGCCCGCCCGGCCGCCGCGCAGGCGCCGGCCGCCGCCCCCGCCGCGCGCGGCCCGGCCATCGGCTTCCGCGCCGTGCCGATCAGCCCGAACGACACCGTCGTTGTGCCGGAGGGCTATTCGGTCCAGGTGCTGATCCCGCATGGCACGCCGCTCAATGGCCGCCCGGCTGCGCGCAACCTGCCGAGCATGTCCGCCGCCGAGCAGGAACAGGCGATCGGCGCGCATCATGACGGCATGCACTTCTTCCCCATCGAAGGCCGCGAGCCCGACCAGGGCAGCAGCACTGACGGTCTGATCGCGATCAACCACGAATATATCGAGCCGCGCTTCCTCCACGCCCGTGCCGCCGGCCAGTCCATCGGCAATGGCCGCATGCCGGTGGTGGACGGCCAGCGCGATGCCGATGAGGTCCGCAAGGAGATCTTCGCCCACGGCGTGTCCATCGTGCGCATCGCGAAGCAGGCGAACGGCCAATGGGCCGTGGTCGCCGATCCGCGCAACCGCCGCATCCATGGCGCGACGCCGATGGAGATCGCCGGCCCCGTGCGCGGCCATGCGCTGGTGCGCACGAAGTACAGCCCGGACGGCAGCCGTACGCGCGGCACGCTCAACAATTGCGCGCATGGCGTGACGCCCTGGAACACCTACCTGACCGCCGAGGAAAACTGGGCCGGCTATTTCCGCAACCTCGACCAGCGGGACGGGCGCCCGGCTCTGCCGCGCGAACATGCCCGCTACGGCGTCCCCAGCTCCCAGGCGCGCTACAATTGGGACCAGGTGCCGGGCGGCGCGGATGAATTCGCGCGCTTCAACGCCAGCAGCACCGGCGCGGATGCGACGCAGGATTACCGCAACGAGCCCAACGCCTTCGGCTGGATCGTCGAGATCGACCCCTTCAACCCGAACAGCGCCCCGGTGAAGCGCACCGCGCTTGGCCGCTTCGCGCATGAAGGCGTCGTCTTCGGCCCGGCACGCGAAGGCCGCCCCGTGGTCGCCTATTCCGGCGACGACAGCGTCTTCGAGTACGTCTACAAATTCGTCTCTGCCCGTCCCTTCAACCGCGCGACCGCCAATGGCTCGCTGCTCGACGAGGGCATCCTCTACGTCGCGAAGTTCAATGCCGATGGCAGCGGCGAATGGCTGCCGCTGGTGCATGGGCAGGGCCCGCTGACCGCGGCCAATGGCTTCGCCGACCAGGGCGAGGTTCTGGTCAATACGCGCCTGGCCGCCGATGCGGTGGGCGCGACCAAGATGGACCGGCCGGAGTGGGGTGCGGTCGATCCGCGCGACGGGCAGGTCTATTTCACCCTGACGAACAACACCCGCCGCACGGACGCGCAGGTGGATGCCGCCAATCCGCGCGCGCAGAACCGCTTCGGCCAGATCATCCGCTGGCGCGAAGCGAATGACGATCACGCCGCGACGCGCTTCACCTGGGACCTGTTCCTGATCGCGGGCCCCGAGGGAGATAGCCGCATCGCGAACAACGCCACGGTGAATGCCGACAACATGCTGGCCTGCCCGGACGGGCTCTGGTTCGACGCCGATGGCCGGATGTGGATCCAGACCGATATCGGCGAAAGCGAGCAGCTGCGTGGTCCGCTCGCGCCCTTCGGCAACAATGCGATGCTGGTCGCCAACCCCGTGACCGGCGAGACCCGCCGCTTCCTGACCGGGCCGATCGGCCAGGAGGTCACCGGCGTCATCACCACGCCGGACCGCCGGACGATGTTCGTCAATCTGCAGCATCCGGGCGCGACGACGCCGGCCGCCGAATGGGCCGCCGGACGCGTCAACAGCCGCTTCCCGAATGGCGATGGCGTGCCGCTCTCCGCGACGCTCGTCATCACCAAGAATGACGGCGGCATCATCGGCACCTGAAGCCGAACCGACTGATCGGAGTTGGGGCGGCGGGCTTCGGCCCGCCGCCCTTTTCATATGTGCCCTGGCCGGAATCTAGGTCAGCACCAGCGCGTCGCGCCCCGGATCGAGCGGAGAGGACAGCAGCACCGCCAGATCCACGCTGCCATTGTCATCTGCATCCAGCGACCAGGTCGTGCGCGCGGGATCGAGGCTGGCCGTGCCGGTGATTTGCAGCGGCTGCGCGACCTCCTCCTCCTCCGCACCGAAGGCGCGCCACAGCGCGATCGCCTCATCCGCCGCAGCGTTGGACGCCAGCGCAAAGCCGGCGATCTCGGCGGGCGGGCCGAAGGCGCCCTCGGCGAAAAACGCGTCGGAGGACAGGTTCTGCAGCAGCGACAGCACATTCACATGTGCCTCCGCCGCGCTGAGCTGCACCTCCTGCCCCTGCTCGTCGCGCGCGGGAAACGTCAGCGTCGCGCCGAGATGGCTGCCGATGCGGGAGACGATGTCGCCCTCGGTGCGGATATTGACCGCTTCGATCAGCGCCAGCACCGCCGGATCCAGCACGCCGCCATTGATCGCGCGCGCGGCGTCCGCGCCGCCCAGCGGGTCCACCGTCACCAGGCGCACATCGCCCGTCGCTACCTGCGCGCCCGCGCCACGCAGCGCCTCTGCCGTCTCATAGGCCGCGACCTGCGCCACCGCGCCGCCAAGGCTCGGCCCAGCGAAGACCACGCCCTCCCCGGCGCCGAACTGCACTGCATCGGCGATCATCGCCCGGAAGGCGTTCGACTCCACCTGCAACCGCCCGAGCGTCGCTGCCGCGACCTCGTCGGCGCGCGAGCCGACCTGCAGCCCATCCACCGAAAACACCACCGGCCCGCCGCCCTCGGGCGTCAGCAGCACCGCCGAGAAGCCGCTTTCGGCATCCACGTAGCGTTCGCCCACCGTGAAGCTCAGGCCCCTTGTCTCGATCGTCTCCGCCTGGGGGCCGATCGCCGTCACGATGCGCGCGGCGGCCGAGAGGGTGGCGGCCACGGCCAGCGCCTCGCGCCCGATCGCGGCGCTGCCGGTCGGCACCTCACCGGTCGCGTCCGGCCCGGCCAACTCGGGCGGCAGTCGCGCGGCCAGCGCGGCCAGGTCATCGAGGTTGCGGAGTTCCGGCGTGCCTTGCACGCCCCCCAGCCCCGCGAGCTCCGCCAGGCTGCGGAACAGGCTGCCCTCGAAGACCGGGGCGTCGAGCAAGGCGCCGAACTCCGACCGCTCGATGGTCAGCTGGAGCTCCTCGCAGGCCGCATCGGCTTGCTGGCTGAGGCGCACCGACCAGGCGGCGAGATCGTCCTCGAGTGCGGCCTCGAGTGCGGGAAAGTCTGGGAGAGTCAGGCCGAAAGCCATGGCGGCGGGGATGCTCCAGATCGTGCGGGGATGGCGGAGCCAACGCAACAGGGCCCGCTTGTCTCCGCCAAGATCGCGTTATTCCCGAAGGGCAGCCTTGCCCCGCCGGATCGTCATGGCGGCGTCATGGCCTCGGCCCTGGACGCGGTGCCGCCAACGGGTGTAGGGCGGGCCGCCAAGGTCGCGCTCCGCACGAGGACAGCCATGGCTCCCCCCGATTCCCCCGTCGCAACCAGTCCCGAGCGGGGCAGGTTCGAAGAAGCCTACGCGTTCGATGATGTTCTGCTGGTGCCCGCCTATTCCACGGTGCTGCCCGCCGACACCGACACGCGCACCCGACTGACGCGAGAGATCGCGCTCAACATCCCCCTGGTCGCCGCCGCGATGGACACGGTGACCGAGGCGCCGATGGCCATCGCCATGGCCCAGTCCGGCGGCATCGGCGTGATCCACAAGAACCTCTCGCCCGAGGACCAGGCCGCGCAGGTGCGCCGGGTGAAGAAGTTCGAAAGCGGCATGGTGGTGAACCCGCTCACCATCCATCCCGACCAGACACTGGCCGATGTCCATGCGCTGCAGGATGCGCACAAGATCAGCGGCATCCCGGTGGTCGAGCGCGACAGCGGTCGCCTCGTCGGCATCATCACCAACCGCGATGTCCGCTTCGCCACCGACCCGAACCTCCGCGTCTATGAGCTGATGACGCGCGAAAACCTGATCACCGCCAATGCCGAGGTCTCACCGGCGCAAGCGCGCGCGCTGCTGCACAAGCACCGCATCGAGAAGCTGCTGGTGGTGGACGAGGCCTATCGCTGCGTCGGCCTCGTGACCGTCAAGGACATGGAGAAGGCGCAGGCCAATCCGAATGCGGTGAAGGACGCGATGGGCCGGCTGCGCGTCGCCGCCGCGACCGGTGTCGGCGAGGACGGCTTCCGCCGCGCGACCCTGCTGGTCGAAGCCGAGGTGGATGTGGTGGTGGTGGACACCGCGCATGGCCATTCGGCCGGTGTCATGAAGACGATCGAGCGCATCAAGCGCCTGTCGAATTCCGTGCAGGTCGTCGCGGGCAATGTCGCAACGCCGGAAGCGGCGTTGGCGCTTATCGAGGCTGGCGCCGATGCGGTGAAGGTCGGCATCGGGCCTGGCTCCATCTGCACGACGCGCATCGTCGCCGGTGTCGGCGTGCCGCAGCTGACGGCGGTGATGGAAAGTGCGGCCGCCTGCCACGAACGCGGCGTGCCCTGCATCGCCGACGGCGGCATCCGCTCCTCCGGCGATATCGCCAAGGCCATCGCGGCGGGCGCCGATTGCGTGATGATGGGCAGCATCTTCGCCGGCACGGATGAGGCGCCGGGCGAGGTCTTCCTCTATCAGGGCCGCTCCTACAAATCCTATCGCGGCATGGGTTCGCTCGGCGCGATGGCGCGCGGCTCGGCCGACCGCTACTTCCAGGCCGAGGTGTCGGACAAGCTGAAGCTGGTGCCCGAAGGCGTGGAGGGCCGCGTCGGCTACAAGGGCCCGGTGGGTGCGGTGATCCACCAGATGGTGGGCGGGCTCCGCGCGGCGATGGGCTACACTGGCTCCGCGACCATCCCCGACATGCAGCAAACCGCACGCTTCCGCCGCATCACCAATGCCGGCCTGCGCGAGAGCCATGTCCACGATGTCGCCGTGACGCGCGAAGCGCCGAACTACCGGATGGAGGGGTGAGGCGCGGCCTGCCGCCGCGCATTCACTCGGGCGGTGGCTGGCCGGCGAAATAGGTCCAGGCCGTCTCCCAGGCGATGCGCTGCAGGAACAGCGCCGTCTCTGCATCCAGCTCCGCCGTCGCCCGATTGCCGACCGGGGAGACGCCGAACAACACGGCATAGGTGACGACGGCCGCAAGATAGGTGCCGGCCCGATTCGGCCGCAGCCGGTCCGCATGCAGGACAAGGCCCGGGCGCTGGTCGCGGGCCTTGGCGAAGGCGAGCCCCGCCGGGATGACGAAGGCGCCGCTGGCATTCGCGGCCTGCGTCGTCGCCTCCGCGATCCGGCGGATCGTCTCGGGCCGGTCGCGCTCGGCCCAGGGCATGAACAGCACGGGCTGCCCGCCATGGCGGCGCACCGCCGCCGCATCGCGTCGGCTGCGCTCCAGCCAGGCGGCCTTGGCGCGCGGCTCGTCCGGGCAGTCGCCGCAATCCGCGAGGATCGCGATGTCGAAGGGCCGCCAATCCTGCGCCGCGAAGCCGCGCACGAAGGCAGGCCCGCTGCGGGCGAGCGCATAGCCCACCGGATCGTGCCAATGCAGGTGGCCGGCGCTGAGCGTCACCGGCGCGGCGCGGAAGGCCTGGCGCGCCCCGCCGCCCAGCAGCAGGCTCGTCACCTGCGCGGCCAGCCCATCGGCGTCGCGGAAGCTTTGGAAATACAGGCCCTCATCGAGATAGATGGCCGAGGACGGCCGGTCCTCGAGCTGCAGCACCGTCGGGCGCGTCTGCGCCATCGCCGCCGCGCCCAGCGCGATCAGCGTGGCCAACCCCAGACCCGCCGCGCGCAGGGCGCGGGGTGCAGGGCACATGGTCGTTGTTCCTCCCCAACCGCGCGCCGAAGCGGTGGCGCGCAGCAGAAGGCTAGACCAGGGCCGGCCGGCCAGGAAACAACGAACTGCATGATCCCGACGACGCCGCGCTTGCACTTCGCCGATATCGGCGCAAGCATCCCCTTCTCCCCGAAGGACGACGCCCCGGCATGCCAGCCTCCGTCGCCGTGGCCGCGCGCGCCCACGGCACCCCGTTCGCCCCGCCCCGCGCCGTCCGACCGCATCGCCCCGCATGACACCCGCAGGCCGAATCCAGGCAGCGGCGGACCTGCTGGCAGCGATCGAGGCGCAACCGCGCCGCCCGGCGGATGCCATCGCCAATGATTTCTTCCGCGCCCGCCGCTTCATCGGCGGCGGCGATCGCCGTGCCGTGTCGGAACTGGCCTGGGGCGTGGTCCGCCAGCGGCTGCGGCTGGATTGGCATTTGTCCGAACTCGGCGCCGCGCCAGACGCAAGGCGCCTGCTGATCGCGCATCTGCTGCTCGCCGAAGGCTGGACGCCGCAGAAGCTGGCCGGGCACTTCACCGGCGATCGCTTCGCGCCTGCCGCGCTCTCGCCAGAGGAGGTGGCGCTGGTCCGTCGCCTGGTGTCGCGCCCGCTGGTGGACCTCGCCATGCCGGACGGGGTGCGGCTGAACCTGCCGGAGTGGGCGCTGCCCGGCCTGCGCGCCCGCTTCGGCGAGGCGCTGGCGACGGAAGCGGCGGCCATGGAAATCCCGGCCCCGCTCGACCTGCGCGCCAATCTGCTGCGCACCAACCGCGAAGCGGCGCGAATGGCCCTGGCCGGCGAGGGAATCGCGGCCGAGCCCATGCCCTATTCGCCCTGGGGTCTCAGGGTCGCGGACCGCAAGCCAGTGTCCGCGAGCGCCGCCTTCAAGGAAGGCCTCGTGGAGGTGCAGGATGAGGGCAGCCAGCTCATCGCCCTGCTGGCCGATGCCAGGCCGGGCATGCGGGTCGCGGATTACTGCGCGGGCGCGGCGGGCAAGACGCTGGCGCTGGCCGCAACCATGGGCAATCGGGGGCATATCGTGGCCTGCGACGTCTCCGCCCCGCGGCTTGAAGGGGCGGGCCGGCGCCTCCGGCGCGCTGGGGTGGACAATGCGGAACGCCACCTGCTGGTCGCGGGCGACAAGTGGCGCAAGCGCCGCGGGCGCAGCTTCGACCGGGTGCTGGTGGATGCCCCCTGCACCGGCAGCGGCACCTGGCGGCGCAACCCGGATGCGCGCACGCGCACCAATGCGACCGACCTGGCGGAGCTTGCGGCAAAGCAAGGCGCGATCCTGGAGGACGCATCAGAGTTGGTGCGTCCGGGCGGAAGACTGGTCTACGCTACCTGCTCGCTCCTTCCAGAGGAGGACGAAATGCAGATCGAGCGCTTCCTCGAGCGCCATGCTGATTTCGTCGTGAAGCCCGTCCCGGGCCTCTGGGCCGAACTGTGCCCCGGTGTCGCGCCGCCAGGCGCGCAGGACGGAAGCTCGGCGCCGGGAGAGGGTCCGTTCATGGCGCTCTCGCCCGCGCGCCATGGCACGGATGGCTTCTTCGCCGCGGTGCTGGAGAGACGGCCATGATCTGTGTCCGCCGTGCGCGGCCGGACGATGCGCCAGGGATCGCCGCGGTGCATGTCGCGGCCTGGCGCAGCGCCTATGCCGGCATCCTCGACCCTGCCTATCTGGCGCATTTGTCCGAAACGCGCCTGGCCGATTTCTACCACCGCGCGATCCTGGATCGCGGGGCGGGGCATGCGGTGTTCGTCGCCACCGCCGCCGGCCGTGACCAGCCGGACGACACGGAGGAGGAGGCAGCGGCGACCATCGTCGGCTTCGCCTCCGGCGGCCGGGCGCGCCGCAAGGGCCTCGCGGAAGGCGAGGTGGAGACGCTGTATGTCTTCGACGATTTCCGCGAACGCGGCGTCGGCCGGCGGCTGATGCGGGCCATGGCAGCGCATCTGCGCGCCGTCGGCTGCGGCTCGGCGCTGGTCTGGGTGCTGTCGGACAACCCTGCCAACTGGTTCTACCGCCACCTCGGCGGCAAGCCCGCCATGGCCGAGGAAATCCGCGTCGCCGGCCGTCCGGTGCGGCAATCGGCCTATGTCTGGGCCCCGATCGACAGCCTTCTGTCCGCGACCGCACCGGTGAAGGAAGGCTGACCGGGCATGCTGCGACCGTGGGCACGGCCTGGGCGGCGCTTGCCCTCGGGGCGGCGTTGTGGTCCTAGCCCGCCATGACGCGCCCCGCCGACTCCGCCCCCGATACCTCCGCCCCTGGCGCCCGCCATGAGCGTATCCTGATCCTCGACTTCGGCAGCCAGGTGACGCAGCTGATCGCGCGCCGCCTGCGAGAGACGGGCGTCTATTGCGAGATCTGGCCCTTCAACGCCGCGCCCGAGGCCCGCATCCGCGCCTTCGCGCCGAAGGGCATCATCCTCTCGGGCGGCCCGGCCAGCGTGACGGAGGGCCAAAGCCCCCGCGCGCCGGATTGCGTCTTCACCATGGGCCTGCCCGTGCTCGGCATCTGCTACGGCCAGCAGACCATGTGCGCGCAGCTCGGCGGGCAGGTGGAGGGCTCCGACCACCGCGAATTCGGCCGCGCCTTCGTCGAGGTGACGGGCGACAGCCTGCTGACCAGCGATGTCTGGAACAAGGGCGCGCGCGAACAGGTGTGGATGAGCCATGGCGACCGCGTGACGCGGCTGCCCGATGGCTTCCGCGTGGTTGCCACCAGCGAGGGCGCGCCGCTCGCTGCTATCGCCGACGACCAGCGTCGCTTCTACGGCGTGCAGTTCCATCCGGAGGTCGTGCACACCCCGCATGGCGCGCAGCTGCTACGCAACTTCACGCATCTCGTCTGCGGCTGCACGGGCGATTGGACCATGGGCGCCTTCCGCGCCGAGATGGTTGCCAAGATCCGTGCCCAGGTCGGCAAGGGCCGCGTGGTGTGCGGCCTGTCGGGCGGCGTGGATTCGTCGGTCGCCGCAGTGCTGATCCATGAGGCGATCGGCGACCAGCTCACCTGCATCTATGTGGACCACGGGCTGATGCGGGCCAATGAATCCGAGCAGGTCGTCGCCACCTTCCGCGACCGCTTCAACATCAAGCTGATCCATCGCGACGCGTCGGAGATGTTCCTCGGCCAGCTCAGCGGCGTCACCGATCCGGAGGTGAAGCGCAAGACGATCGGGCGGCTGTTCATCGAGGTCTTCGAGGAAGAGCAGACCAAGCTCGGCGGCGCCGACTTCCTCGCGCAGGGCACGCTCTACCCGGACGTGATCGAGAGCGTCAGCGCGACGGGCGGGCCTTCGGTGACGATCAAGTCGCACCACAATGTCGGCGGCCTGCCCGAAGGCATGCGCATGCAGCTGGTCGAGCCGCTGCGCGAGCTGTTCAAGGACGAGGTCCGCGCGCTCGGCCGCGAGCTCGGCATCCCCGAGGCGATCGTCGGCCGCCATCCCTTCCCCGGCCCGGGGCTCGCGATCCGCATCCCCGGCGAGGTGACGCGCGAGAAGGCGGACCTGCTGCGCAAGGTGGACAGCGTCTACCTGGAAGAGATCCGCAACGCGGGCTTGTACGACGCGATCTGGCAGGCCTTCGCAGTGCTGCTTCCGGTGAGGACGGTCGGCGTGATGGGCGACGGGCGCACCTATGATCAGGCCTGCGCGCTGCGCGCCGTCACCTCGACCGACGGGATGACGGCTGACGTCTATCCCTTCACCATGGACTTCCTGAGCCGCGTCTCGAACCGCATCGTCAACGAGGTCCGCGGCATCAACCGCGTCACCTACGACATCACGAGCAAGCCGCCCGGGACGATCGAGTGGGAGTGACGACGGCTCCCCGAATGCGTGGCTGAACGCAATCGGACCTCTGGTCGGCGCGCGCGCCCCCCACAGTCAAATGCCGCAGGCGCTTAATCGAGGGGCGGTTACAAGCGGCTGTCGTCGCAGGATTGGGGGGCGGATCGCGACGAGGATGTCGCGGGCCAGCCCCTCGCCCCCGTCATGCAGGCCGGAAGGTGATCGGCTTCGCACCGTCCCACAGCACCGACCGCCCGATCACCGCCAGGCGATCGAGGCCGCCCGTGATCGTGAGCACGTGGTTCCCCGCCAGCGGCCCCGCCTTGGAGCCGAAGGAGGTCGGGCCATAGGCGATCAGGATCTCGGTCTCGCTGACCCCGCCCGGATAGACGATGACGTGGCCCGGCGCCGGGTGGGAGGTCGCATTCTCGAAAGACAGGCCGAGGTCGTAATCGCCCATGGGAATCCAGCAGGCCTCGCCAGACCAGCGCACATGGATGATGCGGTTGCTGTAGGGGATGAAGTCGCGGAAGCGCGCGACCGTCTTCGGCGCGTCCTTGCTCTCGTAGACGGCCTCGAAGGTCTCGCCGGCGATGTCGATGATCACGTCGGGCATGGTCGGTCGTTCCTGGAAGAGTGACGCTCGCGGTTAAGCGAGGCCAAGCCCGCGCGCAAGGTCCGTGCGTTCAGGATTTGGGCCCCGGCCCTGGCCAGCCGGCCGGCTGGCCAAAGCCGATCGGCAGGCCGTCTCAGCCCGGGTGGGGCTTGCCCGACTCCCAGGGCCTGCGCAGTCTCAGGCCATGGCCCAGCCCGTCCTGCATGGCATCCGCAACTGCGACACGATGAAGAAGGCCTTCGCCTGGCTCGATGCGCGGGGCGTCGCCTATCGCTTCCACGACTACAAGACCGCCGGCCTCGACCGCGGGATGCTGGAGGCCTGGGTGCAGCAGCTGGGGTGGGAGACACTGCTCAACCGCGCCGGCACCACCTTCCGCAAGCTGCCGGAGGAGCAGAAGCAGGGCCTGGATGCCGCGAAGGCCATCGCGCTGATGCTCGCACAGCCCTCCATGGTGAAGCGGCCGGTGCTGGATGTGCGGGGCCGCCTGCTGGTTGGCTTCAGCCCCGACGCCTGGGCCAAAGCGCTATAGCGCCAAGCCCGGGGCCGGCACGTCATCGCAGCGGTTATCGCGACAGCGGCCTCGCCGCGGCCGCCATGATGACGCCGGCGCCCGCCAGCGCCGCGAGCGTCGAGCCCGCCAACACGCCAAGCCGCACCTGGTCCAGCAGCCCCGCCGTCTCGAAGGCGAGCACGCCGATGAACAGGCTCATGGTGAAGCCGATGCCGGCAAGCCAGGCGATACCGAGCAGGCCGAGCCAATCCGCGCCCTCCGGCAGCCGCGCCACGCCGAGCCGTGTTGCCAGCCAGACACAGGCCAGGATGCCCACCGGCTTGCCGATGAACAGGCCGAGCGCGATGCCCGCCGTCACCGGATGCGCCAGCGCCTCGAGCCCAAGGCCGCCAAGCGGGACGCCGGCATTGGCCAGCGCGAAGACAGGCATGATGATGAACAACACGCTGGTCTTCAGCTTCGCCATCAGCAGGTGCAGCGGGCTTTCGCCCTCCGCATCGGCCGCGCGCAGCGGGATGAAGAAGGCCAGCAGCACGCCGGCCAGCGTGGCGCTCACGCCGCTTTTCATGAAGAACAGCCACAGCACCAGCCCGACCAGCATGTAGGGCGCAAGCCGCCGGACTCCGGCCAGGTTCAGCGCCAGCAGCAGCGCCGCCGTCGCGGCCGCGCCGCCCAAGGCCCAGGGGTGGACCTCCGCCGTGTAGAAGACAGCGATGATCAGGATCGCACCGATATCGTCGATCACCGCGACCGCCAGCAGGAAGGCCTTCAGCGTCACCGGCACGCGTGCGCCGAGCAGGCCGACGATGCCGACGGCGAAGGCGATATCGGTTGCCGAGGGAATCGCCCAACCGCTGGCCAGCACCGGATCGCCGCCCACCATCGCCAGGTAGATCGCCGCGGGCGCCGCCATGCCGCCCGCCGCACCCGCGAAGGGCAGCGCCGCACGGCGCGGATCGGACAAAGCGCCGTCGCGGAACTCGTATTTGATCTCAAGCCCAACATAGAGAAAGAACACCGCCATCAGCGCGTTCTTGATCCAGCCCTTCACCTGGTCGGCCAACTCCCAACCACCGACGCCGAGGCGGATTTCGGTGGCGAGCACCGCCTTGTAGGCGCCGGCGAGTCCGCTATTGGCGAGCACCAGCGCAAGGGCGGTGGCGCCGAGCAGCGCAAGGCTCGCCGCGATATCCGTCGATTTGCCGTCGGCAGGGTTGGACATGGTGGCCCATTCTACAGGAAGACGAGCGAAGCGGGGGTCGGCCGCGCAGCCATGACGACGATCCGGGTCGGCGCTGCCCTGCCTGCGACGCACAGGTGGCGCCTCGGCCAGCCCCGATCAAAATGAATGTCATGTCATGTATTGCCCGTACAGGGCAGCTTGCGGCCGGTCGAAGCCATGCGACGCCGCGCGCCTTACGTGAACTGGCTGTCACTTGCCGTCCTGTGCCCCCCCGCCGAAAAGTTGCGCTGGATGCGGGCCAGTTTGCCCGCCCGAATCCGCAGGGAGAGACCTACGCATGAAGATGTTCCGTACCGCGGTCGCGCTGGGCGCCGCGCTAATGATGGGTGCGCCGGCCTTCGCGCAGCCCGCCGCCGACACGGTGGGCGCAATCCGCCAGCGCGGCCAGCTGATCTGCTCGGTCTCGCCCTCCACCGTCGGCTTCTCGCTGCCGGACAGCCAGGGCAACTGGCGCGGCCTCGACGTCGATTACTGCCGCGCCGTCACGGCGGCGATCTTCGGCGACGGCAACCGCCTGCGCCTCGTCCCCTCCTCGACGCAGCAGCGCTTCACCATGCTGCAGTCGGGCGAGATCGACATGCTGTCGCGCACCACGACCTGGACGCTGTCGCGCGAGGCCTCGCTCGGCCTGCAGTTCGCCGGCATCAATGTCCATGACGGCCAGGGCTTCATGGTGCACCGCGACAGCGGCGTGACCTCGGCCCGCCAGCTCGACGGCGCGACCGTCTGCGTGCAGCCCGGCACCACGACCGAGCTGAACATGACGGATTATTTCCGCGCGAACCGGCTGCGCTTCACCCCGGTGGTGATCGAGAACATCGAGGAAATCCGCTCGGCCTTCATCAACCGCCGCTGCGACGCCTACACGACGGACGCCTCCTCGCTCGCTTCCTTCGCCGCGGCGCAGGGCGCCAACGCCAACCGCTACCTGCTGCTGCCCGAGATCATCTCGAAGGAGCCGCTCGGCCCGGTGGTGCGCAAGGGCGATCCGCGCTTCTTCGACATCGTGCGCTGGACGCATTACGCGCTGCTGACCGCCGAGGAACTTGGCATCACGCAGGCGAATATCGACAGCTTCGCCAACAGCACCAACCCCGACATCCAGCGCTTCATGGGCCGCACGGGCGACCTCGGCCGCATGATGGGGCTTGAGGCGAACTGGGCGGTCAACATCATCAAGGCGGTGGGCAATTACGGCGAGATCTGGGAGCGCAACATGACCCCGATCGGCTTCCCGCGCGGCCCGAACAACCTCTGGAACCGCGGCGGCCTGCAATACGCGCCCCCGATGCGCTGAACAGGACGAATGGGAAGGGCAACGCCCTTCCCGTTGCGTGCGTGACTGCGGCGTGGCCCGGAAGGGTCACGCCGCTTTGCGTTTGAGGGCGCCGTTCAGCTGAAGACCGCGCCGCCGCCCTGGCGCGCCAGGGCCATGAGCGATGTGCGCGGCGGCGTCCGGGCCTCGAAGCCCGGCCAGCGCGTCGCCGGGCGATCGAAGCTCGCCCCGGGCTCGGCGCCCGGTGTGCGGACCACCACCAGCGCCGCATCCGTCTCCGGCGTCGTCACCGCGCCGCCGATGGCCGCGCCGCGCGGCGCGACATAGGCCAGCTGCGGCTCGCCCCGCCCCGGCCCGTCGAGCGGGACGAGGAAGACGGCATCTGCCGCGCCAGGACGACCGCCGCGATCCGTTCCGACCCAAAGCCGCCCGTTTCCATCCACCGCGAGCGTCGCCGGATAGCGCGGCACCGCCGTCGGTATCGCCGCGCCGTAGCGACCGCCCTCGGTGGCGTCGCCGGCCAGGAACAGCAGCCGCGCCTCCATCCGCGGCGCGGCCAGGTCGCCGCGCAATTCGATGACATGGCCGGGATGCGGACCCGCGCGGGGGGTCAGCCTCTCGGTCTCCGCGGCACTGCGCACGGTGCCGGCGCGGCAGGCCAGCAGCAGCCGCCCACCCCGCGGATCGAGTGCGAGGGCCGCGGGCATGTCGAAGCGCGTTCCCCCGGCCTGCACGGCCGCCGCGGCAGGATCGCCGGCCGCCGAAGCGGGCAGCGCGATCCAGCGTAGCGCCTCGCCCTCCGCCTGCGCGACCGAAAGCGTGCCGGCATCGAGCGCATCCGGCTCCGTCGCCGGCCCCGCGGAGAGGAAGCGGTAGAGGAAGCCCATGGCGCGCCCATCGGCCATGAACACCGCCGCGCGCCCATCCGCCGTCACGCCAGCAGCGAGCGCGACAGCGCCGATGCGGCCGAGCGCGCTGCGCTTCGCCGGCACGCTCTGCGGGTCGAAGGGATCGATCTCAACCACCCAGCCCCAGCGGCGCGCATCGCTCCAGCGCAGGTCATGCGGCGCAAGCCGGGCGAGCCAGCTGGCCGGATCGCCTTCGGCCAGCAGCAGGCTGCCCCAGGGGGTGGCCGTGCCACCCTCCGGCCCCAGCACGCCCTGCACGGCCGGCGCGGCGGCGGCCGGGCCGGTCCAGCGGCAGACGGTTTCGGCGCCGAGCCGCCGGCTCTGAAAGCCGCCATCCACCACGACCCAGCCAGAGGAGGTCCGCTCCAAATTGAGCAGCGAGGCGCCCTGCATGGCAGCGGCGACCTCCGGCCGGTCGCGTCCCCCCGGCCAGGCCATGGCAGGGTCCACATGCGGATGCACGACGGCCAGCACCAGGCGCGGAATGCCATCGGTGGCCAGCGGCGGCACGGCAAGACCCGCGAGGCGCCCATCCCAACCGAACTGCGCGGCCGCGGCCTCTGCGGTCGGGTTGCGGGGATCCCAGGCGGGCGCGTCGAAGCTGACGCGATCGCCCCAGCGGATCAGCAATTGCCGCGCATGGCCTGGCGCCACCCAATCATCGGGCCGCACCGCGAGCGGGCCGGTTGCTGCCGGCGCAGGCGCCGGTGCCGATCCAGCGCGCGGCACCGGGGGCGGCAACTGCGCAGCCGCCGGCGCGGCGAAGAGCGCCACGACGCCCGCCAGCAGGCCGCGGCGGGCGATCATTTGGCCTCCGCGACCGGCGGCGGGGCGTGCACGGTGATGGGCGGCGGCTCGCCGGGCCAGGCCTCGATCTCAACCAGGCAGGATTGCGCCGCAGAGCCCTGGCCGAGGCGCGAGGTCGGCACATCCTGCGTCAGCACATTGGCGTTGCCATGCAGGCAGGGCGCGTCGGTCGCACCGGCGCGCGCGGGGTTCCACCAGGCGCCGGTCGCCATGGCGACGACGCCGGGGCGTATCTCCTCCGTCACACGAAGGCCCGCAGCGACCACACCGCGTTCATTGAAGACGCGCACCACCTGCCCGTCCGAGAGGCCGCGCCGCGCGGCATCCTCGGGGTGCATCAGGATCGGCTCCCGCCCCGCAATGCGCGCCGCCGCCGCGACGCGCCCGACATCGAGCTGGCCGTGCAGCCGCGTCGCCGGCTGGAAGGACAAAAGGTGCAGCGGAAAGCGGCGCGCGAGATCGGCGCCGAGCCATTCCGTCGGCTCGCGCCAGACCGGGTGGCCCGGCGTCTCCTCATAGCCAAAGGAGGCGATGGTCTCGGAGAAGATCTCGACCTTGCCCGAGGGTGTGTTCAGCGGATGCGCCGCCGGGTCCGCGCGGAAATCGGCGAATTGGGTGAAGGGCTCGCGCGGGGCGGGCACCTCGGCGAAGCCCTGCGCCCAGAAGGTGGCGAAGTCGGGCACCTCGATCTCCTGCACGGCGCAGGCGCGGCGCCAGCGGCCATACAGATGCTGCAGCCAGGCCATCTCGTCGCGCTGTTCGGTGAAGGCGGCGCGGTAGCCCAGCGCATCGGCGAGGTCGGCGAAGATGTCGGCGTCGTTGCGCGCCTGCGCGACCGGGGCGATTGCCTGATGCATGGCGCGCACGAAGCGATCGCGCGATCCGCTGGCGATGTCGTTGCGCTCGAGCGTCGTCGTTGCGGGCAACACGATGTCGGCGTGGCGCGCGACCGAAGTCCACCAGGGCTCCGACACCACGATGGTGTCCGCCCGGTTCCAGCCACGCAGCAGCCGGCCGAGATCCTGATGGTGATGGAAGGGATTGCCGCCGGCCCACCAGATCATGCGGGTGTCGGGCAGGCGGAGATCGCGGCCATTGTACTGCAGGATCTCGCCGGGGCGTTCCAGCAGTTCGGTGATGCGGCTGACGGGGATATAGGCGCCGCAGGGGTTCTTCACCGAGACACCGCCGACGCTCGGCACCTCGACCCGCGGCGTGCCCATGCCGTTCATCGAGCCATAGCCGAAGGCGACCCCCTGCCCCGGCTTGCCGATGGTGCCGAGCATGGCAGCCAGCGCCACCAGCGCCCACCAGGGCTGCTCGCCATGCTCGGCGCGCTGGATGGACCAGGTGGCGGTGAGCATGGTGGGATTGCCGGCTGCCTCCAGCGCAAGGCGGCGGATGGTGGCGGCAGGAACGTCGGTCAGCGCCTCGGCCCATTCGGGGGTCTTCGGCACGCCATCGGTCTCGCCGCGCACATAAGGCGCGAAGCGGTCGAAGCCGGTGGCGCAGCGGGCGAGGAAGTCGCGATCCTCGCGCCCGGCCTCCAGGATCACCTGCGCCATGGCCAGGATCATCGCCGCGTCGGAGTTGGGGCGGATCGGGATCCACTCCGCGCCCATGAAATCGGCGACGTCGCCGCGGAAGGGCGAGATGTTGACGAAGCGGAGCCCCGCCTCGGCGGCGGCCTTCATCAGCGGCACATATTCATGCGCGCCCGCGCCGCCCGAGGTGACGAGGCCATTCTTCAACGGCAGGCCGCCGAAACACAACATGAGCTTCGCGTTCTGCCGGATCGCCGCCCAATCGGTCACCGGGCCCTGGATCACCTCATTGGTGCCAAGGATATGCGGCATCAGCGTCATGCCGGCGCCGTAGGAGTAATTCGTCACCTGCGCCGTGAAGCCGCCGCCGAGGCCTAGGAAGCGATGCAGCTGCGTGCGCGCATGGTGATACCGCCCGGCCGAGGACCAGCCATAGGACCCGCCCAGGATCGAGGCATGGCCATGCTCGGCGCGGACCCGCGCGGTTTCCTCGGCCACCAGCCGGATCGCCTGGTCCCAGGAAACGGGGACGAAGGCATCGCCACCCCGCGCGCTGCCCCGACGCCCGCCCTTGAGCCAGCCTTCGCGCACATAGGGCCGGTCCACGCGTGCGGCGCTGTGCACCGCATCGGGGATGCTCTCCAGCAGCGAGCCCGGGAAGGGGTCGCGGGCGAAGGGTCGCGCGGCGACCAGCCGGCCGCCTTCGACCACCGCCTCGAAGGCGCCGAAATGGGAGCCATGCGGCTTGATCTCGGTCACGACAGTCAATCTCCGAAGCTAGGGCTGTTCGCCCATGCGCTGCATTGCAACCAGAGCTAGCACCTTCGACCATCGCGTCATCGCATCACCGCCATCGTCAATAGAGAGGAATGCTTCTCCCCCCAACTGCATATGGCGCTGAAGGAGGCGATCATCGGCGCGTTCAAGCTGAGCATAGAACTTCAACGCAATTTCTGCATCTCTTTGTCCGAAAAGCCGCTCAAACGACCTCTCCAGAGTTCGCAGGCGATCATCGGGACCTAGACCTGGATGTTCTTGGGTAGCCGCGTCCACGAAGCCGGCCACAAAGCCGACCACCTGCACACGCTCTCCTGTGCCTCGAAGGATCGGTGCCGCAAGACCGATCACACTCGCGCCTTGCGATAGAACCTCTGAGACAAAGGTTGCCAGGAGATCGGCAGGATCGTCCTTCTTTTGCTGGCCTGCGTTATGCTGGCTTGCTGCATCGCTCTGGCGGCCTCTACCGAAAAGCCAGCGAAACATGCCAGGATGCCTCCGTGGAAGTCTGCGCTTTGATCGTGCGCAGCCATTGAAGATGATTCAGTGCGATTTGGGAAGGAAAGCCATGACGCCGCCCCGCAATTCGAACGCGATGCGCGACATCGCCAATGTCCTGCATCCCTACACGGACCATCGCGCGCATGCGAAGAACGGCCCGCTGGTGATCACCCGCGGCGAGGGCGTGCGCGTCTTCGACGATCAGGGCAAGGAGTATATCGAGGCCGTCGCCGGGCTGTGGTGCGCCTCGCTCGGCTTCGACAACAAGCGCCTGGTGGAGGCCGCGCATCAGCAGATGCTGAAGCTGCCCTTCTACCACGCCTTCACCGCCAAATCGCATGAGCCGCTGATCGACCTCAGCGAGATGCTGATCGAGCGCGCGCCCTGCCCGATGAGCAAGGTGTTCTACGCGAACTCCGGTTCCGAGGCGAACGACACGGCCATCAAGATGGTCTGGTACGTGAACAACGCGCTCGGCCGGCCGGAGAAGAAGAAGATCATCAGCCGGCTCAAGGCGTATCACGGCATCACCATCGCCAGCGGGTCGCTCACCGGCCTGCCGGCGAACCACAAGATGTTCGACCTGCCGCTGTCGGACCGCTTCATCCATGTCTCGACGCCGCACCACTATCACGGCGCCCATGCGGGCGAATCCGAGGAGGATTTCGCGACGCGGCTGGCGGAGGAACTGGAGCAGGTGATCCTGCGCGAGGGGCCGGAGACCGTCGCCGCCTTCTTCGCCGAGCCGGCGATGGGCGCGGGCGGCGTGATGATCCCGCCGGCGACCTATTTCGAGAAGATCCAGGCGGTGCTGCGCAAATACGACGTGATGTTCGTCGCCGATGAGGTGATCTGTGGCTTCGGGCGCACCGGCAACTACTGGGGCTGCCAGACCTACGGCATCACGCCGGACATCATCACCTGCGCCAAGGCGCTGTCGGCCTCCTTCCTGCCGATCAGCGCCATCATCATCAACGACCGCGTCTTCCAGGCGCTGGCGGATGGCAGCGCGACGATCGGCACCTGGGGCCATGGCTTCACCTATTCGGGCCATCCGGTCGCGGCCGCCGTCGCGGTGGAGACGCTGAAGATCTATGACGAGATGGACATCGTCGGGCATGTGCGGCGGACGGGGCCGCACATGCAGAAGCGCCTGCGCGAACGCTTCGCGGACCATCCGCTGGTCGGCGAGGTGCGCGGCATCGGCATGGTCGCCGCGATCGAGCTGGTGGCCGACAAGGCCACCCACAAGAACTTCGACCCATCGCTGAAGCTCGGCGCGCGGCTGACCAAGCTCGGCGAGGCGGAGGGCGTGATCCTGCGCGGCCTGGCGAACGACACCATCGCCTTCTCGCCCCCGCTGATCATGACGGAAGCCGAGATCGACGCGATGGTGGAGCGGACGGGCCGGGCGCTCGACGCGCTGACGGTGCAGCTGCGACGGGAGAGCATCGCGGTCGTCTGAGCGTGTCGTTGATGATCCTTGTTGCCGGGCCCTACCGTTCGGGGACCGGCGACGACCCGGCGAAGATCGCAGCCAATGTGCATGCGATGGAAGAAGCCGCACTGGCACTCTGGCAGGCGGGCCACCTGCCGGTGCTTGGCGAGTGGTTCGCGCTTCCCCTGATCGCGAGCGCCGGTTCCAAGGAGCGCGGCGACGCGGTGTGGGATTCGATCTTCCATCCCGTCGCAGAGCAGGTCGCACGGCGCTGCGACGGGTGTCTGCGCATCGGCGGCCCCTCGGCGGGCGCCGACTTCATGGTCTCAATCTTAGTCGGTAGCGGAAAGCCGGTCTGGCGAAGGCTGGGCGAGATACCAGCGCCTACCGTGCCCGGCTGATGCAGAACTCCACGATGCCGGCCAGCGCGCGCTTCTCGGCGCTGTCCCCGAACGCATCGAGTGCGGCCAGCGCCTTCGCGCCGTAATCGCGAGCACGCGCCACTGTATCGGCGAAGGCGCGGTGCTGTTCCATCAGCGCGATGGCCTGCGTGAGGTCGGCATCGGCCTGGTCGCGATCCTCGATCGTGCGGCGCCAGAAGGCGCGCTCCTCCTCCGATCCGCGGGCGAAGGCCAGCAGCACGGGGAGCGTGATCTTGCCCTCGCGGAAGTCGTCGCCAACGGTCTTGCCGAGCCGTTCCTGCTCGGCCGAGTAATCGAGCGCATCATCCACCAGCTGGAACGCCACGCCGAGGTTGTGGCCATAGGCCCGCAGCGCGGCCTGCTGCGCTGCATCGCAGCTGGCGACCACCGCGCCCACTTCCGTCGCGGCAGCGAACAGCGCGGCCGTCTTACCCTCGATTACCGCCAGATACTGTTCCTCGGTCGAGGAGGTGTCGTTCTGGATGACCAGCTGCAGCACCTCGCCTTCGGCGATGGTGGCAGAGGCCTCCGACAGGATGCGCAGCACTTCCAGGCTGCCATCGGCCACCATGATCTGGAAGGCGCGGGAGAACAGGAAGTCGCCGACCAGCACCGACGGCTTGTTGCCGAACAGCGCATTCGCGCTGGCTTGGCCGCGGCGTAGCGCGCTTTCATCCACCACATCGTCATGCAGCAGCGTCGCGGTGTGGATGAACTCGACGCAAGCGGCGAGACCCACATGCCGCATGCCGCGATAGCCGGCCATGCGGGCGGCAGCCAGCGTCAGCAGGGGGCGCAGCCGCTTGCCACCGGCGGCGACGATATGGGCAGCCAGTTGCGGGATCAGCGCGACCTGGCTCTGCATCCGCTCCACGATCAGGCGGTTGCAGACCTCAAGGTCGTCTTTCACCAGCGCCGTCAGCGCCGCCAGCGCGTCTTCGCCACGCAGCGCGTCGGGCGCGGCGATCGGCTCGACGCTCGGCTGGACGGGCAGATCCACGCTCTTGACCTCGTAATCGGGGCCGGCAACCTAGCCGCCGCCCCCAGGGGGGGCAAGCGCCGGGGGCAAGCGCCACGCCCGACGCAGATGGGGCGGGATTGGGGGCCTGCAATGCGCGTGCTGCTCGCCACCGCCGATCCGGTGCGATTGAGCTTCCTGCTCGCGCTGCTGCGCGATGCCGGGCTCGAGCCGATCGTTCTGGATGCCGAGATGCATGCCATCACTGGCGGCTTGCCGATCTTCCCGCGCCGGTTGGCTGTGACCGAGGCGGAGGCAGCGCAGGCGCTGCGCCTGCTGCGCGACGCGGGCGAGACGGAGGGGCTGTGCTGACGCCGGAGATCACCGAGGACCGGCTCCTCGGCGGCCGCGTGCGGCTGCTGCAGCCGGCCGGCGGGCTCCGGGCCGGGCATGATGCGGTGCTGCTCGCCGCCGCGGTGCCGGCCAAGCCGGGCGAACGCGTAC
Source organism: Roseomonas sp. (assembly GCA_044348345.1). Classification (GTDB taxonomy): domain Bacteria; phylum Pseudomonadota; class Alphaproteobacteria; order Acetobacterales; family Acetobacteraceae; genus Falsiroseomonas. Next base: position 5,361 of record JBIKSZ010000005.1, on the reverse strand, counting down.
TGGAGCTCGGCTGCGGCACGGGGGCCGCCTTCCTCTGCCTTGCGGCGCGCGTGCCGGGGATCGAGGTGGTGGCGGTGGAGCGCGAACCGGCGCTCGCCGCGCTCGCGCGCGAGAATGCCGCGCTGAACGGCCTGGCGGACCGGGTCACGATCCTCGAAGGCGATGTCGCCGATCCGGCGCTGCGCCGCGCCCTGCCGCGCTGCGCGCAGGGCTTCGCCAACCCGCCCTTCTGGGCCGATGGCACGGCGCCACCGACCGATTTGCGCCGAGCCGCGACACATGCCGATACGGCCGGGCTCGACGCATGGGCGGGCTGCCTGGCCGCGGCGCTCAGCCATGGCGGAGGGGCAAGGCTGATCCTGCCAGCTGCGCGTTTCGCCGACGGCTTCGTGGCGCTGGCCAGCGCCGGATTCGGCAGCCCGGCGCTGCTGCCGCTCTGGCCGCGTCAGGGTGTTGCGGCGAAGCGGGTGCTGCTGGCGGCGCGCCGCGGCGGCAAGGGGCCGGGCCGTGTCCTGCCAGGATTGGTGCTGCATGACGGCGATGGCGCGACGCCGATGGCGCAGGCGATCCTGCGCGACGGCGCCGCGCTGGATAGCTGATACTTAATCCCGCGGATCGTGACCGGTCGGCGGCATGCCGCCGACCGCCTCAAGCGCCGGCGCTGCGCTTGGCTCGCCGCATGAACGGCGGGCCGCAGGTTGCGCTCGATGGGATTCGGCCATGACGCCCCATTCCCGGACCAGCGCTGCGGATCCGGCAGGTCGTGTCCGTTAGACTGGGGCTCAGCCCTGATGCGCCTCCGGGTGCCGCAGCAGCCAAAGACGCTCATGCGCGGCGACCAGGCTCTCCATGTTCTTCCGCCGGTTGATGTCGGCCGGCACGGGGCGGCGCGTCAGCATCTTCTCGAGGATGCGCAGCAAGTCATCGGCAACCTCGAAATCGCCCTGGTCGCAGGCGTGATGGAAGGCGATCAGGATTTTGTCGGAAAGCCGGCGCGTGTGTCGCGTGTACCCCCCGGCCGGACGCACCGCGTCACGTCCCCGCACGTCGCGTTCCTCTTCGGCCATCGCGAACTCGGCTCCCTGGAGGCCATTCCCGGCAATGGGCCGGTCGCGGCGAATCATGATCGTTTCGGCGCGCGGCATATCGTCCCGCCGGACGGTCCGGAATCGCCCGAAGCACAACCAGACCGCGAAACATATTCGGACGACGCGGTTAACATTTTGTCAATGCCGGACTGGCGGGATCGCTCCCTGCCCGCGCGAATCAGCCGCCGCGCAGCTGCCCACGAATAGCCTGGGCGATCGCCTCAGGCGCCATTTCCGGGCGGAACAGGGCGCGCACGCGCGCATCGGGCCCAACCAGATAGATGAAGGAGGAATGGTCCACCAGATACTGCGTCATCTCCGGCCGGTTCACCTTGGCGTAGAAAACGCGGTAGGCGCGCGCGACGGCGGCGATCTGCTGCGGAGTGCCGGTCAGGCCGACCATGCGGGGATGAAAGCGCGAGACGTAATCGGCCAGGGCCTCGGGCGTATCGCGCTCGGGGTCCACGGTGATCAGCACCGGGGTGACGCGCGCGCCCTGGTCCTCCAGCGCATCGAGCGCCGCGGCGATGGTGCCGAGCTCCGTTGGGCAGACATCGGGGCAGTAGGTGAAGCCGAAATAGACCAGCAGGAAGCGCCCGGCGAAGTCGGCCTCCGTGACGGCGCGGCCGGTGTGATCCACAAGACTGAAGGGCCCGCCGAGCACCATGCCCTGCGGCAATTGCACGCCGCCCGCGGAGGGGGCCACCGCTTCATGGCCGAGCAGGCTGGCCGCGCGCCGCGCGAAGGATTCGCCCAGGCTCTCCCCGGCGTCACGGCCGAGCCAGGCCCAGGCCCAGAGGCCGCCGAGCAGGAGGAGGATGAGGAGGGCGGAGAGACGAACGGCCTGCAGCATGATGCGGCAGGAGATAGGCGGCCCGTGCGGCCGCGTCCATGCGGCGGGCGCAAGCCCGCCGCATGGCGGCCAGGATCAGTGCCGTCCGACGGCGAGTTCGCCCTCGGGCTGGGCGGTGGTGAAGGTGGAATCCGCGAAGGCTTCCTCCCACGAGCCAGCCGTCGAGGCCTTGGAATACTCGGTCGCGCGGTTCTCGAAGAAGTTGGTGTGCTCGACCGCGTTCAGCATCTCATCGAGCCAGGGCAGCGGGTTCTTCTCGATCTTATAGAGCGGCTCGAGGCCAAGCTGCTGCAGGCGGCGATCGGCGATGAAGCGGATGTACTGCTTGGTCTGCGTCGCATCGAGGCCCTGCACGCCGCCGAGTTCGAAGGCGAGGTCGATGAAGGCGTCCTCGTGATCCACGATGGTCGAGCAGATCAGATACAGGTCGCGCCGCAGTTCCTCGGTCCAGATCTCCGGGTTTTCCTGGATGAAGGTGCGGAACAGGCGGATCACGGACAGGCAGTGCAGGGTTTCGTCCCGCACCGACCAGGACACGATCTGCCCCATACCCTTCATCTTGTTGAAGCGCGGGAAGTTCATGAGGATGGCGAAGGAGGCGAAAAGCTGCAGGCCCTCGGTGAAGGCGCCGAAGGCGGCCAGCGTCTTGGCGATCTCGGTCTTATTCTCGACCGAGAAGGAGTGCATGTAGTCGTACTTGTCCTTCATCTCCTTGTACTTCAGGAATGCCGTGTACTCGATCTCCGGCATGCCGATGGTATCAAGCAGATGCGAGTAGGCCGCGATGTGGATCGTCTCGGTGTTCGAGAAGGACGACATCATCATCAGCACTTCGGTCGGCTTAAAGACCTGGCTGTACTGCTTCATATAGCAGTTGTTCACCTCGACATCCGCCTGGGTGAAGAAGCGGAAGATCTGGGTGAGCAGGTTGCGCTCGGTGGCCGAGAGGTTCTTCTGCCAGTCCTTCACGTCATCCGCGAGCGGCACTTCCTCCGGCAGCCAATGGATGCGCTGCTGCTGCAGCCACGCCTCATAGGCCCAAGGATAGCGGAAGGGCTTGTAGACCGGGTTGGCGGTCAGCAGGTCGAACTTGATCGGGAGTTCGTCGCGGGGGAGCGCGTCGTCCGGCATGGTGCTCTCTTGTGGTTCGCGAAGTGGTCGTTAGGGGGGGCCGGCGCGGTCAGCGCCGGGTGGTGGTGTCCGGCTCGCGCAGGACATGCGCGAGATCAGCGGAAATGGCGTCGAGATCGGCGATGAGGCGGCGCACCTCCGCCACCGGCCCGCGCGCATCGATCATCAGGTCGAGCTGACGCGCGATATGGGCGCGGCGGGCGGCGATCTGCCCCGCCGCCTCGGGCATCATCGGCTCCGTCACTGGCATGCCAGGCACTCCTCGTAGTTGGTGGAGTTTGCCTGCGGCGAGACTAGGTTCAGCGAGGGCTGCGCCTCGTCCTTATGCGCCGTCATCACGTCGGACTGGCCGACCACCTTCTCGCTGATCGCATCCGCGCGCTGGATGGAGAGGCTGCGGCAGTAGTAGAGCGACTTCACGCCCTTCTTCCACGCCATCATGTGGATCTGGTGCAGGTCGCGCTTGTGGACATTGGCCGGCAGGAAGAGGTTCACCGACTGCGACTGGCAGATATAGGGCGTGCGATCCGCCGAATGCTCCACCACCCAGCGCTGGTCGAGTTCGAAGGCGGTGCGGAAGATCGCCTTTTCCTGCTCCGTCAGGAACTCCAGATGCTGCACCGAGCCCTTGCGGACGGTGATGGAGGTCCAGGTCTCGTCATTGTCCTGCCCGTGCTCCGCCAGAACCTTCTTCAGGTAGGGGTTGCGCACGATGTAGGAGCCCGAGAGGGTCTTGTGGTTATAGACATTGGCCGCGATCGGCTCGATGCCCGGGCTGGCGCCGCCGCAGATGATCGAGATGGACGCCGTCGGCGCGATCGCGATCTTGTTCGAGAAGCGCTCCATGAAGCCGTATTCAGCGGCATCCGGGCAGGGCCCGCGTTCTTCGGCCAGCACGCGCGAGGCGACGTCGGCCTGCTCGCGGATGTGCTTGAACATCTTCTTGTTCCACACCTTCGCGACGACGCTCTCGAAGGGGACCTTGTTGGCCTGCAGGAAGCTGTGGAAGCCCATCACGCCAAGGCCGACGCTGCGCTCGCGCATCGCGCTGTACTTCGCGCGCGCCATGCTGTCGGGGGCGGTGTCGATGAAGCTCTGCAGGACGTTGTCCAGGAACCGCATCACATCGGGGATGAAGTTCGGGTCCTTGTTCCACTCGAACCAGGTCTCGAGGTTCAGCGAGGACAGGCAGCAGACCGCCGTCCGCTCCTGCCCGTGCTGGTCGATGCCGGTCGGCAGCGTGATCTCGGAGCAGAGGTTCGAGGTCTTCACCTCAAGCCCCGCCAGCTTGTGGTGCTCCGGCCGGTTCCGGTTCACATGGTCGGAATAGATGATGTAGGGCTCGCCGGTCTCGATCCGGGCCGTGAGGATGCGGATCCAGAGGCTGCGCGCGGAGACCTTGCGCATCAGCGCGCCGTCCTTCGGCGAGACCAGCGGCCATTCCTCATCGGCCTCGACCGCGCGCATGAAGGCGTCGGGGATCAGCACGCCGTGGTGGAGGTTCAGCGCCTTGCGGTTCGGATCGCCGCCGGTCGGGCGACGCATTTCGAGGAATTCCTCGATCTCGGGGTGGTTTACCGGCAGGTAGCAGGCGGCCGAGCCGCGGCGCAGCGAACCCTGGGAGATCGCGAGCGTCAGGCTGTCCATCACGCGGATGAAGGGGATGACGCCAGAGGTCTTGCCGTTGCGGCCGACCTTCTCGCCGATGCCGCGCAGATTGCCCCAGTAGGAGCCGATGCCGCCGCCCTTGGCGGCCAGCCACACATTCTCGTTCCAGAGGCCGACGATGCCATCGAGGCTGTCATTTGCCTCATTGAGGAAGCAGGAGATCGGCAGGCCGCGCGTCGTGCCGCCATTCGACAGCACCGGCGTCGCGGGCATGAACCACAGCCGCGAGATGTAGTCATAGATGCGCTGCGCATGCGCCGCGTCGTCGCCATAGGCCGACGCCACGCGCGCGAACAGGTCCTGGTAGGACTCGCCCGGCAGCAGATAACGATCGTCGAGCGTCGCCTTGCCGAAATCCGTCAGCAGCGCGTCGCGCGAGCGGTCGATCCTGACCTGGCTATGCCCTTCAAGCTGGACTGCGTCGAACACGACTACCCCCTCAATCAGCCCCGGTGACCGGGGCGACTCCCCCATGACGGAGATTTTGCCCCGATACGCCCACCACAACAAGATGTAGTGTTGCCACACTCAAGGAAACACCATCACTGCCACACGGTTCCGCTGTTGCATTTCCCATGCGGCTTGGTCTAGCCACCCCATGTTGCCGTTTCGTTCACAAAG
>JBIKSZ010000283.1:0-4172 GCA_044348345.1 Roseomonas sp. | reverse complement strand
CATCCCAATCAGCCCGGCCTTGGCCGCGGCATAGTTCGCCTGGCCCGCATTGCCGGTGACGCCGACGATGGAGGCGATCGAGACCACCCGCCCCCAGCGCTTCTTCATCATGCCCCGCAGCGCGGCGCGTGCGAGGCGGAAGGGGGCCGTCAGGTCCACCTCCAGCACCGCGTTCCAGTCGGCATCGCCCATGCGCAGCGCCAGCATGTCGCGGGTGAAGCCGGCATTGTTCACGAGGATATCGAGCGAGCCGGCCTCGGCTTCAATCTTCTCGACCAGCGCGGCCGGCGCCGCGGGGTCGGCGAGGTCGGCGGGCGCGACGATGACGCGCGTACCGCCCAGCGCCTCGGCCACGCGGGCGAGTTCCGCCTCGCGCCGGCCGGTGAGGGCCACGGTGGCACCCTGGGCATGCAGGGCCTTGGCAATCGCCTCGCCAATGCCGCCGGTCGCGCCGGTGACGAGGGCGGTTTTTCCGGTCAGGTCGAACATGGCGCGGGGCTCCTCAGAGCGACTTGAGAAAGGCTTCGATATCGGCAGGCGTGCCGATGGCTTCGGCGCGGGCCTCGGGCGCGAGGCGCTTCATCAGCCCGGTCAGCACCTTGCCCGAGCCGATCTCGACGAAGCGATCGCAGCCCATCGCACCCATCGCCAGGATGCATTCGCGCCAACGCACCGTGCCCGTCACCTGCTTCACCAGCAGGTCGCGGATCTCGGCCGGGTCGGTCGCCTTGGCAGCGGTGACATTGGCAACGACCGGCACGGCGGGGGCGCGCATCGCGGCCTTCTCCAGCGCCTCGGCCATGGCATCGGCGGCGGGCGCCATCAGCGCGCTGTGGAAGGGGGCGGAGACGGGCAGCTTCATCGCCCGCTTCACGCCGGCGTCCTTCGCCTTCTCGATCGCGCGGTCCACCGCGGCGGCGTGGCCGGAGACGACGATCTGCCCGCCGCCATTGTCGTTGGCGACCTCGACGACCTCTGTCTTCCCCGTCTCGGGGTTGGTGGCGGCGGCGGCGCAGATCTCGCGCGCCTGGTCGAGCTCGGCGCCCAGCAGCGCGGCCATCGCGCCGGTGCCCGGCGGGGTCGCCTTCTGCATGGCATCGCCGCGCAGGCGCAGCAGGCGTGCGGCGGTCGGCACATCGAAGGTCCCGGCGGCGGCGAGTGCGGCGTATTCGCCAAGCGAATGGCCGGCGACCAGCGCAACCCGGTCCTTCAGCGCGAATCCGCCCTCCTTCTCCAGCACGCGCAGCACGGCGAGCGAGACGGCCATCAGCGCGGGCTGGGCATTGGCCGTCAGGGTCAGCTCCTCTGCCGGGCCCTCGAACATCAGAAGGGAGAGCTTCTGCTTCAGGGTCTCGTCCACCTCCTCGAACACCTCGCGGGCGGCGGGGAAGGCGGCGGCGAGGTCGCGGCCCATACCGGGGGCCTGGGACCCCTGGCCGGGGAAGGTGAAGGCAAGCGCCATGACGGGACCGTGACCTTGTCGTGGAAGGTCGCGCCGCCTAGGGCGAGGGGTGGGCAGGCGTCAAGTGGCCGTGAGGCCGCGGCTCCTCTCGGGGGTCAGGGCGCCGAGGGGCGGGGCGTGCCGAGCCGTCGGCGCAGCGCGCCGAGGATGGTCCGGGCCTGGCGGGCCAGCCCCGCCTCGCCGAAGAGATGCAGGTAGCCGAGCGCCTTCAGCATATTCCCATCTGCCGCGGCCTGGGCCAGGCTGTTGAAATCGTTCAGCTCCTGCCGCCGCGCCAGGGCCCTGAGCACCTCGGGCGGGGCGCCGGTGCGGCGCGCGACCTGCGTCATCCGCCGGTTGGCGGCGCTGTTGTAGAAGGTGGAACTCGGCCGGAAGGTGATCGAGCCGGGCCGCAGCCGATAGATGTAATAGGCCGCCGGCGTCACGACGAAGCGCGCGCCATGCGCGACGCATTCGAAATAGTGCAGGAAATCCTCGCCCGCGCGGATCGCTTCCGAAAAGCGCAAGCCGTGCCGGCGCAGCAGATCAAGCCGGATCAGCGGCTGGACGAAGCCGAGGCGGGACGTGCCCGGCCGGTCCGGCATGTCGCGCGCCAGCATGTCGAGCAGGCTGAGCGGCTCGGTGCGGGCCATCTCGGCTTCCGGGAAATGCAGGCCGAGGTCGCGGCCGGTGTCGAAATCCTGCTGGATCAGGTTGTCGGCGATCATGTCCGCGCCGCGCGCCTCTGCCTCGGCGATGAGCCGCGCGATGCGCTCGGGCAGATAGAGGTCGTCGGAATCGAGCACCGTCACCCATCGCCCGCGCGCGGCCGCATAGGCCGCGTTGCAGGCCGCCGATGGCCCGCCATTGACCGCCTGGCGCACCACCCTGAGGCGCGGGTCGCGCGCGGCCCAATCATCCAGGATGCGCGGCGTCGCGTCGGTGGAGCGGTCGTCCACCGCGATCACTTCGATGTCGCGGCAGGTCTGGTCGAGGGCGGAGCGCAGTGCCGTCTCGACATAGGCGGCGGCGTTGTAGCAGGGGATGACGATCGTGGCGTCGGGCATGGGCGGTTGCCTCGGGGTGGGGGCGTCCGTCCCTGTTGTGGGCCCGCGGCGGGGCGCCGCCAATTTCCGGCTGCGTCACGATCGCGCCAGCCCCGCCCGGCATGGCCGGGGGCCAGGCATGTTCGCGGGGCCGCATCTCCGCCCTTGCCCCGCCCCCCCCAATCGTGCTTTAGGCGCGCCTTCCCTGCCGGGATCCGAGGCATCGGTCCCGGCTATGCCCGCTTGCGCGCGCTCCTGGCATGGGCCTGGGCCGCCGCAAACAGCCGACCGGATGGCCGCGTCGCTGGGGCTGAGCCAGCCGAAGGGAGAGACGATGCCGCTTTATGAATGCGTGCTGATCGCACGCAACGACGTGACGCAGCAGCAGGTCGAGGCAATTGCCGACCAGGTCGAAGCCACCCTCAAGGCCGGTGGCGGCGAGGTTCGCAAGCGCGAATACTGGGGCCTGCGCGGTCTTGCCTACAAGATCAAGAAGAACCGTAAGGCGCATTACATGCTGCTCGGCGTCAGCACGCCGCCGGCCGCGCTGCAGGAAGCCGAGCGCCTGCTCGGCCTGCATGAGGATGTGCTGCGCACCCTGACCATCAAGGTCGAGGCGCTGGAGGAAGGCCCCTCGGCCATCCTGGCGCGCCGTGGCGAGGACCGTGAGCGTGACCGCGGCTTCCGCGGCCCGCGTCCGGCCGGGCGCTTCAGCTCGGGCCGCACCGGTGGGCGCGAGCGTGACGACCGCGAGGAGTATCGCGCCCGTCCGCGCGAGGAACTCGGTGGCATGGATATGGACGCGGAGTGAGCTGATATGTCCGACCGTACCGAAGAGACCGCAAACAACCCCGCCGCCCGCCGCCCGGCCGTCGGCGCGCGCCGCCCCTTCTACCGGCGCAAGAAGTCCTGCCCCTTCTCCGGCCCGAACGCGCCGAAGATCGACTACAAGGACGTGCGCCTGCTCTCCCGCTTCCTGTCGGAGCGCGGGAAGATCGTGCCGAGCCGCATCACCGCGGTGAGCGCGAAGAAGCAGCGGGAACTCGCGCAGGCGATCAAGCGCGCGCGCTTCCTGGCGCTTCTGCCCTACGTCATCAACGACTGATCAGGGGCGGGGCCGCGCGCCATGCCGATGGACGGGACCAGCACGGGACGGGGGGGGCAGGCCAGCCTGCTCTCCGATCCGCGCTGGCTCGCCGCCGGCGCGGGCGGGCTTCTGGCGGCTTGTTGCACGCTGTGGGCCTTCCGCGGGCTGCCGCTCGGGACGCTCGGCTTCTGGCTTGCGCCGCTGCCGCTGTTCCTGGCGGGGATGGGCTTCGGCACGCTGGCGGCCTTCGGGGCGCTGGTCGTGGCGACGCTCGCGCTCTGGCTTTCGGCCAGCACGGCCGGGCTCTGGCTGTTCGTCCTCGGCTTCGGCGTGCCGCCGCTGCTGCTGGTCGCGGCGGCGCAGGGCAGCCGGGGCCTCGGGCTGCCGCTGGCGCTTCTCGGGATCCTGCCAGCGGTGGGTATCGCGGGGGCGGCTTGGTGGCTGGCCGATGCGCCGGGCGGCCTTGAAGGCACGCTGCGCAACCTGACGCGCACGGCGCTGCGGCGTTTCGACATCGCAGCTTCCTCTGGCCTCGTCGCCGATATCGTCCGGGTCAAGGCCGCGGCGGTCGGCTTCTGGCTGGCGCTCGCCTGGCTCG
>JBIKSZ010000282.1:0-4179 GCA_044348345.1 Roseomonas sp. | reverse complement strand
ACCCAGCCGCCCGTCGCCTCCTGCTCGAAGGCGGGGCCGCGGCGCTTCTGCGCCTCTTCCTTCGCGTCCGAATAGGTCCATTCGTGCAGGCGGCCATCCAGCACGCCGACGAAGCCCTCATGCAGGATGAAGAAGCCCGCGGTCTGCGGCGTGCGCTCGCGCCGGATGCGCGCCCAGGGCAGCACCTGCACCGCCTCCGCGCCGCGGTTCACCACCGACTGGCGCGCGACGATCATGTAGTCCTCATCGAGCTCCAGCCGGATACGGAATTCCTGCCCCTGGCCATTGTCCCAGGTGAGCGTGACGGGCTGCCCGGGCGCGAGCCGCGCGCCATCCGCGGTCCAGTCGGTGTCCGCATCGGGCACGCGCGTGCGACCGTCGGCCGCACTCCAGCCCCATTGCGCGAAATAGGGATGCTCGCTGCCGCGCTGCGCCAACAGGCGCACCAGCGGCGAGTTGCGGTCCACCGTCTCGTGGTAGCCCTTCAGCACCAGATCGTCGAAGCGCGCGCCGCGGAGGCTGATCGTGCCCTGCACGCGGTTGGCGTTCTCCACCGCGATGCGCTGCTCCGCGGCGCGCAGCGGCGTCGCGGCCTGCGCGGTGACAGCGCCGGGCACGCCGGACGGCGCCGCGGGGGCGGCTGTGCCGGCTGGTGCGGCAGGCAGCGGCACCTCGGCGGCGGGCGCGGCGGCCTGCTCCGCGGTGCGCTGCTGCTGCGCCCGCTGTTCCGCCTCGCGCGTCGGGCGGTTCCACAGGTCGAACAGCAGCAGGATGCCGATCGAGAGGGCGATGGCGGCGAAGAGACGCTTCTGGTCCATCACGGGGAGGGCTAGCCTTTCGTCCCGAATTCACCCCCCGGCGCGACCGAACCCGGTGCAGCGGATGGGAGCGGCACCGGGTCGTATCCGCCCGGATGCCAGGGGTTGCAGCGCAGGATGCGCCGGCCGGTCAGCCAGGCGCCTTTCAGGGCGCCATGGGTCGCGACCGCTTCCATCCCGTAGTCGCTGCAATGCGGGTAGAAGCGGCAATTGCAGCCGATGATCGGCCGCAGGGTCAGCTGGTAGGTGCGGAACACCCCGCGCAGGATCGCCTGCTGAGGGTTCACGGCGCGGGCTCCGTCCGGACCACGCCCGCCTGCTTCAGCGCACCGCGCAGATCGCCCAGCAGGGTGGTCCAATCGCGCGCCCCGGTCGCCTCGCGGCAGATCAGCACCAGGTCGAAGCCTTCCGCCTGGCCCTGGCCCAGCATCAGCCGGGCCGCTTCGCGCAAGCGACGCTTGGCGCGGTTGCGAGCCACCGCATTGCCGAGCTTCTTCGTCGCGGTGAAGCCTACACGAAGCCCCTGCCCCGGCGCTGGCAGCGCCTGGAGCACGAGCCCCGGCCGAGCCGCGCGCGTGCCCTTACCGGCCACGCGCTGGAAGTCGCGGCGCTGTTTCAGGCGCGGCGGTCGCGCCGGCATGGCACGCGCCTCGCCTGCTGGCAGTTCAGGCGGACAGGCGCGCCCGGCCCTTGGACCGGCGGTTCGCCAGCACCTTGCGGCCACCCACCGTGGCGGTGCGGCTGCGGAACCCGTGGCGGCGCTTACGGACAAGCTTGGAAGGCTGGTAGGTACGCTTCACGACACACTCCCGCGGCCAGACAGCGATCCGGCCCATCTGCAAACGAAGCCGCCGGGGAAGACCAGCGGCATGGCGACAGGGCCACGCCCGGGCGTCCCCGGCGATGTGGCGTCCGTATAGGGAGCGTGCGCCCCCCACGTCAACCGACCTTGTCCCCTTCGGCCTCATCCGGACACCCGCGGACAGTCGATCTTTCCCCCGCCGCGCGCTACCCAGGCGGGGCAGCGGAGGGACCATGCCCCTGTTCACCCCCCCCGATTTCGACCTGGTGGTGATCGGCGCCGGCGCGGCCGGGCTTTCGACCGCCGCGCTCTCGGCCGCGCTCGGCCTCAAGGTCGCGCTGGTGGAGCGCGCGGAGATGGGGGGCGATTGCCTCAACCGCGGCTGCGTTCCCTCCAAGGCGCTGCTCGCCGCCGCCCATGCCGCCGCCGCCGCGCGGGGGGCTGGGCGCCTCGGCATCCGCTTGAACGCGCCGGAAGTGGATTGGCCCGCCGTCCGCGCCCATATCCGCGCCGCCATCGCCCGCATCGCGCCGACCGATTCCGAGGCCCGATTCCGCGGCATGGGGGTGGAGGTCATCCGGGCATCCGCCCATTTCACCGCCCCCGACGAGATCGCCGCCGGAGACCGGCGCCTGACCTTCCGCCGCTGCGTCATCGCCGCCGGCTCCGCGCCCATGGTGCCTGACATCCAGGGCCTCGGCCCGGTTCCCTGGCTGACCAGCGACACGATCTTCGAACTGGAGGAAAAGCCCCGCCATCTGCTGATCCTGGGCGGCGGCCCGATCGGGCTTGAGATGGCCCAGGCCCATGCCCGCCTCGGCTGCCAGGTCACCCTCGTCGAGGCCGGCCGCATCGCCGGCCGCGAGGACCCCGAGCTCGCCGAAGGGCTGCGCCGTGTCCTGCTACGGGAGGGCGTGACCCTGCACGAAGGCGCCACTCTCGACCGCGTGCAGCCCGACCCGGCGGGGCTGCTCGCGGTGCTGGCCGACGGCACCCGGATCCCGGCGAGCCACCTGCTGCTCGCCCTCGGCCGCGCGCCGCGCCTCGCGGGGCTCGACCTCGTCGCTGGCAATGTGACGGCGACCGCGCAGGGGATCGCGACCGATGCGGGGCTGCGCTCCCTCTCCAACCGGCGGGTTTGGGCCGCGGGCGACATCGCCGACCCGGAGGGGATCGGCCCGCGCGCCTTCACCCACGTCGCCTCGCTCCATGCGGGGGTGTTGGCGCGGCGGATGCTGTTCCGCCTGCCGGCGCGGGTGGACTACGCGGCCCTGCCGCGCGTCACCTACACCGGCCCCGAGCTCGCCCAGGTGGGCATGACGGAGGCCGAGGCGCTGGAGCGCGGCCTCGACCCCCGCCCCTTCCGCTTCCCGGTGCCCGAGACCGACCGCGCCATCGCGGAAGGGATCGAGGATGGGCTGGTGAAGCTGGTGGTTGACCCGAAGGGAAGGCTGCTCGGCGCCGGCGTGCTCGGCCCCCATGCCGGGGAGATGGCCGGAATGTTCGGGCTGATGATCGGCCGCAAGCTACCGCTTTCGACACTCGCCGGCCTCACCCTGCCCTATCCGACGCTGGCCGAGGCGGCAAAGCGCGCGGCGGGGGATTTCTACGCGCCGAAGTTGCTCTCCACCGTTTCAAAACGCCTTGTCGGCTTGCTCTGGCGCCTGCCCTGAGCAACCTTGCGGGCCGCTGCCTGCACCGATCAAGGACATGACGACATGCCCAAGCTGCTGGAGGGCCGCAGCGCCCTCGTGACCGGCTCCACCTCCGGCATCGGGCTCGCCATCGCGCTGCGCTTCGCTGAGGAAGGCGCGAAGGTGATGCTGAACGGCTTCGGCAAGCCCGAGGACATCGCCGCCGCCCGCCGCGCCGTGGGTGCCGCGATGGGTGTGGCCGAGGCCCCCTATTCGCCGGCCGACATGTCCAAGCCCGCCGAGATCCGCGCCATGGTCGCGGCCGCCCAGGCCGAGATCGGCGGCTGCGACATATTGGTGGACAATGCCGGCGTGCAGTTCGTCTCCCCGGTCGAGGATTTTCCCGAAGACCAGTTCGACCGGATCATCGCCATCAACCTCGTCTCCAACTTCCACGCCATCAAGGCGGCGCTGCCGGGGATGAAGGCCAAAGGTTGGGGCCGGATCATCAACGTCGCCTCCGCCCACGGCCTGGTCGCGAGCCCCTTCAAGACCGCCTATGTCGCGGCGAAGCACGGCGTGGTCGGGCTGACCAAGTCGGTGGCGCTCGAGGTCGCGCGCACGGGGGTCACCTGCAACGCGATCTGCCCTGGCTTCGTCCGCACCCCGCTGGCCGAGGCGCAGGTCGCACCGCTGGCCGCCAAGCACGGCGTCACCGAGGAGAAGGCACTGACCGACTTCCTGCTCGACCGCCAGCCCACCAAGAAATGGGTGGAGGTGGAGGAGATCGCGGAAGCCGCGATGTTCCTCGTCGGCCCCAACAGCGGCTCCATCAACGGCGCGAGCCTCTCGATCGATGGCGGCTGGGTTGCGCAGTGAGCGCCGCTTCTCCCTCCCCCGCTGCGCGGGGGAGGGTCGGGGTGGG
>JBIKSZ010000281.1:0-4182 GCA_044348345.1 Roseomonas sp. | reverse complement strand
ATCGGGCTGGTGGATCCGCCGGGGCGCATCGCGGCGGGATCCTCCATCCGCTTCGATGGGCAGGAGCTGGTCGGCCTGCCGCAGGCCGCGATGCGGGCGCTGCGCGGCAAGCGCATCGCCATGATCTTCCAGGACCCGGCCGCGACGCTGAACCCGGTGCTGACCATCGGGCAGCAGATGACCATGGCCGTCCAGGCGCATGGCGGTGGCGGCGCAGCGGCGGCGCGGGCGCTGGCGGCGCGCAGCCTCACGCGCGTTGGCATCCCCGATGCGGTCGCGCGGCTCGATGCCTATCCGCATGAATTCTCGGGCGGCATGCGCCAGCGCGTGGCCATCGCCATCGCCCTGCTGCATGAGCCGGAGCTGATCATCGCCGACGAGCCGACCACTGCCCTCGACGTCTCGATCCAGGCGCAGATCCTGGCCGAGATGAAGGCGCTGGCGAAGGAGAGCGGCACGGCACTGATCTGGATCAGCCACGATTTGGCGACCGTTTCCTCCCTCGCTGACCGGGTGATGGTCATGTATGCCGGCCGCATCGTGGAGCGCGGCCCGGTGGCGGAGGTGCTGCGCGCGCCCATCCACCCCTATACGCGCGGCCTGCTGGACAGCCTGCCCGCGCTGGCCAAGCCGGGCGAGAAGCTGGCGCAGATTCCTGGCAGCACGCCCTCTCTGCTGGCGCTGCCGCCCGGCTGCCCCTTTGCGCCGCGCTGCGCGCGGGTCAGCGAAGCGTGCCGCACCGAGCCGCCGCTGGTCGGCGATGCGCGGCATGGTGCGCTCTGCCACCACCCGCTGGAGGTGGTCGCGTGACGCCGATCCTCGTCGCCGAGAACGTCTCCCGCCGCTTCGCGCCGCGCATCACGTTGGGCGACCGTATCGCCGGCGCGCTGGGGGCCAAGCTGGACCGGCGCGCGGTGCAGGCGGTGACGGAGGTGTCGCTCGACGTCCAGCGCGGCGAGACGCTCGGCCTTGTCGGCGAATCCGGCTGCGGCAAGTCGACGCTCGGTCGCATGCTGGCCGGCATCCTCCCGCCCAGCGAAGGGCGTGTGCTGCTGGATGGCGCGGCGCCGATGCGACATGGCCACAAGACCACGACGCGCATCCAGACGGTCTTCCAGGACCCCTTCGCGTCGCTGAACCCGCGCATGCGCATCGGCGCGACGATCGCGGAGGGGCCGGTCACCCATGGCCTGGTCCCGCGTGCGGAAGCTGCGCGCTTCGCCGAGGATTGGCTTGCGAAGGTCGGGCTCGATCCCGCCTATGCCGCGCGCTTCCCGCACCAGTTTTCCGGCGGGCAGCGCCAGCGCATCGCGATCGCGCGGGCGCTGGCGATGCAGCCGGAGGTGCTGGTCTGCGACGAGCCGGTCGCCTCGCTCGACGTGTCCATCCAGGCGCAGATCCTGAACCTGTTCCTGGAGCTGCGGCGCGCGCTCGGCCTGACGAGCCTGTTCATCAGCCACGACCTTTCGGTGGTGCGTCATGTCAGCGACCGCGTGGCGGTGATGTATCTGGGCCGCATCGTGGAGATGGGAGGGGCCGCGAAAGTCTATGCCCTGCCGCGCCATCCCTACACGAAGGGGCTGCTCGATAGCGTGCCGAAACTGGCACTTGGCGGGAATGCCGGCGTCACGTTCCAGCCGATCCGCGGCGAGCTGCCTTCTCCGCTGTCGCCACCCTCCGGCTGCGCCTTCCATCCGCGCTGCCCGCAGGCAACCGATCTCTGCCGCCGCGAACGACCGGATCTTGCGACCCGCGCGGATGGCACGCTGGTCGCCTGCCATCACGCCTGAGGTGCAGGGCGGCGCCTAGATCTGCCCGATCCGCCGGCTGAGATTCGCGGCGGCTTCCCGCAGGGCGACGATCATCTGGTCCTTGCCGGCGCGGAAGCGCGCGGTGATCGCCCCGATATCGAGCGCGGCGACGATGCGGGCGTTCCGGTCGAAGACCGGCGCGGCGATACCGGTCGAGCCGAGGACGTGCTCATCCTCGCTGAAGGCGATGCCGCCCGCACGGACCTGGCGCAGGATGACTTGCAGACGCTTCTGGTCCGTCACGGTCCGGGGCGTACAGGCGGTCAACGGGCTCCGCGCAAGATGCGCCTCTCGGGCCTTGTCATCGGAAAAGGCGAGCAACACACGCCCCATCGCGGTGCAATGCGCGACACTGGTGCGGTCGAGATCCTTGTCGAAGCGCACCGGATTGTCGCTGACGCTCTTGGCGAGGGTGCGGACATCGCCGCGCGGAGTGAGCACGCCGAGCAGCACCGTCTCTCCGACGCGCCGCCGCAACTCGTCCATCACGGGTTGGGCGAGGCGGACCAGCACAGCGTGCCGGGACTGGCCGGTGAAACCCGCCCGGATGTTGTCGGCGATGACGTAGCGCTCCCCCTCCTGCAGCAGGTAGCCCCGCCCGACCAGGGTCTGCGTCAGCGCATGCGCGCTGCTTTTCGGATAGCCGAGCGTGACCGCGATGTCCTTGAGCGAAACGGGCTCCACGGCCGCCCCGAGGAATTCGAGGATCTCCAGCGTGCGGACGGCGGATTTGACCTCGTGGTTCATAAATGTGGACGTAATCCATATTGCCGTACGGCCTCAAGCTGTCTCTCATGCCTCCATGGAAGACACGTCAGTAGCATCGCGCGTTGCGCTCATTACCGGTGGTGGCCGAGGCATCGGGCGGGGGTGTGCACGCGCGCTGGCGCGCGCGGGGTTCGATATCGCCCTAGTCGATATTCTGGTGCCAGAGATGGAAATCACCGCTGCTGAAATCCACTCGCTTGGCCGCCGCGTTCTGTGCCTGGAGGCCGATGTGGCCGATCACGCCCGCGCGAAGCAGGTGGTGCAGGAGGTGGTGGCGCAGTTCGGCCGCGTCGATTTCCTGCTGAACAATGCCGGCCGCGCGCAGCCCAAGGGGATCATGGAGATCACCGAGGCGGAGTTCGACGGCAGTATCGCCCTGAACCTCAAGAGCTGCTTCAACTACATCCAGGCCGTCGTGCCCCAGATGCGCGCCCAGGGCGGCGGGCGCATCGCATCCATGTCGTCGCTCAACGCGCTGTCGGGCGGGGTCACGGCCGCGGTCAGCCGCTTCGCCTATGCCAGCGCCAAGGCGGGCATTCTCGGCATGACACGCGCGCTGGCGAAGGAACTCGGGCCCGACATCCTGGTCAATGCGATCTGCCCCGGCCTGATCAAGACAGAGCTGGCGAAGAACCCCGTCATCATCCAGCGCGGTGATGCGCTGGCGCGGGAAGGGATCGCGCTGGGCCGGGTTGGTTCGGTGGATGACGTGGCGCAGGTCGTGCTCTTCCTCGCGACCTCCGAGCCCTGTTTCATTACCGGCCAGCATTTCGTGGTGGATGGATTCCAGTATCATGTCTGACGCGAACCGCCCTTGGGAATGGCCCGAGCCGACCTGGCGCGGCATGGTCGAGCGCGCCCGCGCCGGCCGCAGCCTGAAGCCGACGCATTGGCCGGGCGGCGCGCGCTGCGCCGTAACGTTGTCCTTCGATGCGGATCACGAAACCATCCCGTTGCGCGACGGCGACCCCAGCCCGATGCGCATCAGCCAGGGCCAGTACGGCGCGCGCCAGGGCGTGCCGCGCATCCGGGCCCTGCTGGCGCGGCACTCCATTCCCGCGACCTTCTTCTACCCTGGCGTCTCTGCCTTGCTGCATGAGGATGAGGTCCGCGCAGTGGCGCAGGACGGCCATGAGATCGGCCTGCATTCCTGGATCCATGAGAAGAACACAGACCTGGACTATGAGGCGGAGCGTTCGGTCAATCTGCGCGCAGCCGAGGTGCTGACACGGCTGGCCGGGCGCGCACCGGTTGGGATGCGGACGGCGAGCTGGGATTTCTCGGTCAACACGATGCGCATCATCCGCGAGATGGGGCTGCTCTACGACAGTTCCCTGATGGGCGACGATGATCCGTACGAGCTGACCGCCGATGGCGAGCCGACCGGCATCGTCGAATTGCCGCCCGAATGGATCCGCGACGACGCCGTCTATTTCAACATGCATCGCTTCTCGGCGCTGCGCCCCTACACGCCGCCATCGGCAGTGGAGGAGATCTTCCGCGGGGAGTTCGACGGCGCGTGGGAGGAGGGCGGCGTGTTCCTGCTGACCATGCACCCGCACCATATCGGCCACCGCAGCCGCCTTCCCCTGCTGGATCGCCT
>JBIKSZ010000092.1:0-13699 GCA_044348345.1 Roseomonas sp. | reverse complement strand
GCCGCACCCTGGCCGCCAACCTTCCCCCCAACCCCTGGCACCCCTGGCCCTGGACAATCCGGCCCGATCGGGCCAAGAGGCCCCTTCCCGTCCGCCCGGAGCCTGCCCCATGACGTCGCCGGTGTTCGACCGCATCCGAGACATCATCGCCGAGAACAGCGAAGTGCCCGCCGAGAAGATCACGGCGGAGGCGCATGTGATCAACGATCTCGGGATCGACAGCCTCGACTTCCTCGACATCGTCTTCGCCATCGACAAGGCCTTCGGCATCAAGGTCCCGGTCGAGGCCTGGACGCAGGAAGTGAATGCCGGCAAGGCCCCGGCCGAGCAGTACTTCGTCATGGGCAACCTGGCCCAGCGGATCGAGGAGCTGGTCGCGGCGAAGCAGGCCGGCGGCTGAGATAACCCGACCCCGCGGAGGCACAAGGCCGCCATGCGGCTCGAATACTTCCAGATGGTTGACCGCGTCGTCGCCCTCGGCGACGGCGACATCACCGTCGCCTCCACGGTCCCGGACGCAAGCCCGGTCTTCGAAGGCCATTTCCCCGGCCACCCGATTCTGCCCGGCGTGCTGATGGTGGAAACCATGGCCCAGACCGGCGGCTGGCTGCTGCTGGCCCTGAACGGCCTGACCCGCATGCCCTTCCTGTCCAAGGTGAGCGAGGCGAAGTTCCGCGGCTTCGTGACCCCCGGGGCGGAACTCACCGTCCAGGCCAGCCTGGTCCATGACGGCTCCGGCTATGCCGTGGTCGCGGCCCGCATCGAGGCCGCCGGCAAGCGCGTGGCGGATGCCGAGATCACCTATCGCGTGATGCCCTTCCCCGCCCCCGAGCTGGAGGCGATGATGCGCGACACGGCGCGCCGCATCGGCCTGCCCGGACACGCCTGACGCATGGCTGCCAACGACATCTGGATCACCGGCATCGGCCTGGTGTCCTGCGCCGGCGAGGGCCGCGCGGCGCATCTGGCTGCGCTCGGCTCCGCCACGCCGCCGGCGCTGGACGACGCCACCTTCGCGCCCTTCGCCGTCCATCCTGGCCCAGCGCTCGAGCTTGACCGGCAGATCCCGAAGAAGGGCGACCAGCGCCAGATGGAGACCTGGCAGCGGCTGGGCACCTATGCCGCGGGGCTGGCCATCGACGATGCCGGCGCGCGCGACCTGGTCGCCGATATGGACCTGATCGTCGCCGCCGGCGGCGGGGAGCGCGACATCGCCCTCGACGACCAGGTGCTGTCGGCGCTGGCCCCGCTACCGCCGGCCGAGGCCGCGGTGAAGCTGAACGAGCTGCTGGCCAGCGGCCTGCGCCCGACCCTGTTCCTGGCGCAGCTGTCCAATCTGCTCGCAGGCAACATCTCCATCGTGCATGGCGTCACCGGCGCGTCCCGCACCTTCATGGGCGAGGAGCAGGCAGGCGCCGACGCGGTGCGCATCGCAGCCGCAAGGCTGGCGGAGGGGTCCTCCCGCATCGCCCTCGTCGGCGGCGCCTATAGCGCGGCGCGCTGGGACATGCTGCTGCTCTATCACGCGGGCGGGCTGCTGCGCCGCGGCCCTTGGGCGCCCGTCTTCTCGCGCGAGGATGCGCCGGGCGCCGTCACCGGCACCCAGGCCGCCTTCCTGGTGCTTGAGACGGAAGCCGGCGCGCGCGCGCGCGGCGCGAAGGGCCTCGCCCGGCTTGGCGCGATTGCCACCGGCCAGGCCCGCCGCAGCGCGGCCGACACCGGCCATGAGGCGATGGCCCAGGCCTTCCGGCGCATCGCACCGCGGCTTGGCACCGGGCGCCTGCCGGTGATCTCCGGCTGCTCAGGCGCCGCCACGGCGACCGTGCTGGAGCGCGAGGTGCTGGGCGGGCTCTACCAGCCGCTCGCGGTGCGCGCGACGGGCAGCCGCATCGGCTGGGGCGCGGAGGCGACCTTCCCGGCCAATGTCGCGCTCGCCGCGCTCTGCCTCTCAGCCGGCGTATTCCCCGCGCCGCTGGAAGCGCTGGAAGCGCCGCTCGAGGGCGCGCCGGCCGACATCCTCGTCACCGGCTTCGGCGCCTGGCGCGGCGAGGCGATGGCGCATCTGGCCGCCATTCCGGCGGAGGCGCAGCCATGAGCCGTTTCACGGACCATGCCGGCCGGCCGCTTGTTGCGGTGACCGGCATCGGCGTCGTCACGCCGCTCGGCCTGGGCGTCGCCGACAACTGGGCCGCTCTGACCTCCGGCCGATCGGGCATTCGCCGCATCACCCGCTTCCCGACCGAGCATCTGCGCACCACCATCGCCGGCACGGTCGAGCTGCCGGGCGAGGATACGGGGGCCATGACCTCCTCCCAGCGCGTCGCGCGCTACGCGACGCTAGTGGCGGAGGAAGCGCTGGCCCAGGCGAGGTTCGACAAGGGCGGCTTCCCGGGCCCGCTGATGCTCGGCATGCCGCCGGTCGAGACCGAGTGGGCGTATCGCTTCCGCCTGGCCGCCCGCGCCGCCCCCGCAGCACCGCTCTACCCGGCGCTGATCGAGGCCGCCGCGAATTGGGACGAGATGTATGAACTCGCCGCCTTCGCTGGCGTCGGCGAGCAGCTGGCCGCGCGCTTCGGCACGCGCGGCGCACCCATTGCCATCTCCACCGCCTGCGCCACTGGTGCCTCCGCGATCCAGCTCGGCGTCGAGGCGATCCGCCGCGGCGAGGCAGAGGCCGCGCTCGCCATCGGCGCGGATGGCACGGTGCAGCCAGAGGCGCTGATCCGCTTCTCCCTGCTCTCGGCGCTGTCCACGCGCAATGACGACCCAGCCAAGGCCGCACGGCCCTTCGAGAAGTCGCGCGACGGCTTCGTGATGAGCGAGGGCGCGGCCTGCCTGGTGCTGGAAAACCTGGAACATGCCCGCGCGCGCGGCGCCAAGGTGCTGGGCCTCATCCGCGGCTGCGGCGAGAAATCCGACAGCTTCCACCGCACCCGCTCCAACCCCTCGGGTGAGGCGATCATCCGCGCGATGCGCAACACCATCGCCGATGCGGGGCTCGAGCCCGGCGCGATCGGCTATGTCAACGCGCATGGCACCTCGACGCCCGAGAACGACAAGATGGAGACGCTCGGTCTGCGTGCCGTCTTCGGCGAGAGCGCGCCGCCGATCTCCTCCAACAAATCCATGCTCGGCCATACGCTGAGCGCGGCCGGCGCGATCGAGGCGGTGTTCAGCCTGCTGACCATCCGCCACCAGCTGCTGCCGCCCACCATCAACCACGAGGAGCCGGACCCGGCCATCACGCTCGACGTGGTGCCGAACACGGCGCGTGCGGCGCAGGTGACGCATGTGCTGTCCAACAGCTTCGGCTTCGGCGGGCAGAATGTCTGTCTCGTGATCTCGGGAGAACCCGCCTGATGCGCGCGCTGCGGCTGCATGGCGACCGCGACCTGCGGCTGGAGGAGATGGCACCCCCGCCCCCGCCGGGCCCAGGCGAGATCCAGATCCGCGTCCGTGCCGTCTCGCTCAACCACATCGATGTCTGGGGCTGGCGCGGCATGGCCTTCGCGCAGCGCCAGCTGCCGCTGACCGTTGGCGCCGAAGCCTCGGGCGAGGTGGTGGCGATCGGCGAGGGCGTGACGGGCTGGGCCATCGGTGACCGTGCGACGCCCTATGGCGCGCGCACCTGCGGCACCTGCCACGCCTGCACATCGGGCCGCGACAATCTGTGCGAGAATGTGCAGGGCGTCGCGGGCTTCCATATCGACGGCTTCGCGCGCGAGCTGGCCAATTGGCCGGCGCGCACGCTGGTGAAGGTGCCGGCCAGCGTCACCTTCGAGGATGCGGCGTGCTCCACCGTCACCTTCGGCACGGTCGAGCACATGCTGTTCGACAATGCGAAGCTGCAGCCGGGCGAGACCATCCTGATCCAGGCCGCGGGCTCGGGCATCGGCTCGGTCGCCATTCGCGCAGCGAAGGCACTTGGCTGCACCGTCATCGCCACCGCCGGCGATGATGAGAAATGCGCCAAGGCGAAGGAACTCGGCGCCGATCATGTGGTGAACTACGCCGAGAAGAACTTCTCAACCGTCGCGCGCCGCGTCACCGACAAGCGCGGTGTGGATGTGGTGTTCGAGCATGTGGGGGCAGCAACCTGGGCGGCCTCGCTACTCAGCTTGCGCATGGGCGGGCGGCTGGTGACCTGCGGCTCCACCTCTGGCGTCAGCGCCGACACCAATCTGATGATGATCTTTCAGCGCCAACTGCACATCTTCGGCAGCTTCGGCTGCCGGATCGAGAATGTGCGCAACGCGGTCGCGAAGATGGCGGCCGGCATCCGCCCGGTGCTGGATACCGTCGTGCCGCTCGATCGCTTCTCCGAAGGGCTGGAGCGGCTCGAGTCCCGCCGCGTCTTCGGGAAAATCATCGTTACCCTCTGATATGGCAGGCCGCCTTCAACGGCTGGGCGACGAGGCGCTCGCCGCGTTGGTGCGCGGCACCTTCGCGCTGGTCCGCGCGCTCGGACCCGACCGGGCTTCGAACCTCGGCGGCGCGGGTGCGAAGCTGCTCGGACCGCTGACGCCCGCCCATCGCATCGCGCGCGAGAACATCGCCGCCAGCTTCCCCGAGAAGACACCCGAGGAGCGCGCCGCGATCCTCCGCGGCGCGTGGGAGAATCTCGGCCGGACCGCGGCCGAATACGTCCATATGGGCGAGATCTTCGACTTCGACCCCGAACACCCGAACACCGGCCGCATCGAGATCCCCGCGGACAGCATCGCCCGCTTCGTGCAACTGCGCGAGGACGGCAAGCCCGCGATCTTCTTCGCAGCCCACCTGGCGAATTGGGAACTGCCCGCGGTTGCAGCGAAAAGCTACGGCCTGCCATCCGCCGCGCTCTACCGCACGCCGAACAATCCGCGCATCGCGCGCGATGTGCTGCGCATGCGCCGCGACGTGATGGGCGAATTGATCCCGGCCGGCACCACCGCGCCCATCCGCATGATGGAAGCGCTCGATGCCGGCCTGCATCTCGGCATGCTGGTGGATCAGCGCTTCGGCCGCGGCCCGCGCATCCGCTTCCTCGGCCGTACCGCCAGCGCCAACCCGCTGCTGGCGCGGCTGGCGCGGCGCTTCGACTGCCCCGTGCATGGCGCGCGCGCCATCCGCCTGCCCGGCAACCGCTTCCGGCTGGAGATGACAGAGGAAATCCACCTGCCGCGCGATGCGCGCGGTCAGGTGGACATCGACGCCGCGACCCAGGCCATCAATGACATCATCGAAGGCTGGATCCGCGAACACCCCGACCAGTGGCTGTGGCAGCACCGCCGCTGGAGGGTGTAGCGCAGCGGCTGCTCAGCCTTCGGGCGCGAAGGCTGTGATCTTGCTGCCGTTGATCGCCAGCGCCGCCATCAGCCCCTGCTGATTAAAGCTGATCGCATAGACCGGCTCCGTCAGCGTGCTGGAGGTGACATTCGCCTGCACCCCGGCATTCAGCACCACCACCGAAGGCCCGGTGCCGATCTCCCACCCGTCGGCGTTCCGGAGCGCGGTGAGCGCGTCCTCGCGCATGAAGAACATCGCGAGCCCCGCGGTCTGCGCGCCGGCCAGCAGCCCGAAGGACGCGCCGGCGATGCTGTAGTAGCCGGCCGTCGCGCCACCGCGGAGCAGCGCGCCTTCACCATACTGTCCGCCGAGGATGAAGCCGCCGCTCAGGATGCGCGGGAAGATCAGCTGCGCGACGGAAGCCCGCAGCAGCGGCTCGGCATTGGACATGCTGCGCAGCCGGCCGAGCGCGGCGGCGACATTGGCGTCGATCTCGGCGCGCGTGGTCGCGCGCGAGGATCCTGGCACTGCGACGCCGATGGTGGCGGCGGCGGCAAGCAGGCGGACGGCGTGGCGTCTCGTCGCAGGCATGGCTTCCCTCCTCATGCGTGAGGAGGGAAGCCTACACCCGGGCTGGGCTCACGCGCCGCCGGGCGCGACGATGTGCGTGGTGATCCGCATCACGCCTTCGAGACCGGCGACACAGACATCCCCTGGCTTCAGGTAGAGCTCCGCCGCATTCGGATGCCCGATCGCGGTGCCGCGCGGCGCGCCGGTGGCGATGACGTCGCCAGGCTCGAAGGGCATGAAGCGGCTGAAATGGGCGATGATGCCCTCGATCCGGTGGATGTACTCGTCGGTGTTCACGCGCAGGCGTTGCTGCCCATTCACCTCGCAGGTCAGCCACAGATCATAGGGATCGGCGATCTCCGCCAGCGGCACGGCATAGGGGCCGACCGGCGTGAAGCCCGGCATGTTCTTGGACACCCAGAACTTGGTGCCGAGCTGCACTTCCTGCTTCTGAATCTCCCGCGCCGTCAGGTCGTTGAGGACCGTGATCGCGCCGACATACTCGCGCGCACGCTCCCGCGGGACCTGGAAGGCGCGCTTCGTCACGATGAAGGCCAGTTCCGGCTCGTAGTCGAAGGTGGAGATGCCATCGGGGCGCACCACGCGCGCGCCGTCGCCGACCAGCGTCTCGGTCAGCTTGACGAAGCTGGTCGGCTCCTGCGGGTCTTCCTTCAGCATGCCCTGCGCGACCAGCTCGGCGCGGTGCACCTTGCTGTTCTTGCCGACGCAGAAGATCTTGCCCGGGTCGGGGATGGGCGGCAGCAGGTGACACTCCGCCAACTTCAGGCGGAGCTTCGCCGCCGCGACGAAGCCACGCAGCTCCGCAATCGGCAGCAGCAGCGCGCGCCGCATGTCCCAGCCAGGCCCATGCGCGGCGGTGAGGTCGAGCATCTCCTCGCCCTCCACCGCGCCAAGCCTTGGGCGCACATCGCCGGGCGAGAGAAACGTCGCCAACCTGATCATCGTCTTCACTACTCCAGCGTGATGCCGCGTTCGCGGACGACGCGCTGCCACTTGGCGATATCGGCGTCCACATAGCGGGTGAAATCATCGGGCGTCATCGGCTCCGGCTCGGCGCCAAGCGGTGCCATGCGCGCGCGCGTGTCGGCGGTGTTGAGGCCGCGCGCGGCGTCGGCGGAGATACGCTCCGCCAGCGCCTGCGATATGCCCTTCGGGCCGAACAGGCCGAACCAGCCGACAGCGGAATAGCCCGGCAGCCCGCTCTCGGCCGCCGTCGGCAGGCCGGGCAGCAGGTCAGTGCGGCGCTCGGCGGTGACGGCCAAATTCACCACGGCGTTGGCCTGCACCGCGGCGGCAACCGTCTGGGGCGGCGCGAACATCAGCTGGATGCGCCCGCCGATCAGGTCGTTCAGCGCAGGGCCCGTGCCGCGATAGGGCACATGCAGCATCTCGATCCCGGCCATGGAAGCAAAGAGCTCCGCCGCCAGATGGCTCGCCGCGCCGGTGCCGGAACTGCCGAAGGCCAGCGCGCCCGGCCGCGCCTTGGCGAGTGCGATCAGCCCCGCCACATCGCGCACGCCGAGCGAGGGGTTCACGGCAATCACATAGGCCGGCGCGGTGACCAGGCTGATGGGCGTCAGTTCTTCGCGCACCGCGAAGGGCCGCGCGCCGCCGGGGCCGGCCAGCCCCATGATGCCGCCGGTGGAGGTGACCATCAGCGTATGGCCATCCGGCTGCGCGCGCTGGACCTGCTGCAGGCCGATGCGACCCGCCGCACCGCCGCGATTCTCGATGACGACAGATTGCCGCCACGCCTCCTGGAAATGCTGGCCGAGCAGCCGCGCGAGCACATCGGTGCCGCCGCCCGGCGGGAAGGGCACGACGATGCTGACGGTGCGGTTCGGGAAGGCGTCCTGCGCCCGGACCGCGCGCGGCAAGGCAAGCGCCGGAACAGCGGCCAGCAGGTGGCGACGGCGGATGGGCATGGCGGTTTCCTCCGTCGCCAGATTGGGCCGGGCGCCGCACCGGGCCAAGAGGGGGCGGCCCAGATGGATCGCCACGCGGGACGTCCGGGGGACTGGCATCCTGCCCCCGCAACCCCCTACAACGCAGCATCCTCAGGGAGAACGACCTTGAAGCTCTTCTACTCGCCCGGCGCCTGCTCGCTCGGCATCCACATCATCCTGGAGGAGATCGGCAAGCCCTACGATCTCGCGCTCGTCGCGCTGAAGGATGGCGCGCAGCACAAGCCAGACTTCATGGCGGTGAACCCGAAGTCGAAGGTTCCGGCGCTCGATCGCGGCGACGGCAAGGTGCTGACGGAATTCCCGGCGATCGCGCTGTGGCTTGGCAAGTCGAACCCGGCGACCGGGCTGGTCCCCGCCGATCTCGAGGGCGAGACGCGCTGCCTGGAGATGCTGGATTACGTCTGCGGCACGATCCACCCACAGGCCTTCACCCGCCAGTTCCGCCCCGCCAATTTCGCCCTCCGCGAGGAGGACCACCCGAAGGTCATCGAGACCGGCAAGCAGAACGCCGTGAAGTATTTCGACGTCCTGCAGAAGGGCTGGCATGGCGGCACCTGGGCGCTGGCGTCGGGCTATTCGGTCGCCGACGCCGCGCTGTTCTTCGTTGAGTTCTGGGCCACGCGCCGCTCGGGCCTGACGCTGCCGCCGGCGCTGGATGCGCATCTGAAGGCCATGCTGGCGCGGCCCGCCGTGCAGCGGGCGCTGGCGCAGGAAGGGCTCGCGGCCTGATGGCGGCGCAGCCGATGGACAGGCCGGTCCTCTGGACCTCGACCTTCACCTCGGGGACGCTCGCGCACCAGGTGGCGGCGGTCTCCGGCCTGCCTTTCGAGCTGCGCTTCATCTCGCTCCGCGCGGGTGATCATCGCAAGCCGGACTACCTCGCCCTCAACCCGAAGGGCGAGGTGCCGGCACTGCAACTGCCGGACGGCACCGTGATCACCGAGGCGCCGGCGATCATCCAATGGTTCGCCGAAGCCGCGCCGGAGAGCGGCCTGCTGCCGCGCAATCCGGCGCAACGCATCAAGGGCATCGAATGGCTCGCCTGGTGCCACTGGAGCATGGGGCGCCACTTCAACCCCTGCTTCGCACCGACGCGCTTCGTGGATGGGAATGAGGAAGCCGCGACCGCCGTGCGCGCGGCGGCACTCAAGCGCGCCCGCACGGCGCTCGAATTCGCCGAGACCGCGCTGGCCCGCCAAGGGGGCGCCCAGGGCGGCACACTGCTCGGCACGCCCACGCCATCCGCGCCCGACCTGTTCGTTGTGGCGCTCGGCAGTTTCGCGGGCTTCCTCAAGCTTGATATCTCGCACCTCGCGGCGCTCGGCGCGCTGACGCGGCGGGTGATGGACATGCCCGCGGTCGCCGCCGCGATGGCGCGTGAGAAGGCGCAAGGCTGATGCTGACGACGACCCCCTTCTGGTTCCTCCGCCATGGCGAGACCGACTGGAACGCCCAGGGCCTCAGCCAGGGCCGCACCGACATCCCGCTGAACCGGGTCGGCGTGATGCAGGCCGAGCGTGCGGCGCTGACACTGCGCGACAGCGGCATCGCCACCATCATCGCCTCGCCGCTGGTGCGCGCGCGCCGCACGGCAGAGATCGTGGCGGCGCCGCTCGGCCTGCCGGTCGCGCTCGATCCCGACCTGGCAGAGGTGAATTTCGGCGAGCAGGAAGGCCAGCCAATGGGCGACTGGTACGATGACTGGATCGAGGGCCGCTACACGCCGGCCAGGGGCGAGACCTTCCAGCAGCTGCTCGACCGCGCCGTGCGCGCGGTGAACCGCGCTTTGGCGCAGCCCGCGCCCGTGCTGGTGGTGGCGCATGGCGCGCTGTTCCGCGCGCTGCGGCTGGCGCTCGGGCATGAGCCCAATGTCCGCACGCCGAACGCGCTGCCCCTGCATGTCACGCCGCCGCTGGATGGCGGCCGCGAATGGGGCATCGCACCGGCGGTCCTGGCGGAAGGCTGATGCAGTCCGGGCCCAGCCTGGGCTAGAACCCGGCTTATGCTGCGTCTCACCGAACTCAAGCTGCCGCTCGACCACCCGGAGGGTGCGGTCCAGGCCGCGCTCTGCGCGCGGCTCGGGCTGAAGCCTGACCAGGTGCTGTCCTTCGCCATCGCCCGGCGGGGCTGGGATGCGCGCCGGCGCAGCGCCATCGAGCTGGTCTATTCGGTGGATTTCGAGGTCGCCGACGAAGCCGCGCTGCTGCGCCGGCATGCGGGCGACAAGGTGCTGGGGCGCACCCTGATGGTTGCGCCCGATATCGGCTACCGGCAGGTTGCGCGCGCACCGGCAGGCGGCGGCAAGCGCCCGGTCGTCATCGGCACCGGCCCCTGCGGCATCTTCGCCGCGCTGATCCTGGCGGAGATGGGCTTCCGGCCCATCATCCTCGAACGCGGGAAGGTGGTGCGGGAGCGCACCAAGGACACCTGGGCGCTGTGGCGCCGCAACGTGCTGACGCCCGAGAGCAATGTGCAGTTCGGCGAGGGCGGCGCCGGCACCTTCTCCGACGGCAAGCTCTATTCCGGCATCAAGGATCCGCAGCATCTGGGCCGCAAGGTGCTGACCGAATTCGTCGAGGCCGGCGCGCCGGAGGAGATCCTGTTCGTCGCCAAGCCCCATATCGGCACCTTCCGCCTGGTGCAGATGGTGGAAAGCATGCGCGCCAAGATCGAGGCGATGGGCGGCGAATACCGCTTCGGCACGCGCGCGGTGGATTTCGTGATCGAGACCGGGCGCGACGGCCAGCGGCGCCTGCGCGGCGTGGTGACGGAGCCGACCGACGGCGGTGCGCGCGAGACGATCGAGACCGACCATGTCGTGCTGGCGATCGGCCATTCCTCTCGCGACACTTTCGCGGTGCTGCATGAGCGCGGCGTCTTCGTCGAAGCGAAGCCCTTCTCCATCGGCGTGCGCATCGAGCATCCGCAATCGCTGATCGACCGCGCGCGCTTCGGCGATTTCGCCAAGCACCCGATCCTGGGCGCGGCCGACTACAAGATCGTGCACCACGCCGCGAATGGCCGCGGCGTCTATTCCTTCTGCATGTGCCCAGGCGGCACGGTGGTGGCCGCGGCCAGTGAGCCGGGTCGCCTCGTCACCAACGGCATGAGCCAGTATTCGCGCGCCGAGCGGAACGCGAATGCGGGCATCGTCGTCGGCATCACGCCGGAGGTGGACTATCCCGGCCATCCGCTGGCCGGCATCGACTTCCAGCGGAAGTGGGAAGAAGCGGCCTTCGTCGCCGGCGGCAGCGATTATCGCGCGCCGGCGCAACTCGTCGGCGATTTTCTCACCGGACGTGCCTCCACCACGCTCGGCGCGGTGATCCCCAGCTACAAGCCGGGCGTGACGCCGACGGACCTTTCGCTCTGCCTGCCGGATTTCGCGGTGGCGGCCATCCGGGAAGCGCTGCCCGCCTTCGGCCGCCAGATCCGCGGCTTCGACATGGAGGATGCGGTGATGACCGGGGTGGAGACGCGCACCTCCTCCCCCATCCGCATCCGGCGCGATGCCTCCTTGCAGAGCCTCAATACGCGCGGCCTCTATCCGGCCGGCGAAGGTGCTGGCTATGCGGGCGGCATCTTCTCCGCCGGCGTGGACGGTATCCGCGTGGCGGAGGCCGTCGGGCGCGACATGGCGGGCCTCGCGGCCGCGGCGTGATGCAGCACTTCGATGTCGTCGTGCTCGGCGCCGGTGCGGCCGGGCTGATGTGCGCGCTGCGCGCCGGGCAGCGCGGCCGGCGCGTGCTGGTGCTGGACCATGCCGAGGCGCCGGGGAAGAAGATCCTCATCAGCGGTGGCGGGCGCTGCAACTTCACCAATCTCGGCTGCGTGCCGGACCGTTTCCTGTCAGCCAATCCGCATTTCGCGCGCTCGGCACTCGCGCGCTACACGCAGCACGACTTCATCGCGCTGGTGCGCAAGCACCGCATCCCCTTCCACGAGAAAGCGCTCGGGCAGCTCTTCTGCGATGGTTCGGCGCGGGAGATCGTGGCGATGCTGCTGGCCGAATGCGCAGCCGCCGGCGTCGAGTTGCGCCTCAACCATCGCGTGACGGAGATCGCGCGCGACGCGGCCTTCCGCGTGACCACCGATCGCGGCGGCTTCGCCGCCGAGAGCGTGGTGCTCGCGACCGGCGGGCTTTCCATCCCGAAGATGGGCGCCACCGGCTTTGCGCATGACGTCGCGCGCCGCTTCGGCCTGGCGCTGGCGGAACCCCGCCCCGGCCTGGTGCCGCTGACCTTCGCCGAGGATGCGCTCGAGCTGATGCGCCCGCTCTCGGGTGTGGCGCTCGACAGCATAGCGCGTTGCGGCCGCGCGAGCTTCCGCGAGGCGATGCTCTTCACCCATCGCGGCCTGTCGGGCCCGGCAATCCTG
Source organism: Roseomonas sp. (assembly GCA_044348345.1). Lineage (GTDB taxonomy): Bacteria > Pseudomonadota > Alphaproteobacteria > Acetobacterales > Acetobacteraceae > Falsiroseomonas. Next base: position 1,496 of record JBIKSZ010000092.1, on the reverse strand, counting down.
CAGGCGAGTTCCTACTGGCACGCGGGCGAGGCGATCACGCTCGACCTGCTGCCGGAGCGCGATGCGACTGCGCTGCTGCTCGCCGGCAAGCGAGCGCGGCCCAGGGCCGAGCCGAAGACGGTGCTGTCGGAGCTGCTGCCGCAGCGGCTGGCGCAATCGCTTGCCGCGATCCACCTCCCGCCACGCGTGATCGGCGAGGTCGGCGACAAGGATCTGTCACGGCTTGGCGCGCTGCTGAAGGCCTGGCGCCTGACGCCGTCCGGCACGGAGGGCTATGCGAAGGCCGAGGTCACGCTGGGCGGCGTGGACACGGCGGCGCTCGACCAGAAGACGATGATGGCGAAGGCTGTGCCCGGGCTGTTCGTGATCGGCGAGGCGGTGGACGTCACCGGCTGGCTCGGCGGCTATAGTTTCCAATGGGCCTGGTCGAGCGGCTGGGTCGCGGGCGAGTCGGCGTGACGTTCGCTCCCTCCCCCGCCTGCGGGGGAGGGAGATGTGGATGAGGCCGGCGAGCGTTCCGGGTGATCCGATGGCGGCCCGCGCACTTCCGCGGGCCGAGGCCGCGAATGCGGCCCGCGCACCAACCGACCGCAGCGCCCGGCGCAACAGTGGCCTGCGCGCAAGCCAAGCGCCCGGAGGGCGCGCCGGCGCCTGAGGCCCTAAACGTTAAACCTAAACAGCAGGACGTCGCCGTCCTTCACTACATATTCCTTGCCCTCGACGCGCATCTTGCCGGCTTCCTTGGCGCCCTGCTCGCCATTCAGCGCGACATAGTCGTCGAAGGCGATGGTCTCGGCGGCGATGAAGCCGCGTTCGAAATCGCCATGGATGACGCCCGCCGCGCCCGGCGCCTTGGTGCCGCGCGTGATGGTCCAGGCCCGCGCCTCCTTCGGCCCCACCGTGAAATAGGTGAACAGGCCGAGCAGCTCATGGCCAGCGCGGATGATGCGATCGAGGCCGCTATCCTCAAGCCCGAGCGAGGCCAGGAATTCGGCGCGGTCGGCATCGGGCATCTGGCTGATCTCGGCCTCGATGGCGGCGGAGACGATCACCGCCTTCGCGCCTTGCGACTTCGCCATTTCGAAGACGCGGGCGGAATGGGCGTTGCCGGTGGCGGCACTCCCTTCCTCGACATTGCAGACATAGAGCACGGGCTTCGTGGTCATCAGCTGCAGCCGCGCGGCCGCCGCTTCCTCACCCTTCGGCACGGCGGTGCGCCCGGCCTTGCCGGCCTCGAGCGCGGCCTTCAGCGGCTCGATCAGCGCCATCTGCGCGACCGCTTCCTTGTCGCCGCCGCGCGCGCGCTTCACCAGGCCCTGTGCCCGCTTCTCCAGGCTGTCGAGGTCAGCGAGCATCAGCTCCGTCTCGACCGTCTCGGCGTCGCGCACCGGATCGACGCTGCCCTCGACATGGGTGATGTCGCCATCCTCGAAGCAGCGCAGCACATGGACGATGGCGTCCACCTCGCGGATGTTGGCCAGGAACTGGTTGCCGAG
>JBIKSZ010000091.1:0-13721 GCA_044348345.1 Roseomonas sp. | reverse complement strand
CCCATGAAGCTTGCGATGCGGGCCAGCCCCTGTTCGTCTTCCGGCAGACGGTGCGTCTGACGGTCGGCCACCATCTGCAACCGGTGCTCGACATGGCGAAGGAAGACATAGGCATCGGCCAGTTCCGCCGCCGAGCGCCGCTCGATCCGCCCGACCGCGGCCAGCGCCGCGAGGGCGCCAAGCGTCGTCGGGTCGCGCAGCACCGGGTCGCGCCCGCCCCAGATCAACTGCAGGATCTGGGTGGAGAATTCGATCTCTCGGATGCCGCCGCGGCCGAGCTTCACGTCATGGCCAGAGACCTGCACCTCGGCATGCGCGCCCTTCGCGCCCTTATGGGCGTGGATCTGGCGCTTGATGGAATGGATGTCGGCGACGGCGGCGAAATCGAGATGCCGGCGCCAGACGAAGGGACGAATCTCGCGCAGGAAATTCTCGCCAAGCGCGCGGTCGCCCGCGACCGGCCGCGCCTTGATCATCGCGGCGCGTTCCCAGTTCTGCCCCATGCTCTCGTAATAGGTGATCGCCGCAGGCAGGGAGACGGCCAAGGGTGTTGCTGCGGGATCGGGGCGCAAGCGCAGATCCGTGCGGAAGACGTAGCCATCCTCCGTCCGGTCCTCGAGCAGCCGGACTAGGTCGCGGGCCAGGCGGACATAGATGGCGCCCGCCCGGTCCGCATCGTAGGCTGCGGCCATCGGATCGTAGAGCACCATGAGGTCGATATCCGAGGAGTAGTTCAGCTCGCGCCCGCCGAGCTTGCCCATGCCGAGCACGACCAGCCCGGAGCCACGCCCGGTGGCGCGCGGGTCGTGGCGCGCGGCATTGGACAGCTTCAACTCGCCGCGCGCCTGCGCCTCTCGCAGCAGATGTGCGCAGGCATAGTCGGTGCAGGCATCCGCGAGGTCCGACAACGCCCCGGTGACGCGATCGAGCGGCCAGAGCCCCGCAAGGTCAGCCGCCGCCGCGATCAGCGCCGCCTGTCGCTTCGCCTGGCGCAGCAGGGACGCGACCTGCGGGCGGCTCGCCTTCGGATCGGCGCGGCCGAGCGGGTCGAGGGCGAGCGCCATGGCGGCATCCGCCCCGCGCTCCGCCAGCCGCAGCAGGGTGGCCGATTCCCGAACGGCGAGATCGGCCAGGTAGCTGGAATGCCCCCCGAGCGCAGCGAGCAGCGCAGCACCCTCGGCGGTGGCGGCAAAGGCGCGCTCCGGCCCGCCGCGCTCCGCGAAGCGGCCGGCAAGCTGCGCGGCGGCCTCAGGGTCGAAAGGGCGCGGCAGGCGCGCGGCGGCCAATGGGGCGGATTTCGGGGCGGGGGCGCCCGTCCCTGCGGGCGGGGCCGCCCCCTTGGTCTTCGGCATGCGGCGCGAGGGTGGTGGTGAGGCAGGCCGCGGGTCAAGTGGCCCGGCAGGCGCATCACGCGCTGCACCTGCTGCTGGGCACGCTCATGCTCGGGCTGCTGGCACTGGCCGTTCTGGGCTGGCGGCTGGCGCAGGGGCCAATCGAGCTGCCCTGGCTCGCCCGTATCCTGGAAGCCGAGGCCGCGCCGCGCGATACGGCGTTCCGGCTGGAGATCGGGCAGGCCAGCATCGGCTGGGAGGGGTTCCGCAGCGCGGGCCTCTCGCCGCTGCAGCTGCGCCTTGTGGGCGTGCGGCTGGTCGGTGCCGACGGCACGCTGCGCGCGGCGCTGCCCGATGCCGAAGTCGGCCTGTCCCTGCCCTGGCTGCTGCGCGGCCACGTCGCGCCGCGCCGGCTGGCGTTCGACAGGCCGATGCTGCGCCTGGCGCGCGATGCCGAGGGTGGGCTCCTCATCGCGCTCGCGCCGTCAGGCGCGGAGGCACCGCCCGGCAGCGCCGGACTGGACGCGATCCTGGCCGGGCTGATGCATGCGCCGGACGACCACACGCCCCTCGGCGCGCTGGCGCAACTCGCCGTGACCGGCGCGCAGCTGGTGGTGGAGGATGCGCAGCTTGGCGCCACCTGGTCGCTCGACAACGCTGCGATCGAGTTGCGCCGCGGTGCGACGGGCGGCATCGCCGGGCGGTTCAACGCGGTGCTGCAGCTGGGCGCGGAGCGCATTCCGCTTGCTGGCTCGATCGAGGCGCGTGGCTCACCAGCCGAGATCACGCTGCGCCTCGCCCTGCCGGAGCTGCGGCCTGCCGCGCTGTCCGCACTGGCCCCACCGCTCGCCCCGCTCGCGGCGCTGGATGCGCCGACGCGGCTCGACCTCTCGGTGCGGATGGACATGAGCGGGGCGGTGCAGGAGGCCGGGCTGGTGCTCGGCGCCGGGGCCGGCACGCTCGATCTGGGCGCGGGACGGCGGCTGAAGCTGGCGCGGCTGGATGCAGCAACCGAGTGGCAGGCGGAGAGGCTGCGGCTGACACGTGCGAGCCTGATCCTCGAAGGGCCCGGCACGCCGCGGCTCACCGCCCAGGCAGAGGCCACGCGGCGCGACGGAGGCTGGCGCGGGCGCGCGACACTCGGGCTGGATGCACTGCCCGTCGCAGAGCTCGGGCGCTGGTGGCCGGAGGGGCTGGGCGCGGGGGAACGGGCCTGGATCCTGGCGAACGTCACCGGCGGCATCGCGCGCAACGGCGCCTGGCAGCTGGAGGCGGAGGCGGCGGAGGATCTCTCTGGCCTCGCCGTCACGGCGCTGTCGGGCACGCTCGATGTCACGGACGCAACCGTGCACTGGCTGCGCCCGATCCCGCCCGTGGAGGGCGCGCAGGGCAAGGTGCGCTTCGGCCTCGATGCGGTCGAGGTCGAGGTCGCCGCGGCGCGGCAGGCCGGCACCCAGGTCGCGGCGCGCGATGCGCTGCTGCGCTTCACCTTCCCGGACGGCCAGGACCCCGCCGCAGAGATGCGGATCGGCCTCACCGGGCCGGTGCCGGAGGTGCTCGGCGTGCTGCAGCATCCGCGGCTGCGCCTGTTCGACCGCCGGCCATTGCCCTTGTTGAATCCGCAAGGCGTGGTGGACGGGCGGCTCGAGCTCGGCTTCCCGCTGTTGGATGCGCTGCAGATCGAGCAGATGCAGATCCGTGCCCAGGCGCAGCTCCGGCAGGTCCGGCTTGGCGACATCCTGTTCGGCAAGCCGCTGGAGCGCGGGCAGTTCGAGCTTAACGTCGATACGAATGGGCTGCGCGCCACCGGCACCGCGACACTGGCCGAAATCCCCGCGCGGCTGGCGGTGGAGATGGATTTCCGCGCCGGCCCACCCGGCCAGGTGGTGATGCGCGAAACCGTCACCGCGCGACCCGATGCGCGCCAGCTCGCCGCCCTTGGGCTCGCGGTAGAGGATGTGCTGCGCGGGCCCGTCGCGCTGGATGTGCGGACCGAGCGACGGCGCAACGGGCAGGGCCGGGTGCTGCTGCGCGCCGATCTGCGTGCGGCGGCGCTGGCGATCGAACCGCTATCCTGGAGCAAGCCGCAAGGCCAGAACGCCGGCGCCGAGGCGGTGCTGCGGCTCGCCGGCGAGAATCTGGAAGCGGTCGAGAGCTTCCGCATCGAGGCGCCGTCGCTGCTGCTGCGCGGCAACGCCGCCTTCGCGCGCGGCGCGCGGCTGGAGCGCGTGACGATCAATGAGGGGCGCGTGGATGACAGCCGCTTCAGCGGCGAGGCGCGCCCGCCGGCACGGCCGGGCACGCCCTGGACGGTGACGCTGCGCGGCCCGGTGCTCGACCTTCAGCGCATGATGGCGGATGACACGCCGTCCGGCCCACCCAGTTCAGAGCCAGGGCCAGCGGTTGCGATCGACGCGCGGTTCGAACGCGTGTTGCTCGGCCCGCAGCGCGCCTTGCAGGGGCTGGAAGCGCGGGTGCAGCTGGATGGCCGGGGCGTGCTGCGCGACGGTCGGATCGCCGGCCGCACCGGCCCCCAGAAGGCCTTTGAGTTGACAATCACCCCCGCCGAGCGTGGCCGCGCCCTGCGCGTGACGGCCGAGGATGCCGGCGCATTGCTGCGCGCCTTCGGTGTGCTGCGCACGCTGGATGGCGGGCAGCTCAACGTGACGGCGGCCTATGCCCATAACGGGCCCGGCGCGCCGCTGCGCGGCACGGCGGAGATGGAGAACTTCGTGGTGCAGAACGCGCCGGCCGTCGCGAAGCTGCTGCAGGCGATGACGCTCTACGGCATGGTCGAAGCGCTGTCGGGCCCGGGGCTCGGCTTCGCGCGGATGGTCGCGCCTTTCACCCTGACCCCGGACGCGCTGGTGCTGGAGGAAGCGCGCGCCTTCTCCGCCTCGCTCGGCCTGACGGCGAAGGGCACGCTGGATCGTCGCCGGCAGGCCTTGGCGATGGAGGGCACGATCGTGCCCGCCTATCTGTTCAACACGCTGCTCGGGAACATCCCGCTGCTCGGGCGGCTATTCTCGCCGGAGACGGGCGGCGGGCTCTTCGCCGCGACCTTCCGCATGCAGGGGCCGCTCGATGATCCGCAGGTCAGCGTGAATCCGCTCGCGGCGCTGACGCCGGGCTTCCTGCGCGGCCTGTTCGGCCTGGGCCAGACGGCGGACCCGCCCGCGTCGCGGCCCTGAGCGGCCTCAGCCCAAAGGTGCTCCTGGCCCGCCAACAGCCTGCGGCGCGGGGCGCAGCGCCTCCTCCTCCAGCGTGCGGCGCAGGAAGGTCGGCCAAAGGGCGCGCGGCGTCGCGGGCTCGGGCGCCGGCGGCGGGCGCCGCAGCGCAGCCTGTTCGGCCGGGGTTGTCCCGGTCTCGGTCATGGATCGCCTCCCCTAGCCTCGTTGGGCCGCCACTATCTAGGGGAGTTTCTTGCCAAAACGCAATCTAGGGTTGTGCGTCGGCCATCTCTTGACCGATGGCGCGCCCGTTGCGATGGCAGGTGACACGCTGAAACCCGGGGAGAACCGTTCCATGTCCACCACGCGCCGCCGCGCCCTCGCGCTTGCCGCCCTGCCCTTGGGGCTCACCCTGCCCTCGCTGGCGCGGGCACAGTCGGAACGCTCGATCCGCCTCGTCGTGCCGGCGCCGCCGGGTGGGCCGACCGACATCCTGGCGCGCGTGACGGCGGAAAAGGCCGCGGCCACGCTTGGCCAGCCGGTGGTGATCGACAACCGCGCCGGCGCCGGCGGCGTCATCGGGTCGGAGGCGACGCATCGCGCCGCGGCGGATGGGCTCACCATCATGGTCGGCCACAACCAGACCCATGCGTCCAATCAGCACATGATGGCGCGCCTGCCCTTTCATGTGGTGGATGGCTTCACGCCGATCGCCAAGCTCGGCACCGTGCATCATGCGACGGTCGTGCCGGCGAATTCCCGCGCGCGCACCATGGCAGAGCTGCAGGCGCTCGGCCGCAATGGCGGGCGGCTGAACTACGCCTCCTCCCAGGCCGGCTCGGCGAGCCATGTGATCGCGGAGACCTTCGTCCGCCGGTCCTCGATGGATGCGACGCATGTGCCCTTCAACGGCGCGGCGCCGGCCGCGACGGCGACGGTGGCGGGACAGGTGGATTTCTACGTCTCCACCTTTCCGACCGTCGCCGCGCTGATCCGCGAAGGGCGGCTGCGCGCGCTGTCGGTCGGCGCGCCGCGGCGCCTTGCGGATTTCCCGGACATCCCGACCACCGAGGAAGCCGGCGTGGGCTACATGGCCGTGGATGCCTGGTTCGGCCTGTTCGGCCCGGCCGGCCTGCCGGCGGCGACCGCTGAGCGTCTGGCCGCGGCCTTCATCGGCACGCTGTCGGATGCCGAGGTACAGCGGCGCCTGGCCGCGGCCGGCTTCACGCTGGACCCGCTGACCCCCGCGCCCTTCGCCGCCTTCCAGCGCGCTGAGGTCGCACGCTGGCAGGAGATGGTGCAGCTGACGGGCGTGCGCCTGGACGGCTGATACGGGCCCATCTCGGATCGACCCACGACATGGCGGCGTGACATGCGGCCGGCGTAGCGCCGGCCGAGCGCCCGAATGGGCGCCGCCGCTAGACCGTGATCGGCGCCGATAGAAGCGCCGATCACGGTCTAGCCTATTGTTTGGTCGCGTGATTCACGCCTCTGACCGTTCCAGTCTTCGGCGATCACGCTCTAGTGCGGCGAGCCAAGCGCGCAGAGCGCGCGCCCGGTGCCTGAGGGCCCAAAAGAGCGGGCGTTCAGCCCGCCTTTTTCTCCCAGCCGCGCGGGCCCTGCTGCCAATAGGTCAGCACATGGCCCGCCGCCTTCGCGGCCTTCCAGCGCAGGCGCGCGGCCTCCACCGCCGCCTCGTCCGCGCCATCGAACAGGTCGAGCACGCGGTCGAAGCGATCGAGCCGCGCGCTCTCCCGCCCCTCCAGCAGGACCAGGAAGCGCGCGCCGTTCGGGGCACCGGCCTCGCCGGCATCCTCGGTCGTCAGCCAGATCGGCTGGAGTTCGGCATGGCCCATGGTCGGCGTGCCATGCGGCAGCCAATCGGGGTCGGGGCTGGTCCAGAGCGCGGCATCCAGCGCCTCCAGCCGCTCACGCGTCGCCAGCAGCACCATCGCGCGCCCGCCAGAGGCCAGCACGCGCCCAAGCAGCTTCGGCAGCGCCTGTTCCAGCGGCGTCTGGGTGAGGTGGTAGAAGCCGATCTCCGCCATGGCGCGGGCTCTACACGCGACCGGAGATGGACGCCACGGGGAAGGCTGACGGCGCGTGGTGGTCCGGCGTCTCGAACTGCGCCTCGACCAGCTGGTCGAGCAGCCGGACGCCGAAGCCCGTCGCACCGGCGGGCCCGAGCGCATGCGGTGCCTCCGCCGTATCCACCCCGGCGATATCCAGATGCGCCCAAGGCGCAGCACCCGCGAATTCGCGCAGGAACGCCGCGGCGTGACATGCATCGGGGATGAAGCGCGCGGGCCAGCCGCCCTCCCCGCGCGCCGAGGGCACGCATTGGCGCAAATCGGCGATGTCACTCGCCAGATCCGCGCGATGGCCGGCACCGATCGGCATGGGCCAGAGCGGCTCGCCCACCGCATCCCCGGCGGCGGCCAGCGCCGACATCAGCGCCGCGTCATTGCCGAACAGCCCGGCGCGATGATGCCCGAGCGCGGAGATGATCGCGCCCGTCAGGGTTGCCACATCCACCATCGCGCGCGGGCGCATCCCGGCAGCGAAGGTCAGCGCATCGGCCAGCACCAGGCGGCCTTCCGCGTCGGTGTCCACCACCTCCACCGTGCGGCCCGAAAGGGTGTGGATCACGTCGGACGGGCGGTAGCTCGCCGCCCCCGTCGCGTTTTCCGCCAAGGCCAGCACAGCGATGGCGGGCGCCGGCGAGCGACGCAGCGCGAGCGCCAGCATCGCCCCCGCGCAGGCCGCGGCGCCGGCCATGTCGGCGCGCATCGCCTCCATCCCCGCCGCCGGCTTGATCGAGAGGCCACCGGTGTCGAAGACGAGGCCCTTGCCGATGAAGGCAACGGGCGGCGCATCAAAGCTGCCGCGCCAGCGCAGCACGGCGAGGCGCGGCGGCGAGTCCGCAGCCCCGCCGACCGCGAGCAACCCGCCAAAGCCTGCCCGCGCCAGCCGCTTCCGCCCCAGCACATCCACATGGATGCCGAATTCCGCGAGCGCTTCCAGCCGCTGCGCGAAGCGGCGCGTCGTCAGGTGGTTGGCAGGCTCGGAGACCAGGTCGCGCGCGAAGAGGCAGCCGCGCACCGCGGCCTCCTGCCGCGCCCAGGCCGCGCGCGCGACCTTCGCCTGCGGCGCCACGACGCTGAGCCTCTGTGTCCCTGGCGTGAGGTCGCGCGTGCGATGCGTGTCGAACCGCCAGGATCTGAGCGCGATGCCCGCCGCGAGCCAGGCGATCTCAGTCGCGCCGACCGGCGGATCGGCTTCGAGGACGATGTGCGGCGCCTCCGTGAGACGCGCGGCTGCCGCGGCGCCAGCGGCCTCAACGGCACGCCGCGTCGTTGCGTGGCCCAGGCCGAGCAGGATGCTGCGCGTGGCGCCGGTGGGCTCTGCGATCTCGCCTGCCTTGCCGCTGAAGCCGAGCCTGGTGGCAACGACAGCGAAGCGCGGCGGGATCTGGCCCTCCCGCACCGGGATGATGCGCGGCAGCGCGGGATCGGCTGGCCGCGAACGGATGCCGAGCTTCAGCATCGCGCGCTGCCCATGCCGAAACGCTCAGCCTTCCTCCGCCATCTCCTGCACCAGCCGGTCCAGCAGGCGCACGCCGAAGGCGGTCGCACCCTTCGGCACGGTCGGCTGGTCCTTCGCACTCCAGGCCGTGCCCGCGATGTCGAGATGCGCCCAGGGCTTGCCGTTGGTGAAGCGCTGCAGGAATTGCGCGGCGGTGACGGACCCGGCGGGCCGGCCGCCGACATTCTTCATGTCGGCGATGTCGGAGCGGATCTGCTTGTCATACGCCTCGCCGAGCGGCATGCGCCAGCACGCCTCGCCCACCGCCTTGCCGGCGGCCGCGATGCGCTGCGCCAGGTCGTCATCATTGCTGAACAACCCCGCATGCTCGTGGCCGAGCGCGATGATGATCGCGCCTGTCAGCGTCGCGAGGTCCACCATGCAGCGCGGGTCGAAGCGTTCCTGGCAGTACCACATGACATCCGCCAGAACGAGGCGGCCTTCGGCATCGGTGTTGATCACCTCCACCGTCTGGCCGGAATAGGATTTCACCACATCGCCCGGCCGCTGCGCGGTGCCGGACGGCATGTTCTCCACCAGCCCGACCAGGCCGACGACATCCGCCTTGGCCTTGCGCCCGGCGAGTGCTGCCATCGCACCTACCACGGCGCCGGCGCCGGCCATGTCCCACTTCATGTCCTCCATCCCCGCGGCCGGCTTGATGGAGATGCCGCCCGTGTCGAAGGTGACGCCCTTGCCGATCAGCGCGATGGGCTTCTGCCTCTTCCCCTTCGGCGCGCCGCGCCAGGTCATGACCACCATCCGCGGTTCCTGCGCCGAACCCTGCGCAACGCCGAGCAGCGCGCCGAAGCCGAGGCGCTTCATCTCCTTCGGGCCCAGCACCTCGACCTCGACGCCGAGCCGCTCCAGCCCCTTGCAGCGTTCGGCGAATTCGACGGGGTGCAGGACATTCGGCGGCTCGCTGACCAGCTCCCGCGTCAGGAACACGCCGTCCGCGATGGCGCGCAGCGGCGCAAAGGCGGATTTGGCGGCCGCAGCCCCCGGCGTGGCGAAGGCAAGCCGTTCGAGCTTCGGCTTGTCCTCCTCCTTCTCCGTGGTGCGGTAGCGGTCGAAGCGCCAGGCGCGGAGCGTCGCGCCGAAGGCGAGATGCGCGGCAAGCCCTGCGTCCAGCGCATCGGTCGCGACCAGCACCTCACGCTCCGTGGCGATGGCCGGCACCAGCGCGCCGCCCGCGGCTTCCACCGCCTCGGGGCCGAGATCGGCCGGCTTGCCGAGCCCGAGCGCAACCACTTTCGACCAGGGGCCGAGGGCGTAGAGCGTGGTCACCTGGCCCTTGCGCCCCTTGAAGCCAGCGGCCTCCAGCGCCTTGGGGAGCAGGCCGCCCGTGGCCTCCGCAGCCTCCCGCGCGAGGCCCGCGGGCGGGTCGCCCTCGGTCATCGGCAGCACCAGGACGCCGGTCTTCGGCAGGGCGGGCTTCACGAAGGCAATGTCGGGCATGCGGCGCGGATCCGTTGGGGGCTTTCTCCCCCCAACCTACCACCGGTGGAGGGCGCGGCGGCAAGCGGCGGGGCTGCTTGGCGGGGGGCGCCCAGAGAGGTAAGGCCGCTGCATGGAACCCGAAACCCTGCTCGCCTTGGCCACGAAGCTCGCCCGCGAGGCCGCGGCGGCGGTGATGGCGGTGCGCAAGGCCGGCTTCGCGGTCGAGCAGAAGCGCGACGCCAGCCCCGTGACCGCCGCCGACCGCATCGCCGAGGCGCTGATCGTGGAGGGGCTGCGCGCCGGCGCCCCCTATCCCGTGGTGGCGGAGGAGGAATTCGAGGCCGGGCTGGTCGCCGCCGCGCCGGGCGGGCGGTTCTGGCTGGTGGACCCGCTCGACGGCACGCGCGAATTCGCCGCCGGGCATGACAGCTTCGCCACCAATATCGGTCTGGTGGAGGCCGGGCGGCCGCTGCTCGGCGTCGTCGCGCTGCCCGCGACCGGGGAGGTGTTCGGCGGCATCGTCGGCGGTCCGGCCTGGAAGGAGGACGCCGCCGGCCGGCGCAGCCCGATCAGGGTGCGGGGCTTCCCGCCCGAGGGGCCGCTCGTCATCGCCAGCCGCCACTACCAGACGGACCCGCGCATCGCCGATTTCGCCAAGGCGCATGGCGCGCAGCGCATCGTGAACATCGGCAGCGCCGAGAAATTCTGCCGCCTGGCGGAGGGCACGGCCGACCTCTACCCCCGCTTCGGCCCCACCATGGAATGGGACACCGCGGCGCCCGAGGCCGTGCTGCTGGCCGCGGGCGGGCGAATGGCCGATTGGGACGGTGCCGCACTCAGCTACGGCAAGCCCGGCTGGCGCAACCCCGGTTTCCTCGCGCGCGGCGCGGCATGACGCGACTGATCGCCGATGTCGCGGAAGCCGCCGCGCTGCTGCGGGCGGGCGAGCTCGTCGCCTTCCCGACGGAGACGGTCTACGGGCTTGGCGGCGATGCGCGGAACGGCGCGGCGGTGGCGGGCATCTTCGCCGCCAAGGGCCGGCCGCAATTCAACCCGCTGATCTGCCATTTTCCGGGGTCCGACGCCGCCTTCGAGGAGGTGCGCGCCGATGACCGCGCGCGGGAGTTGGCCCGTCGCTTCTGGCCCGGGCCCCTGACCCTGGTGCTGCCCCGCCGCCCGACCTGCCGGGTGGATCTGCTGGCCGGCGCCGGGCTCGACACGCTGGCGGTGCGGGTGCCGGCCCATCCGCTGGCGCTCGATCTGCTGCTGCGCGCGGGGACGCCGATCGCGGCGCCCTCGGCCAATCGCTCGGGCGGCGTCAGCCCGACAACGGTCGCACATGTGCTGGCGGGGCTCACGGGCCGGATTGCGGCGGTGCTCGATGGCGGCCCCTGCACGGTGGGGGTGGAGAGCACGGTGCTCGATCTCTCGGCCGGCGGCGCGGCGCTGTTGCGCCCGGGCGGGGTGCCGGTGGAGGCGATCGAGGCGGCGATCGGCCCGGTCGGTCGGCCCCTGCCGCTCGCGGCCGGCACGGCGACACAGAGCCTCCGCAGCCCAGGGATGATGCTGTCCCACTACGCCCCCGCCCTGCCGGTGCGGCTGGAGGCGACGGAGCTCGGTCAGGACGAGGTGCTGCTGGCCTTCGGCCCGGCGCCGCTGCCCGGGGCTGGCGCGATGTGGAACCTCTCGCCCGGCGGCGACGTGGCGGAAGCCGCGCGGCGGTTGTTCGCCGGGCTGCGCTGGCTGGATGCGGAAGGACAGCGGCTCGGACTTCGGCGAATCGCAGCCATGCCAGTGCCAGAGGAGGGGCTGGGGGCGGCGATCGCCGACCGGCTGGCGCGGGCCGCGGCGCCGCGTGGCTGACCCGCCGCCAGCGGGGCTTGATCGCCCGCCGCACCCGGTTTCCGCTGGCTCCATGCCACCCGATCCACCGACCGTCAGTCAGATATTCCTGACCTATCTTCGGATCGGCCTGATCGGGTTCGGCGGGGTGAACGCCTGGGCGCGGCGCACGCTGGTCGAGGAAAAGCGCTGGCTCACCGACCAAGACTATGCCGAGGTGCTCGGGCTCGGCCAGGCGCTGCCAGGGCCGAATGCGCTGAATGTCGCGATCTTCCTCGGTGAAAGGTGGCGCGGCGCGGCGGGCGCGCTGGTGGCGCCGCTCGGCCTGTTCGGGGGGCCGCTCTGCGTCCTGCTGCTGCTGGCGATCGCACATGACCGCTGGGGAGAGCTGCCGCTGGTCAAGGCGGTGCTGGCCGGCACCGGCGCGGCCGCGGCGGGGATGGTGATCGGCACCGCGCTCAAGATGACGCAGAACCTGAAGCCGCCGCCCGCGCTCGTGGCGGTCGGTATCGCGGCGCTGGCCGGCGCGCTGCTGCGCGTGCCACTGCCGGTGATCGTGCTCGGCCTCGCGCCCTTCGGCATCGCCGCCGCCTGGTGGACGCTGCGGCGGAGGGATGCGCCGTGACCGAGGGCACCACCTCCCCCGGCAGCATCCTGTGGCAATTGGCCATCGGCTTCATGTCGATCTCGCTGATCGCCGTTGGCGGGGGCATCGCGGTGGTGCCGGAGATGAACCGCCTGGTGGTGGATGTGCATGGCTGGATGAACGATGCGCGCTTCACCCAGCTCTTCGCGCTCGCACAGGCCGCGCCCGGGCCGAATGTGCTGGTGGTGGGGCTGATCGGTTGGCAGGTGGCGGGCCTCGCCGGGATGCTGGTCGCCACCGCGGCCATGACCATCCCCTCTGGCCTGCTCGCCTATGGCTTCTGCCGAGTGCGCACGCGGCTGGCCGGCCGGGCGGGGATGCGCCTGGTGGAGAAGGGGCTGGTCCCCGTCGCGGTCGGGCTGATCCTGGCATCGGGCATCCTGCTGGGGCAGGCAGCAGCGAGCGGGTGGGTGGCGGTCGCGCTGACGCTGGGCTCCACGCTGTTCGTCTGGCGCAGCGACCGCAGCCCGCTCTGGGTGCTGGCGGCGGGGGCGGCGGTGGGGGCGGCACTCCTGTAGCGCGGTCGAGGCCGGGCAGCGGGCGACAGCGCCGGCGGGCGGGGCTATATGCGAGGAACGATGCCCGACACCCATCTCCCGTCCGGCCTGCTCGGCCGGCTTGCCGCCATCCTCGGCCCGAAGGGGCTGCTGACCGACTCGGGCGACATGGCGCCCCACCTCGCCGATTGGCGCGCCCTGTACCAGGGCCGGGCGGTGGCCGTCGCGCGGCCGGCCAGCACCGCGGAGGTTGCGGCCGTCGTCCGACTCTGCGCCGAGACCGGCACGCCGATCACGCCCCAGGGCGGCAACACATCGATGGTGGGCGGGGCGACTCCGGACGAAACCGGGCGGCATCTGGTGCTGTCGCTGTCCCGCATGAACCGGCTGCGCGACCTCGACTCCGCCGACATGACCATGACGGTGGAAGCGGGGATGGTGCTGAAGGCCGCGCAGCAGGCCGCGGCGGAAGCCGGCTGCCTCTTCCCGCTCAGCCTCGGGGCCGAGGGCACGGCGACGATCGGCGGGGTGCTGTCCACCAATGCCGGGGGCAACACGACGGTGCGCTACGGCAATGCGCGCGAATTGATGCTGGGTCTTGAGGCCGTGCTGCCCGATGGCACCATCTGGAACGGGCTGAGGCGCCTGCGCAAGGACAACACCGGCTACGCGCTGCGCCACCTGCTGGTGGGGGCGGAAGGCACGCTTGGCATCGTGACGGCCGCGGTGCTGCGCCTCTTTCCGCGCCCGCAGGACACGGCGCTCGCCTTCTGCGCCGTGGCGGATGAGGAGGCCGCGCTCGCGCTGTTCCGCCGCTTCCGCGGCCGCGACGAAAGCGCGGTGCGCGCCTTCGAATACATGTCGGGCCTCGGCGTTGATTTCGCCGTGCGCCATATCGAGGGCGTGACCCTGCCGCTGGCCACGCGCGCGGATCACTACGTGCTGGTGGACCTCGCCTCCCCGCGCCCCGATGCCGCGCTGCGCGGCATGGCCGAGGAGGTGCTGGCCGAGGCGATGGAGGCCGGAGAGGTGCTCGACGCCGCACTCGCCGAAAGCGAGGCGCAGGCCCAGAAGCTCTGGCGGATCCGCGAGGAACACCCCGAGGCGCAGAAGCGCGAGGGCGCGAGCGTGAAGAACGACGTCTCCGTGCCCGTCTCGAAGGTGCCGGAGATGATTCGCCGCTGCTCGGCGGCGCTGGTTGCGCTGATCC
>JBIKSZ010000280.1:0-4204 GCA_044348345.1 Roseomonas sp. | reverse complement strand
GCTGGCCGAGAGGTCGGTGTGGCGGAAGGCATAGCCATCGACCGCGGAATTGAAGAAGGGGGGCAGCGGGATCGGCGCGCGCAGCTCCTCGGCCAGCACGCGGCCAAGGGCCGCGCGCAGCGCGACCGGCGCAGCGCCCGGTAGCGCCGGAACGCGCGCGGCGATCATCGCGGCGGCAGCCTCCACTGCCAGCAGCTTGCCGCCGAAGGCGAAGCAATCGTCGCTGAGCTGGGCCATGGCCCCGATCTAGACCCTCGCCAGGAACTCTTCCAGCGGCGTTGCCTTGGCCAGCACCAGATCGGCGATCGCGCCGATATCGTCGAGATGCGCGCGCGGCAGCCCGGTCGCCGGCGGCGCGATGTCGGAGGCGATGGCGGCGATGTAGGGATCGTCCGGATGCAGCCAGGGCTTGGCGTTCTCGGCGCGATGCACCTCGATCTTCGGATGCGCGTCGCGCTTGAAGCCCTCGACGATGATGAGGTCCACGGGGTCGAGCTGGCGCAGCAGATCGCCCAGCTGCGGCTCCGGCGCGCCGCGCAGCTCGGTCATCAGCGCCCAGCGGTTCGCGGACGCGACCAGCACCTGCCGCGCGCCAGCGCTGCGATGCTCGTAGCTGTCCTTGCCCGGCCGATCCACGTCGAAGGCGTGGTGCGCGTGCTTCAGCGTAGAGACCGCGACGCCACGCCGCGTCATCTCCGGAATCAGACGGGTCATCAGCGTGGTCTTACCGGCCCCGCTCCAGCCGGCCAATCCGATCAGGCGCACGTCACGGATATCCCCTGAAAGCAAAAAGGGCCGGCCACGTTTCCGCGGCCGGCCCGGTCGGAAATCGCGTGGTTCAGTCCGCGCCCTGCGCCTTGGCGCCGGCGGGACCGGCGACGGTCTCGCGCGCCTTCTTCATCTCGTCCTCCACCCAGAGGCCGTGATGCTGCTTCGCCCAGTTCAGGTCCACCTGGCCCGAACCCATGGCGTCGAAGGCACCTTCCATGCCGGCGGAGCCGATATAGATGTGCCCGATCATCGCCCCGATCATCAGCACGGAAATGACGCCGTGCACGATGTGCGCCAGCTGCTGGCCGGCGATGTCCGTCGCCCAGAAGGGGAAGATCAGCACGTAGCCGGAGACCGCAACCGCGGTGCCGCCGAGCACGGTGATCCAGAACACCATCTTCTGGCCGCCATTGAAGCGCGCCGCCGTCGGATGGCCGTGTCCGATCAGCCCGCCACCCGCCTTGAACCAGGCGATGTCGAGCTTGTTCGGGATGTTGTCCTTCACCCACATCAGGAACAGCAGCACCACGCCGAGGGTGAAGGGGAAGGCGAGGTAGTTGTGCGCGTACTTGCCCCAGAGCGACATCGCCGCGAAGGCCTCAGGCCCCAGCACCGGCAGCAGCAGGTAGCGGCCGAAGGTGATGTTGAGGCCGGTCAGAGCCAGCACCACGAAGGAGCCCGCCGTCATCCAATGCGCCGTCCGCTCGATCGCGTTGAAGCGCTCGATCGTGCGGCCAGCCTTGCCGCCTTCCACCGGGATGCGGCCCTTGCTCGCATAGAACAGCACGACGATGCCCAGCATGCCGAGAACGGCGATGCCGCCGATCCAGCCGAGCGTCACGTTGTGGAAGGCGCGCCAGTCACGGCCCGCTGGCTGGATCAGGCTGGCGGATTGCGCGTCCGGGATGGACCCGCGCCCCGCAATGCGCCCGCCCTGCAGCGCCTTCAGCATTTCAAGCTCGTCGGCGCTGGCGTTGGGCGCGACGGGGTTGGTGGGCGTGCCCACCACAGGCCCGCCGACCTGCGCAACCGCGGGCGTGGCGAGCGGCGCGGCGGCAAGGCCCAGGGCCAGCGCCAGCGCGGGAAGGATGCGTGTGATCATATGTGTTCCCCCAAGGTATCGGGGCGGGCTGCCGCCCGCCCCGCCCCCGTTTCCCGTCAGACGCTGAGCGTCGCCTTGTAGGCGGTCCGCCAGCCCCAGGCGCCGGCGCCGTAGCCACGGCGCTGCACGCGCTCGCGGTAGATGCTGGCGATCATGTCGCCATCACCCGCGAGCAGCGCCTTGGTCGAGCACATCTCGGCGCAGATCGGCAGCTTGCCTTCCGCCAGGCGGTTCGCGCCGTACTGCACATACTCGACGCCGGTGTTGTCGGCCTGCGGGCCGCCGGCGCAGTAGGTGCACTTGTCCATCTTGCCGCGGCTGCCGAAGTTGCCGACGCGCGGATACTGCGGCGCGCCGAACGGGCAGGCATAGAAGCAGTAGCCGCAGCCGATGCAGGTGTCCTTGTCGTGCAGCACGATGGCATCCGCCGTCGTGTAGAAGCAGGACGTCGGGCACACGGCCGCGCAGGGCGCGTCCGTGCAGTGCATGCACGCCATGGAGATGGAGCGCTCACCGGGCTTGCCGTCATTGATGGTGACGACGCGGCGACGGTTGATGCCCCAGGGCACCTCGTGCTCGTTCTTACAGGCGGTGACGCAAGCGTTGCACTCGATGCAACGGTCGCTGTCACAAAGGAACTTCATGCGGGCAGCCATTGTCTTTGTCTCCCCCGGTCTCGTCAGGCCGCGCGGATCTGGCAGAGGGTGACCTTCGTTTCCTGCATGAAGGTCACCGGATCATAGCCATAGGTGGTTACGACGTTCACGGACTCGCCGAGAACGACGGGGTCGGCGCCGCGCGGGTAGCGCGAGCGCCGGTCCTCACCCTGGAACCAGCCGCCGAAGTGGAAGGGCATGAAGGCGACGCCGCGGCCAACCCGCTCCGTCACCAGCGCCTTCACCCGGGCGCGGCTGTTGCTTTCGGGGCCCGACACCCACACCCAGGCGCCGTCGCGGATGTTCCGCGCCGCGGCATCGGCGGGGTTGATCTCCACGAACATGTCCTGCTGCAGCTCGGCGAGCCACTTGTTGGAACGCGTCTCCTCGCCGCCACCCTCATACTCCACCAGTCGGCCGGAGGTGAGGATGATCGGGAAGTCGCGCGCGACCTCGTTGGAGCGCGCCTGCACCGACTGACCGAGATGCGGCAGGCGGAAGCCACGCCGGTCCGGCAGGGTCGGGTACTGGGCGATCAGGTCGGTGCGCGGCGTGTAGATCGGCTCGCGGTGCACCGGCACCGGGTCCGGCAGGTTCCACGCCACCGCGCGGGCCTTGGCGTTACCATAGGCCATGACGCCGTGTTCCATCGTCACGCGGATGATGCCGCCCGACAGGTCGGTCATCCAGGAGACGCGGTCCTCGCCGCCGAGCCCCGTGCCGACTTCGGCGATGGTCGCTTTCTCGGCAGCGGTCAGCTCATCGTACCAGCCCATGCGCTTCAGCACGGCCACCGTGAATTCCGGATAGCCGTCCTGGATCTCCGAGCCCTTGGAGAAGGAGCCCTCGGCGAGCAGCGTCTGCCCCTCGCGCTCCACGCCGAAGCGCGCGCGGAAGGTGCCGCCGCCATCCTTCACATGCATGGAGGTGTCATAGAGGATGTGCGTGCCCGGGTGGCGCCACTCGGCCTTGCCCCAGCACGGCCAGGGCAGGCCGTAGTAGTCACCGCGGATCTCGGCCGGCGCATCCGCGCCCGCGCGCAGCGTCACCAGGTCGAACTTGTCCTGGTGCTGCTGGTGCAGCTTCAGGCGCTCCGGCGAGATGCCCGAATAGCCCGAACCCCAGGCGCCGCGGTTGATCTCGTGCAGGATGCTCTCGGCCGTCGGCGCGTTGTCGCGGATCTGGAAGCCCTTGAACATGTCCTGCTGGAAGCGCACCGGCATGTTGCGGCGCTGCGCCGCCTGATCCAGCGCGCCGGCCAGGCGATACATCACCTCGTAGTCGGTGCGGCTTTCAAAGATCGGGTTCACGATCTTCGAGCACCACTGAACCGACCGGTTGGAGGCGGTGCGGGAGCCATCGCACTCGAACTGCGTCGCGATCGGCAGCAGGTAGGTGCCGTTGCGGCGGTTCGACTGCATCGCGAAGGTCGTCGGATGCGGGTCGGCGACGACCAGCAGCTCCAGCGCCTCGAGCGCGCGGGCGGCTTCGGGCATGCGGGTGACGGTGTTGCCGCCATGGCCGAAGACCAGCATACCCTTCGTGTTGTCGCGCTGCTGCACCTGATCCTTCGGCAGCAGCACGGCATCGAAGTAGCGGGTCGTCGGGATGCCCGGCGTCGTCTGCATCTGCGGCGTGTCGAAGCGCGCGCGCATATCCTCGAAGGACATGCCCC
>JBIKSZ010000279.1:0-4223 GCA_044348345.1 Roseomonas sp. | reverse complement strand
CCGAAGCGGTTGGTCAACGTCATGGGCAGCGAAGCGTTGGGCCGCGACAGCCGGATCACAACCGTATGGTCGTCCGGCGTCGTGATCTCCGCGATGGCGCCGAAATCGGCCGCACCCGGGCTGCCGTTGGCGGCATCGCGGATATAGTCGTAGCTGTACTTCACATCGGCCGAGGTCATCGGCTGGCCAGTGTGGAAGGTAACGTTGCGGCGCAGGCGGAATGTGTAGGTCAGGCCGTCGGGCGAGATCTGCATGCTCTCCGCCAGCAGGGGCCGCGCCGCGCCCGAGGGATGCTCGTACATGAGGCCCTGGTACATCAGCACCGTTACCGCAGTGCGCGCATCGCCGGCCTGATGGAAGGGATCGAGGTTCGGCGGTTCATTCGCGATGGCCACCGTCAGCGTGCCGCCACGGCGCGCCTGCGGATCCGCGGGACCATAGATGTCGGTCGCCGCACCCTGCGCCAGGGTCAGGCCAGGTGAGGCAAGGAGGCCGGCGGTACCGAGCAGTGCGGCGCGGCGGCTGATCGAAGGTGTCCACATCGTCTTTCTCTCCCTAATGTTTCGGATCAACGTTGCAGGAAGGCGCGGATGAAGGTGACGGTACGAGCGACAGCCGTGGCGACGATATCCTCGCCGGCCTCCGCCGTGGCGAGGCGCGCATCGCCGAAGACACCGTTGCGGGTCTGCTCGTGGAACGGGATAGGCACCTGCAGGAAGAACGGCTGCTCATTGGTGCCGAGCGGCAGGTCCATATCGATCATGTCGCCCGGTGCGAGCGCGTCGCGCCGCACCAGCTCTGGCGCGATGGCGAGCGCCACGGACACTTCGACCTCGCAGGCATGGCCGAAGCGCGGCGTCTTGCCATGGGCCTTCACGCGGTCGGCCGCCTGCTGAAAGTAGAAGCTGACCGCCGCCTGCATCCCGACCTCGTAGAGGATGCGAGAGGCCGCGACGGCCAGTGCCGTGGTGTTGCCATTGTGGCCATTCACCAGCAGCAGGTGCGTGAGGCCGTGTGCCTTCACGCTCCGCGCGATATCCACGCAGCAGCCCAGGAAGGTTTCCTCCGAGAGGGTGATGGTGCCGGGGAAGCCCATGTGATGGCGCGACAGGCCATAGGGCAGCGGCGGGAGAACCACCGCTTCCGGCCCCACCGCTTCCGCCAGGCGCTGCGCGATACGATGGGCGATGACGTAGTCGGTCGAGGTTCGCATGTTCGGACCATGCTGCTCTGTCGCGCCCACCGGCAGCAGGGCAAGGCGCGGCCTAGCCGCAGCGAACTCGACCGTCGTCATCTCCGCCAATTCGAGCCAGGCCATGGTCATGCGTCCTTCAGCGCGAAGACGAACTCGATCTCCACCGGCACGCCGCGCGGCAGCATGGCGACGCCGACTGCACTGCGCGCATGCCGCCCGGCATCTCCGAACACCTGGCCGAGCAGGTTCGACGCCGCATCGATCACCTTCGGCTGCTCGACGAAGCCGGGCGCGGAGGCGACGAAGCCCGTCACCTTCACCGCCCGCGCGACACGGTCGAGCGAGCCTGCGGCGGCGCGCAGCACGGCAAGCGCCTGCAACCCGCAGAGCTCCGCGGCCTTGCGTCCGGTCTCCACATCGACGCCGTCGCCGAGCCGGCCGAGATGCGGCAGCGATCCATCCGCCGCGCGCGGCAGCTGCCCGCTGATCCACACCAGCCCGCCATGAACGACGGCCGGGACGTAGTCGAAGGCCGGTGCGGTCACGGGCGGGAGCGTGATCCCGAGCTCCGCCAGCCTTGCCTCATGGCTCATGCGCCTCTCCTCATCTCGGCGAGCGTGTCGTGCAGGATGTCCGCGAGGCTCCGTCGCGGTGCCCAGCCCATGGCGCGCAGCGCGCCGTCATCCACCAGCGGGAAGGCCGCCGGCGCGGGCACCGGCACGGCCTGCAGCTTCGGCGAGAGCGCCGTGGCGATCTCTGGCAGGCTAGTCGTCAGCCCGGCCATGTTCAGCACGTAAGGCGGCCCGCGCCGTGCGGCGAGCAGCAGCAGCGCCTCGGCCGCGTCGTCGCAATGAACGACGTCGAAAGCGGCGGACGGGACCTCCTCGCGCAGCGCTGTGCCGTCGGCGGTCGCGCGCAGCATGCGCGCATAGGCCCCGGCGGCGCCGGCGTACCAGCGACCCGGCCCGAAGACCAAGGGCAGGCGCAGCGTCACGACATCCAGGCCGAGCGCCTCCACGCCCCAGTGCCCCGCCTGTTCCGCCATCAGCTTCGTCAGTCCATAGGCGGTGCGAGGCGCGGCTGGCGCGGCCTCGTCCACGCGTGCCACCCCGTAGTTCGAGGCCGGGCCATAGATCACCGTCGAACCGCACTGCACCACGCGCGCCACACCTAATGCGGCGCAGGCTGTGAGGCTGGCGGCAAAGCCGCCGGCATTCACCGCGACGGCGCGCGCCACATCGGCCTGCGCGGTGCGGGCCAGCCCCTCGCCGGTGGGGTTGTAGCCGGCGGCCCACAACACCGCCTGCGGCCGGAACGCAGCCAGCGCCGCAGCCAGCGCGCCGGCATCCTCCGCATCGCCGTCGAAGCGCGCGATCGCGAGATCCGCGGCGAGGTCACGCGACACGGGCCCGAAGCTCGCGCAGTCGATGCCCTGCGCCAGCGCGGCGCGCAGTACGCGGCTGCCCACAAAGCCGCCACCGCCGATCACGAGAAGCCGTTGGGTCATGGTAGCAAGAGGTCGTCGCGGATGCAGGCGGCGCGGTGGCCAGGCGCAAGATCGCGCAGCGCCGGCACGCTCTCGGCGCAGGCCGGCAGCGCGTGCGGGCAGCGCGTGCGGAAGACGCAGCCCGAGGGCGGCGCCGCGGGGCTTGGGATCTCGCCCGAGAGCACGATGCGCGGCCCGCGCGCACGCCCGGGCCGGCCGGGCGAGGCGGAGAGCAGCGCGCGCGTGTAGGGATGGCGCGGATCGCGGAACAGCGCCTCCGCCGGCCCTTCCTCCATCACGCGGCCGAGGTAGAGCACGGCGACGCGGTCGCAGAGCGCGCGGACCGCGCCAAGGTCATGCGATACGAAGAGCAGCGCGAGCCCGCGTTCCGCGCGCAATTCGCGCAGCAGCGCCAGGATCTCCGCCCCCACCGACACGTCGAGGGCCGAGACCGGCTCGTCCGCCACCAGGAATTCGGGCTCCACGGCCAGTGCGCGCGCGATCGCGACGCGCTGGCGCTGCCCGCCCGAGAGCGCGCGCGGTGGGCGCGTCGCCGCCTCTGGCGGCAGCCCCACGCGGGCCAGCAGCGCGGCGACGCGCTCGCGCGCTTCCTCGCGCGGTGCGATGCGGTGCAGCAGCATGCCGTCTGCGATCGCGGCGCCGACGGTCATGCGCGGGTTCAGGCTGCCGAAGGGATCCTGGAAGACCATCTGCATCCGCCGCCGCAGCGGCCTGAGCGCACCACGGTCCAGCGCAGTGATGTCCGCGCCGTCGAAGTGCACGCGGCCGGCGGTCGGCCGCAGCAGGCGCAGCAGCAGCCTTCCGATGGTGGACTTGCCGCTGCCGCTCTCGCCGACCAGCCCGAGGGCCTCGCCGCGCGCAATGGCGATATCCACGCCCGCCACGGCGCGCACCGGCCGGCGGCGCGGGGCGAGGAAGCTCGGCCCGCCGAACTCCATCGTCAGGCCGTTGGCTTCGACCAGCGCGTCCATGCGATCGCTCATGCGACTTCTGCCCAGCGCAGGCAGCGGCTGGTACGGTCCGGTGCAACGGCCACGAGCGGCACCGGTGCCTCGCGGCAGGCGGCCGCTGCCAGCGCGCAGCGATCGGCGAAGCGGCAATGCGGCGGCGGGTCCAGCGGGCTCGGCATGCGGCCGGGAATGCCGCGCGGCGGCACCGCTTCTCCCTCGATCTCCGGCACGCAATCGAGCAGCGCGCGGGTGTAGGGATGGCGCGGCGCGGCTAGCACTTCGGAGGCCGGGCCTTCCTCCACCACCTGACCCGCGTAGAGCACGCAGATGCGGTGCGCGAGGCCGGCGACGAGGCCGAGGTCGTGGCTGACGAAGATCATCGCCATGCCTTCTCGCGCCTGTAGGTCCTGCAGCAGCTCGACGATCTGCGCCTGGATGGTGACGTCGAGTGCGGTGGTCGGCTCGTCGGCCACCAGCAGCCGCGGTTGGCCGGCAAGTGCCAGCGCAATGACGGCGCGCTGGCGCATCCCCCCCGAGAGTTGGTGCGGATACTCGCCCGCGAGGCGCCGCG
>JBIKSZ010000278.1:0-4235 GCA_044348345.1 Roseomonas sp. | reverse complement strand
CGGCGCGTGGGCGGCCAGCTCGGCCAACAGGGTCCGGGCGGTGGCGACGAACATGCCGCTGTTCCACAGATGCCGCCCGCCTTCCACCAGCGCGGCGGCGGTGGCGGCATCGGGCTTTTCCAGGAAACGGGCCACGGCGTGGGCACCGGCGGCGTCGGCCAAAGCGGGGCCGGCCTCGATATAGCCATAGCCGGTCTCGGGCCGGGTCGGGCGGATGCCGAAGGTGGCGATCCGGCCCGCGCGGGCGGCCGCGGCGGCCGGGCTGAGGGCGGCCAGCAGCGCGGGGACATCGGCGATCGCGGCATCGGCCGCCATGATCCAGAGCACGGCGTCCGGCTGGTCCTCGCCCACCAGGACCGCCGCGGCGGCGATGGCGGCGGCGGAGTTGCGCGCGGCCGGCTCCAGCACGATGCGCGCCTCCTCGAACCCCGCGGCGCGCATCTGCTCGGCGACCAGGAAACGGTGCGGCTCCCCGCAGATGATCATCGGCGCGGCGAAGCCCGGGCCCCGTGCGCGGGCGGCGGTTTCCTGCAGCATGGTGCGCGGCGCGGCCAGCGGCCAGAACTGCTTCGGATAGCCCTCTCGCGAAAGCGGCCAGAGGCGGCTTCCGGTGCCCCCCGAGAGGATGACCGGCACGATGGTCGCGGCGGGCGAAGACGACATTGGACGTTCGGTCCTGCAACAGATCCAGGGCGGCGGGTATGTCGCACGACCTGGGAAAAAGAAAGGCAAGGGCTGCTTCGCGTCCTGGTGTGCGGCGAATGGGGCGACGCCCCGGGATACCAACGCAGTTGCCGGCCCGGCCTGTCGCGCGGTACCGATTCCAGGATCAGACGGACGGGCCAGCCAAGGCCCGCCGCGCCATGGGAGGCTTTGTCCAATGTTCCACCGTCCTGCCGCGGCCGCTCCGCCGCTGTCGCGCCGTGCCCTGCTGCTAGGGGCCGGTGCCGCGCTGCTGCCTGCGCCGGCGCTGCGCGCCCAGGGCCGCTTTCCTGAACGGCCCATCCGCTTGATCTGCCCCTGGGCCGCCGGCGGCCCCACCGACATCCAGATGCGCGCGCTGGCCGAACAGGCCGCGCGGCGGCTCGGCCAGCCGGTGATCGTGGAGAACCGCGCCGGCGCTGGCGGCGTGCTGGGGGCGCAGCAGCTGCTGAACGAGCGGCCCGACGGGCTGGTGCTGTCCCAGATGCCGATCAGCGTCTTCCGCCACCCGCAGATGGCGCAGCGGGCGCTGTTCAACCCGCTCGAGGATTTCACCTGGGTGATCCATGTCACCGGCTATTTGTTCGGGGTCGTGGTTCGTGCCGATGCGCCCTGGCAGACGCTGGGTCAGTTCCTCGACTTCGCGAAGGCCAATCCCGGGCGCGTGAACTATGGCACGCCCGGCGTCGGCACCTCGCTCCACATCACGATGGAGCAGATCGCGCTGGCCCGCGGCGGCATCGACTGGACGCATGTGCCCTTCCGCGGCTGGGCAGAGAACGCGCAGGCGCTGCTCAGCGGCCAGATCCAGGCTAGCGCCGACAGCTCTGGCTGGGCCGAGCTGGTGCAGTCCGGCCAGCTTCGTGCCCTGACTGTCTGGAGTGCGGAGCGCGCCAAGCGCTTCCCCAACGTGCCGACGCTGCGCGAGAGCGGCGTGGATATCGTCTCGGCCTCGCCCTACGGCCTGGCCGGGCCGCGGGGGATGAACCCCGAGCATGTCCGCATCCTGCACGACGCCTTCCGGGAGGCGCTGTTCGACCCCGCGCACATCGCGATCCTCGAACGCTTCGACATGGCACCCTGGCACATGGGCCCTGCGGACTACGCCGCCTTCGCCCGGCGGACCTTCGCCGAGGAAGGCGAGATGATCCGGCGGCTGGGCCTCCGCCTGTAGGCGCTCAGCGCAGCCCGGCGAAGAAATCGCGCAGCAGATCGGCGGCCTCGCTCTCGCGCAGGCCGCCGATCACCTCCGGCACGTGGTGGCAGGTGGCTTGCGCGTAGAAGCGCCCGCCATGCTCCACCCCGCCGCCCTTCGGGTCATAGGCACCGAAGACAACGCGCTTCACCCGGAAGAAGCTCGCCGCCGCGGCGCACATCGCACAGGGCTCGAGCGTGACCCAGAGCGTCGCTTCCGGCAGCAGCTTGTCGCCCGCCGCCGCGGCGGCCGCGCGCAGCGCCAGCATCTCGGCATGCGCGGACGGGTCGCGGCGCGCCTCCACCTCATTGCCGGCCTGCGCGAGCACGAGGCCAGCCGCATCGGTGACGACGGCGCCGACCGGCACCTCACCGCGGGCAGCGGCGGCGCGGGCTTCCGCCAGGGCGATTTCCATGGGCGACATGCCCGCTGCTTGCCGCGACACGCTCGTCAGGTCCAGTCGCAAGCGGCCTGGACCCGTGCTGGGCCGCATTTCCGGGGCGCCGGGCGATACCGCTTGGCGCGAAAATGCTCTAGCACCCTTCCATGCCGAAGCCCCCGATGATCGGCGTGACCCTGGATGCGGAACCGGCCGGCGGCTGGTCGAAGCTGCCCTGGTACGCGCTGCGCCAGAACTATTTTGCCGCCGTCATCGCCGCTGGCGGGTTGCCGGTCGCCCTGCCGCACCACCCCGAACTGGCCGAGGCCTATCTGGACCGGCTGGATGGCCTGCTGGTGACGGGGGGGGCCTTCGACGTGGACCCGGCGCTCTGGGGCGGCGGGGAGCCGCATCCGAAGGTGACGCTGAAGCCCGGGCGCACCGATTTCGAGCTGGCCGCGGTGCGCGCGGCCCTTGGCCGCGACATGCCCGTGCTTGGTATCTGTGGCGGGCAGCAGCTGCTGGCGGTCGCCTTCGGCGGCACGCTGATCCAGCACATCCCCGACGAGGTCGAGGGCGCGCTGGCGCATGAGCAACCCAACCCCCGGACCGAGCCGGGCCACGAGGTCGAGGTCGCGTCCAACACGCTGCTGGCCTCGATCGTCGGCCGGCCGCGGCTTGCGGTGAACAGCGCGCATCACCAGGCGGTCGCCACGCCCGGGAATGGTGCGGTGGTCAACGCCCGCGCCCCCGATGGCGTGGTGGAGGGTGTGGAGCATCCCGGCTACCGCTTCGCGCTCGGCGTGCAGTGGCATCCCGAATACGCCGTGGACCCGCGCGACCCCGCGATCTTCGACGCCTTCGTCAGGGCCGCGCAGCGATGACCGACACGCCCGACGACGACGCCCCCGAGACCGCCGAAGACGCCGCGCGCGGCGAGCGCATCGCGAAGTATTTGGCCCGCGCCGGCATCGCCTCCCGCCGCGATGCCGAAAAGCTGATCGCAGAGGGCAAGGTCAAGCTGAACGGCAAGGTGGTGGCCACACCCGCGACCTTCGTCGCGCCGGGCGACCGCATCAGCGTGGAGGGCAAGCCCGTCGCGGCGCCGGAGCGCACGCGGCTGTTCCGCTACCACAAGCCGGACGGGCTCGTGACCACGCATCGCGACCCGCAGGGCCGCCCGACCGTCTTCGAGAAACTGCCCCCCGGCCTGCCGCGCGTTGTCTCCATCGGCCGGCTCGACCTGACGAGCGAGGGGCTGCTGCTGCTGACGAATGACGGCGCGCTCGCCCGCCGCTTGGAACTGCCCACCAATGGCTGGCTGCGCCGCTATCGCGTGCGCGTGCATGGCGCGGTGGACGAACGCCAGCTGGCGTATCTTTCGCGCGGCATCACGATCGAGGGCGTGGCCTATGGCCCGATCGAGGCCGGACTCGATTCCCGCCAGGGCGCGAATGCCTGGCTCACTGTCAGCCTGAAGGAAGGCAAGAACCGCGAGATCCGCCGCGTCATGGCGCATCTCGGCCTGCAGGTGACGCGGCTGATCCGCATGGCCTATGGCCCCTTCCAGCTTGGCGCGCTGCCGCGCGGCGGGGTGGAGGAGGTGCATCCGCGCATCCTGCGCGATCAGCTCGGCATCGGGGAGAAGCCGCAGCGCAGCCGCGCCGCTGCTGAGCCTGCAGCCGAAAGCCCGCCGCCCGAGCCAAAGCCGACCGGCCCTTCGCGCGGCCATACCATCCCGCGGGCGCGCAACGCCGCGCCGCGCCGGCCTACCCGTGCTCAGAATCGTCGCCGGCCGCCATCGCGGCCGTAGGCTCGCCGCGCCCGATGGCTTGACGACGCGCCCCACCGCGGAGCGCGTGCGCCAGGCGCTGTTCGACATGCTCTGGCACGCGCCGTGGTCTCCCCTTGCGGCGGGGCGGGCGGCGGTGGAGGATTCCCGGGTGCTCGACGCCTTCG
>JBIKSZ010000277.1:0-4249 GCA_044348345.1 Roseomonas sp. | reverse complement strand
CAGCAGCGCCGGGATCAGGCCCGCGAGTGCGATCTCGGTGTAGGGCATGCCCAGCACCTCGGCCATGATGAAGGCGCCCGCCCCCATCACCGGCGGCGTGATCTGCCCGCCCGTCGAGCTCGTCGCTTCCACCGCCGCGGCAGTTTCGCGGTTGTAGCCAACGCGGCGCATCATCGGGATGGTGAAGGCACCGGACGCCACGACATTCGCCACTGCCGAGCCGGAGATGGTGCCGAACAGGATGCCGGAGACGACGGTGACCTTGGCCGGCCCGCCGCGGGCACGGCCGACCATCGCCAGCGCCAGGTCGTTGAAATAGTCGCCCGCCTTCGACGCCTGCAGGAAGGCGGCGAAGGTGACAAACAGGATGATGAAGCTCGCCGAGACCTGCACGATGGTCCCGAGCACACCGTTATTGCCGAACAGCTCGACGGTGGCCGCCTGCCAATCCACGCCGCGGTGGTACAGGATGCCCGGCATCCAGGGCCCGACGAAGCAATAGGCGATGAAGACCAGGGCGATCGCCGGCATGACAAGGCCCGCGGTGCGGCGGGCGAATTCCAGCACCAGCAGGATGCCGGTGATGCCGACGACCAGGTCCTGCCAGTTCGGCCCCATGAAGGAGCGCATCTCGATCCCGTCGGCATCCAGGATGTAGTGGAGCGGGATCAGCAGGCAGGGGACCATCAGCAGCCAGTCGTACCAGGGCACGCTGCGGCCCGGGTCGCCGCTGGCGCGCGGGGCGAACAGGGCAAAGCCGAGGGCCGCGCCGAGGAAGACATGGACGGCGCGGGAGATGGTGGGGTCCACCGGCAGGACCAGCAGGATCCACATATGCCAGAGCACGAAGGCCGAAGCCGCCGCGCGCCAGGCCAGTCCTTGCCAGCCGGCCAATTCGCGCCGGGCGGAGGCGAACTCCATGTCGTCCACGGCCGTGTTCACAGCCTCGACCTGCGGCTGGCCGGAACCGGCCGGTGCGGTGGTCATGACGCCTCCCCGACTTCTGTCGGGCCCGTCCGACACCGGACGGCCCCCCTACAAACGCATCGCGCCGGCCCCGTAAGGGGTCGGCGCGTGGCCAGACATGTTATGTCTGGATGAGCTCCCGGCGCGACCCTTAAGGCCGTGCCGCGGGCCGATCAATGCCATCTCCGCATGACCTGGCGGTCATGCGGCACGGCTCAAGCCGCGGGGCGGGTCGGGTTCGCGGGCTGAGCCTGGGCCTGGGCGGTCCCGGCCTGCGGGGCCGGGATGCTGCCGGCCGGCTGGGCCGGGGTCTGCGCCGCGGCGTCGGCCGCCATGGAGGCGTCCTTGCCTTCGTCTTCCTTCATGTTCTGCTTGAAGGACTTGATGCCCTTGGCCAGGTCGCCCATCAGGCCGCTGATCTTGCCGCTGCCGAACAGCAGCAGGATGACCAGCAGCACGACCAGCCAGTGCCAGATGCTGAACGTACCCATTGCGACGCCTCGATCCCATCTTCGACCGCGGCCCGAGGGAATGATCCCTGGGCACGGCCGGGTTGCCTGGGCCGGACACTAGTCCGCGTTGAGGTCCGGCGCAAACCGGACATGGCCCGTCCCGAAGCGCGAGACAAGCCGGGGCAGATCCGGAAATAGCCGCGCCGCGGCATCGTCGTAGATGGCGGCAGGGTTTCCGCAACATTTCGTCAAATCCACTCTTGAAAGCTGCGCGCAGCCGGGCCAATTGGCGCGCCTGATCCGGGCCCCTCTGGCGACCCGGCTTCGGTTGCGAGCCGGCTGGTAGGGAGACCACCGGCAGAATCGCCACCGGAGCCGCCGCGATGTCGGATCGCATCGCAACGATGCCAGGCCCGGACATCGTCTGGGCTGGCCGTGTTCGGGAGAACGGCTCCGCCATGGAATTCCTTGCACTTGAATGGATCGGCAAGCCGGTCTGGATGTGGCTTGGCTTCTTCGCCATCGTCCTGGCCCTGCTCGCCTTCGACCTCGGCGTCCTCCACAAGGGGGACAAGGAGATGGGCATCTCGGAGAGCCTTTATCTCTCCGCCTTCTACATCGGCTTCGCGATCCTCTACGGCGGCGCGATCTGGTGGGCCTATGACGCCGGCTACATCACCACGAGCGACGGCACGCATGCCGGCATCACCTATTTCACCGGATTCTTCATCGAGAAGGCGCTGTCCATCGACAACGTCTTCGTCATCAGCCTGATCTTCGGCTTCTTCGCCATCCCCCGGAAGTACCAGTACCGCGCCCTGGTCTGGGGCATCATCGCGGTGATCGTGCTGCGCGGCATCATGATCGCGGTCGGCGCGGCGCTGGTGCAGGAGTATGGCTGGGTTCTCTACATCTTCGGCGCCTTCCTGATCGCCACCGGCATCAAGATGCTGGTCGTGCCGGAAAGCGACCCGGACATCTCGAAGAACCCGGTGGTGAAGTTCTTCAAGAAGCACATGCGCGTCACGGACGAGCTGCACGCCCAGAAGTTCTTCGTCCGCAAGCCGGACCCGTCCAAGGGCGGCAAGGTGGTGGTGTGGGCGACGCCGCTGTTCCTCGCGCTCGTCATCATCAACATCGCCGACCTGATCTTCGCGGTGGACAGCGTGCCGGCGATCTTCGCGATCACCACCGACACCTTCATCGTCTACACCGCGAACATCATGGCGATCCTCGGCCTGCGCGCGCTGTACTTCGCGCTGGCCGCGATGGTGCATCGCTTCCACTACCTGAAGTATGCGCTGGCGCTCGTGCTGGTGTTCATCGGCGGCAAGATCTTCTGGAACCAGATCTTCGGGAAGGTCGATCCCGCCATCTCGCTCGGCGTCACGCTGGCGATGATCCTGGGCGGCATCTTCTACTCGCTCTGGAAGACCCGGAACGAGAAGCCGCAGCACGCCGCAGCGGAGTAATCCGCGCCGCAGGCCGGAAACAGGAAGGGGCGGTCCCGCAAGGGACCGCCCCTTTCGCTTTGGCGCCGCAGCGGTCGAACTCAGCTTTCGGGGCGGATGCCCAGGCGCTGGATCAGCGGGCCCCAGCGGCCGATCTCGTCTGCGACGAATGTGCGCAGCGCCGCGGGGTTGCTGCCGACGATCTCGAACCCGGCCGCTGTCAGGGCGCGCTGTGCCTCGGGCTGGGCCAGGGCGCGGCCGGCTTCCTGCGACAGCCGCGCGATGCGCTCGGCCGGCATCGAGGCCGGGCCGAACAACCCAATCCAGGTCCAGATCGCCGCCCCCTGCCCCTGTTCGGTGAAGGTCGGGATCTCCGGCGCGGCGCTGAATCGGCCATCGCTGGTGATGCCGAGCGCGCGCACCGCCCCATCCCGCACCTGCGGCAGCACCGCGCCAGAGACCGCGCCCATCGCCTGGATGCGGCCCGCCACCAGTTCCGTCACGCCCTGCGGCACGGAGCGGAAGGGCACATGCGTCATGTCGAGCCCATGCCGCGCCGCGAATTCCGCGCTCACCAGATGGCCGAGCGTGCCCGCGCCGACCGAGCCGTAGTTGAGCCGCCCCGGATTCGCCCGCGCATGGGCGATGAACTCATTGAGGTCCCGCGCCGGCACGGAGGGATGCACCGCGAAGACGATCGGCAGCCGCACCAGCAGCGAGATGGGCGCAAGGTCCGTCGCCGGGTCATAGGGCAGCTGCGGGTTCAGCACCCGCGCCGTGCTGCCCGGCCCGCCGATCGAGACGCCGATCGTCGCCCCATCCGTCGCCTTGGCGATGGCATCCGTCCCGATCGCCCCGCCGCCGCCGGCGCGGTTGTCCACCACGAAGGGCTGACCGAAGACCTGCTGGAAATGGGTTGCCACCGCGCGTGCCGCGATGTCGGGCGTCGAGCCGCCGGGGAAGGGCACGATCACCCGCACGGGCCGGTCCGGCCAGGCGGCCTGCGCCCGCGCCACCGACGGGGCGGCGAGAAGGGTGGTCGCGGCGACAAGGCCGCGGCGGGTCAGGCGCATGCTGGGCGTTCCTCCGGACGTATCGGTTCTGCCGCCACAATGCCGCAGCGGCAGCGCGGATCAAGGATCGGCGCTGGCTTTCAGCGCGACGCCATGCGCAGCGGTCCGGCATGGACGAAGCCGCGCACCGGGAAGGCGGTG
This sequence comes from Roseomonas sp., assembly GCA_044348345.1. Lineage (GTDB taxonomy): Bacteria > Pseudomonadota > Alphaproteobacteria > Acetobacterales > Acetobacteraceae > Falsiroseomonas. The sequence continues at coordinate 166 of JBIKSZ010000277.1, read as the reverse complement.
GTGCCGAGGTCGTTCGTGCCCGGATACCAGACGCGCACCCCCGACCAGTCATTCGCCGGCGAGACATCCACCACGCGCTGGTCTGTCGTGATCCGCCCGCGCGCGGCGCCGGACGCCCAATTGGCGTGGTCCACCAGGATCTCCCGGCTGCTCACCACGCGGGAGA
>JBIKSZ010000276.1:0-4259 GCA_044348345.1 Roseomonas sp. | reverse complement strand
GCATCGGGCTGGCGATTGACGGCGCGGATCGTGCGTTGGCGCATCGCCGCCTGGAACTCCTCGCTGGCATGCGCCCGGCTGAGTGCCTGGTTCAGGCGATTGCGGATATCGGCCGGCAGGCCGCGCGGGCCGCCCATGCCGTGCACGACGGAGAAGGTCCAGTCGCTGCCTGTCGCCTCCTTCAGGGTCGGGATGTCGGGGAACTGCTCCGCGCGCGCATCGCCCATCAGGGCTAGCGTGCGTACGCGCTGCGCCTCCAGCAGGGCGCGCGCCTCGGCCAGCGAGGAGGTCGAGAATTCCGAACCGCCCGCCGCCACATCCTGGTGGCCCAGCGTGCCGCCCTGTGCGGGCACCCAGATCACCGTGCGCGGGTCGATCCGCAGGCTGTCGGCCATGCCGAGGAAGCCGACATGCCAGTTCACACCAGGGGCCGCGCCGGTGCCGCGCAGGCGGCCGGGATTGGCCTTGATCGCGTCGATCAGGTCGGACAGGCGGCGATAGGGCGCATCCGCCTTCACGGTCACGCTGCCGACGATCTCGTTGGTCTGGCCGATCTTGGCGAAGTCACGATGCGTCAGCCGCGACTGGCCAAGATGGGTGTAGAAGGACAGATCGTTGGTGATCATCCCGATCGTGTAGCCATCGGGCTGGGCGCGGGCGATCGCTTCGTGGCCGGTGATGCCGCCGCCGCCTGCGCGGTTCACGACGTTGATGGTGGCGCGCAGCTCGCGCTCCATCAGCGGCGCCAGCGTGCGCGCCACGATGTCCGTGCCGCCACCGGCCGGGTAAGGGACGATCAGCGTGATCGGGCGGTCGGGCCAAGCGGCCAGCGCCTTGCCGCCGATCATGAAACTGCCAAGGCCGGCACCGATGGCGGCGCGGCGCGTCATGCGCATGGACATTTGTTTACTTCCTCCCTCGTGCACTGTGGCGAGCTTAGTCACCGCGCGCGCCGTCTGTCACGAGACTCTCGGGCGCATTTCATCCCGGCCCGGGAGCCACTGCTGCGCCGAGGGGCGCGACTGCAATTTGCCGACGATCGCGAAGCGCAGGACAGCGGCTGAGACTGGTGCGTTTGTTGCCGGCCAGCCAAATCAAGCGCGCGCCCCCGGTTGCCGCGCGTGCGTTCCGCCGACAGCATGGGCACTCTGATCGGGCGGTGAAGGCGAGAATGTGCCGAGCCGCCGCCACATCCTTGCACTGCACCGAGGCACGGCATGAATCTGCACTGGTCGCCCCGATCACCCTTCGTGCGGAAGGTGATGGTCGCCGCGCATGAGTTGGGTTTGACCGGGCAGCTCCGGCAGGTCCGCACGGTGGCCGGCATGGCGCAGACACCGCCCGCCCTGCTGGCGGACAACCCGCTCGGCAAGATCCCGGCGCTGGTGCTGGCGGATGGGACGGTGCTGTACGACAGCTTCGTCATTATCGACCACCTCGACACTCTTGCCGGCGGCGGGCTGATGGTCCCGCGCGATGCTGGAGCGCGACAGCTTGAACTGCGCCGCCACGCGCTGGCCAACGGCTTCCTCGACCTGCTGGTCCTGTGGCGGAACGAGCGCGACAAGCCGCACCCGATGCCCGCCTGGCTCGACGGCTTCGCGCGGAAGACAGAGGCCGTGCTGGCGGCGCTCGAAGCGGAGATTGAGGCCATCGCGGCAACCCCGGTCGGTGTCGCGCAGATCACCATCGCGATCGCCTGCGCCTATATGGATTTCCGCTTCCCGCAGCTTGACTGGCGTGCAGCCTGCCCGCGGCTCGCCGCCTGGGAGCGGAGCTTCGCCGCGCGCCCTTCCATGCGCGCGACCGCCTTCGAGGAGGGCTGAGCCGTGGCCGTTCCACCTGACCGCCAGGTTGCGGGCGTCCATCATCGCCGCGTCGGTGCGATCGGTGTCACGGCGCTGAATGACGGGCATCAGGATGCACCGCTGGCGACGGTGGTGGGCATCGCGGAGGCGGAGGCCGCCGCCATGCTGCACGCCGCCTTCCGCCCCGTGCCGCGCCGCACCGCCGTGCATGGCTTCCTCATCCGCGCCAGCGGGCGCACCGCGCTGGTGGATAGTGGCTGCGGCCCGATTAAGCCCACCACCGGCCAGCTGCAGTCCAATCTGCTGGCGGCTGGCGTCGCGGCGGAGGAGGTGGACACGCTTCTGATGACCCATCTGCATCCCGACCATGCCGGCGGGCTGGTGGATGCCGAAGGTCGCCCGCGCTTCCCCAATGCGACGCTCCGCGTGCATGAAGCCGAGATCGCCTATTGGAACGATGACGCCGCCCTGGCGCGCGCTGCCGATCCGGCGCGGGCGCGCGCGATGGCGGCGACAGCACGTGCTGGCCTCGCGGCCTATCGCGGTCGCATCGAACCTTTCACCGGCGGCGCGCTTTTCCCCGGCGTCACGGCGCTGCATCTACCGGGCCACACGCCTGGCCATACCGGCCTGATGATCGCCGATGGCGATGACAACCTGCTGATCTGGGCCGATGTGGTGCATGTGCCGGAACTCCAGGTTCCGCGCCCGGAGGTCGGCATGCTGGTTGATGTGGATCGCAGCACGGCCGAGGCCACGCGCCGGCGCGTCTTCGATCAGGTGGCGACCGACCGGCTCGCCATTGCGGGTATGCATCTGCATTTCCCGGCCTTCGCCCATCTTGCGCGCGACGGCATGGGATACCGGCTGGTGCCGGACGCCTGGTCGCTCGACCTGCGCGGGGATGCGAGCGCCTGATGCCCTGGCTCGACACCGGCGAGGTCGCGCTGCGCTATGAGCTGAGCGGGGCAGGGGCGACGACGCTCCTGCTGCTGCATGAGATGGGCGGGTCGCTCGACAGCTGGGACGCGCTGCTGCCGCTGCTGCAGCCGAGGTTCCGCGTGCTGCGCTACGACCAGCGCGGCGCGGGCTTGTCGGAACGGCTGCCAGCGCCCCTGACCATCGACGCTGCTGGCCGCGACGCGATGGCGCTGCTCGAGGCGCTCGGAATCGCTGGGCCTATCGTGCCGATTGGCACGGCGGTGGGCGGCGCGGTGGCATTGCATCTCGCGGCGTGCTGGCCGCAGCGTGTGCGCGCCGTCGTTGCGACCTCGCCCGCCACGGGTGTGCCCGAAGCGGCGCGCCAGGCGTTGCTCGACAAGGCCGATGACCTGGCCCGGGCGGGCACGCGCAGCGTGGTGGATGCCGGGCTCGAGACCGGCTGGCCGCCCGTGCTCCGAACCGATGCTGCGCGCTTCGCGGCCACCCGCGCGCAGCGCCTCGGCGCCAGCGCGGAAGGCTGGGCGGCGACGATGCGCATGCTGGCCAGCCTCGACATGACCGCGCAGCTCGGTCGAATTCGCTGCCCCGCCCTGGTGCTGGCTGGCGAGCATGACCAGACGCGACCGCCGGATCGCGTTGCGCCGGTCGCCGCCGCGATCCCCGGTGCGGTCTTCCGCACCATCGCGAGCGGTCACTTCATGGCGCTGCAGACGCCGGAACTGCTGGCCGAGGACATCCTCCGCTTCCTCGGCCAGGGCTGAGGGCGCCCCTTAGTCAGCGGTGATGTTGTTCCGCCGGATGACCTCGCCCCACTTGGCGATCTCGGCCTGGATGAAGGCGCCGAACTCCTCGGAGCTGTTGCCGCCGGGGATCGCGCCCTGCTCATGCAGCAGGCGCCGCACTTCGGCATCCTGCAGCGCGCCGATCGCTGCGCGGCGGATCGCAGCGAGCGGCCCGGGCGCCATGCGCGACGGCGCGATCAGCCCGTGCCAGTTGCTGGCATCCACCTGCGGCAGCCCGAGTTCACGGAAGGTCGGCACATCGGGGATCCAGGGCAGGCGCTGTTCGGTGCCCACGGCGAGCGCGCGCATGCTGCCGGCCTGGATATTGCCGAGCAGCACCGGCAGGTCGGCGAAGCCAAGCTGCACCTCGTTGCGCAGGATCGCGGTCGCAAGCTGGCCGCCGCTGTTGTAGCTGATGTGCACCATCTGCAGCCCCGCCGCGGCGGCGAATTGCGCGGCGGCCAGATGCGGCATGCTGCCATTGCCGGTGGAGCCATAGTTCAGCGACCCCGGCCGCGCCCGCGCGCCGGCAATCAGCTCCTGCAGGTTGCGGAAGGGGGAGGCGGCGGGGACCACCACCGGCTCCGGCACCAGCGCCGCGATGGTCACCGGCGCCAGGTCGCGCATCGGGTCATAGGGCGTGCCACGGCCGAGGCTCGGCGAGATCGCGATGGCGCCGGCGCTGCCGATGCCGAAGGTGTAGCCATCGCCCACCGCCTACGCGATC
>JBIKSZ010000090.1:0-14016 GCA_044348345.1 Roseomonas sp. | reverse complement strand
GCTGCTGCGGTTCCACGACCCGCAATCGGGCCGCGTGACGGTGGATGGCGTGGACGCCACCCGCCTTGACCCGCGGGCGCTGCGCCGGCGCATCGGCCTGGTGCCGCAGGAGCCGCTGATCTTCGGCGCCAGTGCGGCCGAGAACATCCGCTACGGCCGCCCCGAGGCCACCGAGGCCGAGATCCGCGCCGCCGCCGAGGCCGCGGCCGCGCATGAGTTCATCACCGCCCTGCCGGAGGGCTATGCGACGCCGCTCGGCGCCCGCGGTGTCACGCTCTCGGGCGGGCAGCGCCAGCGCATCGCCATCGCGCGCGCCATCCTGCGCGACGCGCCGATCCTGCTGCTGGACGAGGCGACGAGCGCGCTGGATGCGGAATCCGAACGCGCCGTGCAGCAGGCGCTGGAACGCCTCTCCCACGGGCGCACCACGCTGGTCGTGGCGCACCGGCTGGCGACAGTCCGCCGCGCCGACCGCATCCTGGTCATGGAGGCCGGCCGCATCGTCGCCGCCGGTACCCATGACGCGCTGGTGCAGCAGGGCGGGCTCTATGCCCGGCTCGCCGCGCTGCAATTCGCCGACGCCGCCGTTTGACAGCGCCGGCAGCACCAGGGTAGCGGCCGAGGCGATGGCCGATCTCGACACCGCCCTGCTCCGCGCCTTCGTCGCGCTGGCCGAGACGCTAAGCTTCTCCCGCACGGCCGGGCGCGTCGGGCGGTCGCAATCCGCTGTCTCGATGCAGATCGCCAAGCTCGAGGAGATCCTCGGCTGCCGCCTCTTCGAGCGGGACAAGCGCAACGTCGCCATCACCGCCGAGGGCGAGGCGCTGCTCGGCGATGCACGGCGCATGCTGGCGCTGGCCGAAGCGATGGTCGCGCGCAACCGCGCCGCCGATCTGGCGGGCGAGGTTCGCTTCGCCTCGCCCGAGGATTTCGCCACCCAGTACCTGCCGGCCATCCTGGCCGCCTTCGCCGAGCGCCACCCGCAGCTGCGCCTGCACGTCACCTGCGACCTGACGCTCCGGCTGGTGGAGTCCCTCGGCCGCGGGGAGCAGGACCTGATCGTGGTGAAGCAGGACCCGGCCGACCCCTATCCCGGCAGCCGGCCGCTCTGGCGTGAGCTTCCGGTCTTTGTCGGCCGCGGCCGCCAGCCGCCCGATGCCGCGGCGGGGCGCTTGCCGCTGGTGCTCTCCCCCGCCCCTTGCGTCTATCGGCGCCGGGCGGTGGGGGCGCTCGACCAGGTCGGGCTGCCCTGGGACATCGCCTATACCAGCCCCTCCTTCGCCGGGACGATCGCGGCGGTGCGGGCCGGGCTCGGCGTTACGGTGCTGCCGCGGGCGATGGTGCCGGACGGGCTGCAGGCGCTGCAGGCCGCCGATGGCTGGCCCAGCCTGCCCGAGGTCGAGATCGCCCTGCTGGCCGCCCCCCGCGCGAGCCCGGCCACCACGGCGCTGGCGGCCTTCGTGGGTGAGCGGGTGCCGGGGGCCCGGCAGGGGCGCTGATACCCAACGGGTTGAATGAATGACCTGCGGCCTGCAAAGCAGGCCGAGGCCGCGAATGCGGCCCGCCGCTTATGCGTCATGCGGAACGCATGCCTCCGGCATGACGAGCCAAGCCTGCGGAGCAGGCGCCGGCGCCTGAGGGCCGAAGGTGAAACCTTCGGCCGCCCGGTACGAAGCGCTGACCTTGCCCGCAACATGGGCAAGACGTCATCCGCGTGGTAACCCTCCCCGGCTATATTGTGCATCGCAGCATCACCAGCTGGAGGGATGATCGCGCTGTGACCGCCCTGCCCCCGCTTCCCGGCCGCGAACTCGGCGCCAAGGGCGCCGAGACGATGAGCCGCGTGCTCGACCAGGCCCGCAGCCTGGCCGAGGTGGCCACCCGCCAGGCGCAGGCCTTCACGCCGAAGCCCCCCGCCGCCCCCGCCCTGCTGCCCTTCTTCGGGCGCAGCCCGCTGTCGGTCATGCAGGACGCGATGGAGTACGCGGTGGATGCGACCCAGCGCTCGATCCTGTTCTGGGACACGATGCGCCGCGCCGGCAACGCCTTCGTCGAGCATGAGAAGGAAGGCTGCCCGCCGGTCCTCGTCTTCGAATGGGACATGCTGGTGGACGGCCGCAACCTGCCGCGGCCCTGCAACTACGCGCTGGTCCGCATCCGCCCGCCGAGCGGCTTCCCCGCGACCGATGCGACGATGCGCCCCTTCGTCATCATCGACCCGCGCGCGGGCCATGGCGCTGGCATCGGCGGCTTCAAATCCGACAGCCAGGTCGGCGTCGCGCTGCGCCGCGGCCACCCGGTCTATTTCGTGATCTTCTTCCGCGATCCGGAACCCGGGCAGACCATCCTCGACATCACCGCGGCTGAGCGCACCTTCCTGCGCAAGGTGCATGAGCTGCACCCGCAGGCGCCGAAGCCGGTGGTGATCGGCAATTGCCAGGGTGGCTGGGCGGTGATGATGCTCGGCGCCTCCGACCCCGAGCTGATGGGCCCGCTGGTGCTGAACGGCGCGCCGCTGTCCTACTGGGCTGGCGAGAAGGGCCGCAACCCGATGCGCTACACGGGCGGCCTCGCGGGCGGGTCCTGGCCCGCCGCGCTGCTGGCCGATCTCGGCAATGGGCGCTTCGACGGCGCCAATCTGGTGCTGAACTTCGAGGCCCTCTCCCCCGCCAACACCTGGTTCCACAAGTACTGGTCGCTCTATGAGCGCGCCGACACCGAACCCGAGCGCTTCCTGGAATTCGAGCGCTGGTGGGGCGGCTACTTCCTGATGAACCGCGACGAGATCCGCTGGATCGTCGAGAACCTGTTCATCGGCGACCGCTTCGCGCGCGGTGAGATCAGCGCGGGCCCGTCCAGCAACGGCGCCACCTTCAACATGCGCGCCATCCGCTCGCCGATCATCGTCTTCGCCTCGGCCGGCGACAACATCACCCCGCCCGGCCAGGCGCTGCGCTGGATCGCCGATGTCTATCGCGACGAGAAGGAAATCCGGAAGCTCGGCCAGACCATCGTCTATCTCGTGCATGACGATATCGGGCATCTCGGCATCTTCGTCAGCGGCAAGGTGGCGAACAAGGAACACACCGAGATCGCCAACACGCTCGAGATGATCGAGGCGGTGGCCCCCGGGCTCTATGAGATGCGCATCACCGACACCGAGGGCAGCGGGGTGAACGCCGGCTACCAGGTGGAGCTCGTCGCGCGCACCATCGCCGATATCCGCACCCTGTCGGGCGAGGCGGAGAACGAGGCCTTCCCGGCGGTGGCGAAGATCGCCGCCGCCAACCAGACCATCTACGACCTCGCCGTCAGCCCGGCGATCCGCCAGATGACGACGGAGGCGAGTGCCGAGCTCCGCCGGAAGATGCATCCGCTGCGGCTGCGCCGGACGCTCCTCTCCGATCTCAACCCCTTCATGGCGCCCTTCGCCGCCGCGGCCGAGCGCGTGCAGCAGAACCGCGCGCCAGCCGCCGCCGACAACCCCTTCGTCGCCGCCGAGCGCGCCATGGCCGCACAGGTGGGAGCCGGCCTCGACACCTGGCGCGACATGCGCGACGCCTGGACCGAGGCGGCCTTCCACGCCGTCTATGGCGGGCTGGCCGCGATGGGCGTCACGGACGGCACGCCGGAGGAGGAAGCCGCCGAGACCGCCGATGCGCTGGCCGACGCGCCGGAGGTGCAGGCCGCGCTCTCCAACGTCGCGGAGGGCGGCTACGCCGAGGCGGTGATCCGCATGATGATCCTGCTGGCCCGCGCGCGCGGCGGCGTGCGCCGCTCTCGCCTTGCGCGGAGCCAGGCCGTGCTGACCGGCGAGGCACCGTTTGCGGAGATGACCTCCGCCGCGCGCCAGGCGCTGATCCGCGAGCAGACGCTGATCGTCGAACTCGCCGCCGAGGAAGCGCTGGCCGCCCTGCCGACCCTGCTGCCCTCCCGCGCCGAGCGCCGCCGCGCGCTGAATACGGTGGAAGGCGTGGCGGGGCCGGAGGAGGAGCTGGGCGAGCCCGCGCTCGCCATGCTCGGCCAGTTGCGGAAGGTGCTCGGCATCAAGCGCTGAGGCAGGCGGCCGGCTCGCCGGCCGCCTCGCCCCCCGCCTTGCATCCGCGCCGCCACGCCGCCACCCTCAGCCCACACCGATGGGAGGCAGCGCATGTCCGGCAAGCTCAGCCGCAAGGTCATCATCACCTGTGCCGTCACGGGGGCGATCCACACGCCTTCGATGTCGCCGCATCTGCCCGTCTCCGCGCAGGAGATCGCCGATGCCGCGATCGGCGCGGCGCAAGCGGGTGCCGCCATCGTTCATCTCCACGCGCGCGACCCGAAGGATGGCCGCCCGGACCAGACGCCGGAGGCCTTCGCGCCCTTCCTGCGCGTGATCAAGCAGCGCAGCGACTGCGTGCTGAACCTGACCACCGGCGGCGCGCCGACCATGACCATCCAGCAGCGGGTGTCCCCCGCCGCCACCTTCAAGCCCGAGGTCGCGAGCCTCAACATGGGCTCGATGAATTTCGGCCTGTTCGGGATGCTCAACCGCTTCAAGGATTTTCAGCACCAGTGGGAGCGCGACTACATCTCCAACAAGGACATCGTCTTCCGGAACAGCTTCGCCGATATCGAGCACATCCTGACCAGCTGCGCCGAGAACGACACGCGCTTCGAGTTCGAGTGCTACGACACCGCGCATCTCTATAACCTGAAGTACTTCCTCGATCGCGGGCTGGTGAAGGCACCGCTGTTCATCCAGACGGTGTTCGGCATCCAGGGCGGCATCGGCAGCCATCCGGAAGACGTGACTCACATGAAGCGCACCGCCGACCGGCTGTTCGGCGACCAGTATCGCTGGTCGGTGCTTGGCGCCGGCGCGTCGCAGCTGCGCATCGCCGCAATGGCGGCCGCGATGGGCGGCAATGTGCGCGTCGGGCTGGAAGACAGCCTCTGGGCCGGCCCCGGCAAGCTCGCCGAAAGCAACGCCCAGCAGGTGCGCCTGGCCCGCCAGATTATCGAGGGGCTGGGCATGGAGATCGCAACCCCTGACGAAGCGCGCGAGATCCTGAGCCTCAAGGGCGGCGACAAGGTCGGCTTCTAGGCCGCCCTCTCCCCCATCTGCCGGAGGCGCGCGAGCGACAGGCTGCGCATCAGCCCTCCTGCAGCGTCTCCATCTCCGCGTGCCCCGCCGCCGCGGCGGCGCGGGCCCGCACGACCGTGACGCTGCACGGCGCCTCGGAGGCGACCTCGGCCGAAACGCTGCCGAGCATGCGGCGGCGCAGCGAGCGCGCGCGTGCGCCCATCACGATGTGGTCCACGCCATTGACGCGCGCATGGTCGAGAATCGCCGCCGCCGCATCCACCGCCTCCAGCACGTGGAAGGTGATGCGGCCCTCCGCCAGGCCGAGCGGCGCGGCCCAGTGGCGCAGTTCCACCAGCCGCTGCACATGCTTGTTGTTCCCCGCCGCATCGAGCGTGGTGTCGAGCGCGATGCGGTTCTGCCGCAGCACATGCAGGCAGGCGAGGCGCGCGCCCGGCACGGTCTGCAGGATGCACCCGACGGTCGCGCGCAACGCGTCCTGCAGCGCGGCATCGGCCGTAAGGTCCACCGCCACGGCGACGATCGGTGCCGTGGCTTCCTGCAGAGCGTCGTGGCCGGTGCGGGCGAAACGCGGCTTGTGATCGGGGTGGAAGCGACGCTGGAGGGTCTTCGCCCAGCCGTCCCGGCGCTCTTTTCGCGCACGCGCAGTGAGCGCGATCTGCTCGGGGTGGCGCAAGTCGAAGGCAAGCTGCGCGGCCGTCGGGTGGCGGCGCTCGGGCAGCACCTCCAGGCAGCGCAGGATGATCTCCTGCAGCCAGTCGGGGCAGTCGCGGCGCAGCATCCGTGGCGGCGTCGCGTCGCGCCAAAGCCTGCGCTTCAGCCCCGACAGGCGCTGCGGATCGCCATGCGGCCGCTCGCCGGTGGTGAAAAAATAGAGCATGGCGCCGAGGGCAAAGAGGTCGCTCCTCGCCTCGCAGCGGATGCCCATGATCTGCTCCGGCGCCATATAGGGCGCAGTGCCATAGGGCAGCCGAAATTCCTCCTCCATCAAATCGGGCAGCTGCGCGTGGTGCGACAGGCCGAAATCCACCAGCACCGCCTCCCCGCTCGGCCGCATCAGGATGTTGGACGGCTTCACGTCGAGATGGACCACATGCTGCCGGTGCAGCGTATCCAGCGCATCCGCCACGCGCGCGCCGATCTCGGCCACCTCCGCGATCGGCAACGGCAAGCGTTCCACCAGCGGCAGCAGCGATCCGCCGGGGATGCGCTCCATGGCGATATAGGGCCGGGCGTCGAAGCCGCCCGCGCCCAGGAAGCGCGGGACATGCGGCCCCGCAAGCCGCGGCAGGATCATCTGCTCCATCTCGAAGGAGACGATGGCCGCTGGATCCTCGCCTTCCGAGAGACGCGGCACCTTCAGCAGGATCGGGATGTGGTGGTCGGGATGCGTCGCTTCCCACAGGGTCGCCATGCCGCCGACATGCAGCCGGGCACCGATGCGGAAGCCGTCCACGACCTCGCCTTCAGCGAAGGACATGCGCGCCATCTCAGCGCCCCCGCAGCAGGCGGGTGGCGAGGCGCTCCGGCAATCCCGCCGCGCGGATCTTCGCCCCCGCGCTCTCGGCATCGTAGGGGACGCGCAGCAGCGTGTAGTTGCTTGCCGCTGTGTCGAGCATCGCATAGGCCGCCGCCGGATCGCCATCGCGTGGCTGGCCCACCGCGCCCAGCACCGCCAGCCAGCGGCGCGGGCGCAGCAACGGAACCGCGGCGCCGGCGACAGGCGTGAAGCTCACCAGCTTTGCCGTCGCCGTCAGACCGAACAGCGCCGGGACATGGGTGTGCCCGCAGAAGACGAGCCGTGCTCCGACCGCCGCCAGCCCGCGCCGCGCATCCTCCGCATCGCGCACATAGGTCCAACGCGGCGGGTCATGTGCATCCGCATGGACGTAGAGCCGGTCTTCCTCCGCCACCTCCAGCGGCAAGGCCTCCAGCCAGGCCTTGGCTTCGGCATCGAGCACGCTGCGCGTCCAGGCGGCGGCAGCCGCGGCGTCTTCGGACATGCCGCCGCGATCGCGCACCGCCGCTTCGTCATGGTTGCCCTTGACCACCACCGCGCCGCTGGCTGCGAGTTCCATCGCACGCAGCACCGTCCAGCCGGGCTCCGCGCCATAGCCGACGATATCGCCGAGCAGCACCAGGCGCTGCGCGCCACGGCGCGCGGCGTCCTCGAGGCACGCTTCGAAGGCTTCGCGATTGGCATGGATGTCGGACAGGATGGCGATGCGCATGCGGCTCCTCCGTCCCCGGCTGGCCGCCGCGGCGGACGTCCCTGGCGGCGCCCTCCCTCCGTTGCAGAGTGAAGCATGCAGCGCCCGCCCCGGCCAAGAGGCGACCGCTACACCTCGGCGTCAGCCGCCGAGCGCGCGGATCGCCGCTTCTGCGATGTCCGTCGGCGTTGCCGCGACGTCGAGCGCGATCACATCCGGCTCGGCCTCCGGCAGTTCCAGCGTGGCGAACTGGCTGGCCACCAGCGCGGCCGGCATGAAATGGCCCTGCCGCGCGGCCTGCCGCGCGGCGACCAGCGCGATCTCCCCATGCAGGTGAATGAAGCGTAGCCCCGCCGCGGCGCCGCGCAGCCGGTCGCGATAGGCGCGCTTCAGCGCGGAACAGGTGACGACGCATCCCCTGCCCCGATGCGCGACAAGATGCGCGCCGATCGCATCCAGCCAGGGCCAGCGATCCGCGTCCGTGAGCGGCTGGCCCGCGCTCATCTTCGCGATATTCGCCGGTGGGTGGAAATCATCGGCGTCGCGGAAGCCGAGGGCGAGGCGCTCGGCGATCAGTCCGCCGACCGTGCTCTTGCCGGCGCCGCTGACGCCCATTACGACGATGCAATGCGTGATCTCAAGGCTCATTTGGGTTCGAGATGCCCGCCGAAGGCATTGCGCATCGCGCTCAGCGCGCGATCCGCGAAGGGGCCGGCCTGGCGCGACCGGAAACGGGAATAAAGCGCGGCGGACAGAACCGGCGCCGGCACCGCGCTTTCGATCGCTGCCTGCACGGCCCAGCGCCCCTCACCCGAATCCCCGACGCGGCCGGAGTAGGACGACAATTCCCCATCCGCCGCCAGCGCCTGCGCCGTCAGGTCCAGCAGCCAGGAGGCGACGACGGAACCGCGCCGCCAGGCTTCGGTGATGTCGGGCACGGGCATGTCATCTCCATGCGCCTGCAGCAGTTCGAGGCCCTCGGCCATCGCCTGCATCATCCCGTATTCGATGGCGTTGTGGACCATCTTGGTGAAGTGCCCCGCGCCATTCGGCCCGCAATGGACATAGCCTTGCGGCGGCCGCGGATCCGCGCCGGCATCGCGTCCGGGCGTCGCCGGCGCCGCTGCCTCTCCCGGTGCGAGCGCCGCGAAGATGGGATCGAGCCGCGCGACCGGCGCGGCCGGCCCGCCGATCATCAGGCAATAGCCACGCGCGAGCCCCCAGACCCCGCCCGAGGTGCCGATATCGAGGAAGTCCACGCCGCGCTCGCGCAGCAGCGCGGCGCGGCGCACCGCGTCCTTCCACATGCCGTTGCCACCATCGATCAGCGTGTCGCCGGGCGAGAGCAGAGCGGCGAGTTCGGAAAGCGCACCTTCCGTCGCATCCCCCGCCGGCAGCATCACCCAAACGGCGCGCGGTGCGGGCAGGCAGCGGACGAGATCGGCAAGGTCGCTCGCGGCCTCGGCGCCTTCGGCCGCCAGCGCCGCGACGGCTGCCGGATCGCGATCCCACACCACCGCGCCGATGCCGGCCCGCGCGAGCCGCCGCACGAGGTTCGCCCCCATCCGGCCGAGGCCAACCATGCCGAGCTGCATCCGCCATTCTCCCGCATCCAACGCGGGCGCGAGATTGCGGAAGCGGCGCGGTCAGGACAAGGCCAGGCCCGGGCGCTTTTCCTTCACGGGGATCTTCAGATAGCGCACGCCATTCGCTTCCGCCGGTGGGAAGCGGCCAGCGCGGATATTCACCTGGATGGAGGGCAGCAGCAGCGTCGGTGCTGCGAGCTTGGCATCGCGCGCGGTGCGGAAGGCCACGAATTCGTCTTCCGTTGTGCCATCCTTCACATGCGGATTTTCGGCGCGCTGCTGCGCCACCGTGCTCTGCCAGGCGTAGTGATCGCGGCCGGGCGCCTTGTAGTCATGGCACATCCACAGCCGCGTCTCCGGCGGCAGCGACAGCAGGCGACGGACGGAACGAAACAGCGTGCGCGCATCCCCGCCTGGGAAGTCGCACCGCGCCGTGCCGTAGTCATGCATGAACAGCGTGTCGCCAACGAAGACATCGGACACGCCATCAGGATCGGATTGCGCCGGCAGGATGCGATAGGCGAGGCAGGCCGGCGTGTGGCCAGGCAGGTGCATCACCTCCACATCCAGGCTGCCGATCCGGAACCGCTCGCCATCGCGGAACAGGTGGTCGAAATCGCCACCCTCGGGCCGCATGTCCTGGAGGCCGAAGACGGGGCGGAAGATCGTCTGGACCTGCTTCACGCCCTCGCCAATGCCGATGCGCGCGCCGGTTTCGCGCTTGATCCAGGGGGACGCGGTGAGGTGGTCGGCATGCACATGCGTCTCAAGCACCCACTCCACCGCGACGCCTTCTTCCTTCGCGGCGTCAAGGATCGCCTTGGCGGAGGCGAGATCGGCCTCCCCGGACCGGTTGTCCCAATCCAGCACGGGGTCAATGACAGCACCGCGCCGCGTCGCCCGGTCCCAGACCAGGTAGCTGACGGTGTTCGTCGCCTCGTCGAAGAAGGCCCGGATCGCGGGGCCCTGCTGCCCTGACATGCCATCCTCCCGTGGTGGTTCGCGGCAGGATAGCGCGGGCGGCAGGGCCTGTGTCAGCCTTTCCGACGGATCGCCATCAGCACGCGTTCGGGCGTCGCCGGCAGGTCGAGGTCGGGCGTACCGATCGCATCCTTCAGCGCATTCCAAACGCTGGTCGCCAGCAGCAGCGGTGGCTCGCCCACTGCCTTCGAGCGGAAGATCGTCTCAACGCGCACCGGCGCACCTTCCAGCAACCGCAGGTTCATCGCCGGTGGCACGTCGCGCGAGCCCGGGATCTTGTAGGTGGACGGCCCGACGGTGCGCAGCCGCCCCTGCCCGTCCCACCACAATTCCTCGCAGGTCAGCCAGCCCATGCCCTGGACGAAGGCGCCTTCGATCTGGCCGCGATCCACCGCCGGATTGAGGCTGCGCCCGCAATCCTGCACCAGGTCGGCGCGCAGGCAGCGATGCTCGCCCGTCAGCGTATCCACGATCACTTCCGCCACAGCAGCGCCGTAGGAGAAGTAGAAGAAGGGGTGCCCCTTCATCGCCACCGGGTCCCAATGGATGTCGGGCGTCTTGTAGAAGCCGGTGGCGGAGAGGCTCACGCGTTCCAGGAAGCACAGCTTCGCGAGTTCACCGAAGTCGAGCACCTTGTTCCCGCCCACACGCTCGGCCCAGACGCGGTTATCGGCGAAGACCACCGCCGCCGGCGCGATGCCCCACTTTTGGGCCGCTACCTCCGCCATGCGGTCCCGGATTGTGAGCGCGGCGTTGTGCGCCGCCCAGCCATTGAGGTCCGATCCGGTGGAGGCCGCGGTGGGCGCGGTGTTCGGCACCTCCGCCGTCGAGGTCGCGGTGATCGCGACGCGGTCGAGATCCACGCCGAAGACCTCGGTCACGACCTGGGCGATCTTGATGAACAGCCCCTGCCCCATCTCGGTGCCGCCATGGTTCAGGCGGATCGAGCCGTCGGAATAGACATGCACCAGCGCGCCGGCCTGGTTCAGGTGACGCAGGCCGAAGGAGATACCGAAGGCCAGCACCATGCTGCCAAGCCCGCGCCGCAGCGTCGGGTGCTGCGCATTGAAGGCGGCGATCTCGGCGCGGCGGCGATCCCATTCGGAATCACGGTGCGCTTCCGCCCAGACGCGCTCGATCAGGTCGCCCTCGACCTTCTGGCCATAGGGCAGGACATCCGAATTGCCTTGGGCGCCGAGGAAATTGCGCGCGCGCACCTCCTCGGCCGGCAGGCCGAGCGCAGCGGCGACGCGGTGGACCACATCCTCCATCAGCAGCGCGCCCTGCGGGCCGCCGAAGCCCCGGAAGGCGGTGTTGGAGACAGTGTTGGTCTTCACCGCCTGCGCCGTCAGCGCGATGTCGCGCACGTCGCAGCAATTCACCGCATGGGTGATCGCGCGGAAGACGACGCCGCCCGACATGTCGAGGCTCCAGCCGCCATCGGCCGCCAGCAGCGCCTCCAGCCCCAGGATGCGACCCGTGTCGTCGAAGCCCGCGGTCCAGCGATACAGGAAGGGATGGCGCTTGCCGGTCGCGATCATGTCGGCGCGGCGCGACAGGCGCAGCTTCACCGGCCGGCCGGTCACCCGCGCGGCGAAGGCCGCGGCAGCGCCGACCCAGCTCGCGTTGCTTTCCTTGCCCCCGAAGCCGCCGCCCATGCGCCGGCAGGTCACGGTGACGCGGTTGTAGTCGCAGCCCAGCACGCGTGCGGCGATGTGCTGCGCCTCGGATGGGTGCTGGGTGGAGGAGACGATCGTCATCTCCCCATCCTCGCCAGGGGTCGCGAGTGCGATCTGGCTTTCGAGGTAGAAATGCTCCTGCCCGCCGGCATAGAGGTCCGCCGAGAGGCGGTGCGGCGCGCGCGCGATGGCGGCGGCGGCATCGCCGCGCCGGATCACCTGCGGCGGCACGACATTCTGGCCGAGTTCCAGCGCGCGTTCGATGCTCAGCACGGGCTCGAGCGGTGCGATTTCCGCCTTCACCGCCGCCGCGGCGCGCAGCGCTTCGTCGCGCGTCGTGGCGAGGATGAGGGCCAAGGGCATGCCCGCGAACTCGACCGTCGGATCGGCAAAGAGCGGCTCTTCCTTGGTGGCCGGGCCGATGTCGTTCTTGCCGGGGATGTCGCGCGGGCCAAGGATCGCGACGACGCCCGGCATGGCGCGCGCGGCATCCGTATGCAGCGCGGTCAGCGTGCCATGCGGGATGGAGGACAGCACCAGCGCGCCATGCAGCGTGCCGGGGACCTCGGGGATATCATCGGCATAGCGCGCCTCCCCGGTCGTGTGCTTCAGCGCGGAATCATGGCGGAGCGCAGCGCCGGCACCCTGCCTCGGGAGCGATCCGTCCATCACAGCTTCTCCCGCACGCGATCCGCCAGCGGATCGCTGGGCTCCCCGAAGGCAGTGACCTCATGGACGAGGTCAGGGCGTGTCGCGCGCAGATGCAGCCGGTGCAGCAGGCCCTGCGCGACGGCAAGGCGATAGGCCGCGCTGCCGCGCCAATCCGAAAGCGGCGCGATATCGCCTGCCAGTGCCGTTGCCGCGGCGGCGACGCTGCCCGCGTCGAAGGGCTTGCCGAGCAGCGCGGCTTCCGCGCCCTTCGCGCGGACCACCGTCGCGCCAACGCCGCCGAAGGCGAGCCGCGCGTCGACGATCACGCCGGCCTCTTCCCGCACCAGCAGCGCGGCACCGACAGTCGAGATATCCTGGTCGTGGCGCTTGCTGATCTTCTCGCAGGCGAACTGCGCGCCCTCAGCCGGGCGCGGCAGGTGCAACTCCACCACCACCTCATCCGGTGCCAGCGCGGTCTGGCGATAGCCGGTGAGGAAGGCGTCCACCGGCATCGCCCGCACACCGCGCTGCGACGCCACGCGCACCACCGCGCCCAGCGCGACCAGCGGCGGCAGCGAATCCCCAATCGGCGAGGCCGTGCCGAGATTGCCACCCAGCGTGCCCAGCCCGCGGATCTGCCGGGAGCCAAGTCGGGCAAGCAGCGCGCCGAAAGGCGCGAAGCCAGGCTCGGCGCGGAACAGATCAAGCAGGCGGCCATAGGGCACCGCGGCGCCGATGCGCAGCCCATCCGCGCGCGCCTCCAGCACATGCAATTCCGGCACGTTCAGCAGGCAGATCACCGCGGGCGGCACCTCGCGATGGTCGGAGACGCGAAGGCCGAGATCGGTTCCGCCGGCCAGCAGCCAGGCCTCGGGATGCGCCGCGCGCAACGCCAGCAATTCGTCGAGCGAAGCGGGCAGATGGAAGACCTGGCCCGTCGCCTCGAAGCGCGCGGAGGACGGCGATGCGAGAACAGGCGGCGCGGTCTCGTCCGGCGCAATGCGCGAGAAGACCTCCACGATCGGGCGGTAGCCGGTGCAGCGGCAGAGATTGCCGGCCAGCGCCTCATGCACCTCGCCGCCCTCCGTTGCATGCGCCCAGGCGGACATCACGATGCCCGGCGTGCAGAAGCCGCATTGCGTGCCGTCGCTCTCGGCCATCGCCACCTGGATCGGATGCGGCGTGCCATCCGGCGCGCGCAGCCCCTCCACCGTGCGGATGGCGCGGCCATGCAACTGGCCGAGCAAAGTGAGGCAGGCATTGACCGGCGTGCGGCGGCCATCGGCCTCCTCCAACACCACGGTGCAGGCGCCGCAATCGCCCTCCGCGCAGCCTTCCTTGGTGCCGGTGAGCCCGGCCGGGCCGCGCAGCCAATCGAGCAGCGAGGTGGTGGGCGAGGTGCCGGAGGGCAGCGTCTGCGGCCGTCCGTTCAGCGTGAAGGCAATGGAGATCCCGGTCATGACCAGGAGTTAAGCAAACCCCGCGCCGCGGTCGAGGGGGGAACCGCGGCGCGAGGGATCATGGCTACCCGAAGACGATATCCGCCGAGGTCAGGGGCCGTGTGATGCCCTGGAGGTAGAGCTCGTCGCCCTGGCCGAGATCGAGGACGAGGCCCTGATACTCCCAGCGCGGCTCGGTGCGCTGGGTGATCTCGCCGGCGGTGATGCCCTCGAGCCGCAGGCGGTCCTCGCCCGGGGTGAAGTCCACCAGCCAATCCGGCCCGTCGCCGCGGGCGAAGGCGAAGATGTCGCGCCCCGCGCCCCCGGTCAGCCCGTCATGGTCGAGCCCGCCGCGCAGCAGGTCGTCACCGGCCTTGCCCTGCA